>NYWG01000137.1 GCA_002684915.1 Verrucomicrobiales bacterium
AAAAAGCAATGCCCAATTATTGATACATGGTGGCAAACCGAAACTGGCGGTATCCTTATCTCACCATTACCTGGCGCAACTCCTACAAAACCAGGTTCAGCCACCCTACCATTTTTTGGTGTTAAGCCAGCACTGGTAGATGACGAAGGAAACATAATAGACGGTAATGATGTATCCGGAAATCTTTGCATGCTCGAAACTTGGCCAGGACAAATGCGAACGGTCTACGGCGATCATCAACGATTTATAGACACCTATTTTTCGAGGTTTCCAGGAAAGTATTTTAGTGGAGACGGTTGCCGACGCGATGAGGACGGATACTACTGGATTACTGGGCGAGTAGACGACGTCATTATTGTAAGCGGCCACAACCTTGGCACAGCAGAAATTGAAGGAGCGATTGGAGGCCACCAATCGGTTGCAGAAGCTGCCGTTGTCGGCTACCCGCATGATATTAAAGGTAACGCCATATACGCATTTGTTACTCTCAAAACTGGGAAAGAAATTACCGAAACATTAACCAGTGAAATTATTAAACAAGTTCGTGCAGATATTGGACCTCATGCTTCGCCGGAAAAAATACAATTCACTTCAGGCCTACCCAAGACTAGAAGCGGAAAGATAATGAGAAGAATACTACGCAAGATCGCTGAAGGTGATATTGAAAACATGGGGGACACAAGCACACTAGCTGATCCCGCAGTTGTTGAATCTCTTGTCAATGGGAGGATCAAATAGATAACAATAATACAATCTTTAACCAATCAAGCATCACTCAGATCAAGTAGATAATTCTATAATGATCTACTGCAATAACTGTACTCAACACTTGAAATTCTCAACGGAATAATCGGTAAGTAAATTGAATGCCTAATTTGCCAGCATAAAGAAATCGCACCCGATAACAATGAATCAACTTTCTTTCATAAAGGGAAATCTTTTCACTAACTCATTTATCCAATCGTAAAAACTTGTGGTAAACGTTAGTAAAATCCATACTCAGCGCCGCTTTTTATAATGAGTAAAGAACCTATTCGTGTTGCAGTAACTGGAGCGGCCGGCCAAATCGGTTACGCGTTATTATTCCGCATTGCCTCCGGCCAGATGTTCGGCCCAAACCAGCCGGTAATTATCCACATGATCGAAATTGAGCAAGCTCTACCAGCTCT
Source organism: Verrucomicrobiales bacterium (assembly GCA_002684915.1). GTDB lineage: Bacteria > Verrucomicrobiota > Verrucomicrobiia > Limisphaerales > UBA1096 > UBA1096. The sequence goes on from NYWG01000137.1 coordinate 1,170, forward strand.
TGAGGGTGTTGCCATGGAGCTGGACGACTGCGCTTTTCCATTACTTAAAGGCACAGTGGCAACTTCTGATCTAAATAATGGCTTTAATGGTGTTAACTGGGCACTACTTGTAGGCAGTGTGCCGCGTAAGCAAGGCATGGAGCGTGGTGATTTACTCGGTATCAATGGAAAAATTTTTATTGGTCAAGGCCAAGCAATACAAAAAAACGCCTCAAGTGATATTCAAACGCTAGTTGTTGGTAATCCATGCAATACAAACTGTCTGATCGCTATGAACAATGCGCCAGATGTTCCACGCGATCGCTGGTTCGCCATGACACGTCTAGACGAAAATCGAGCAAAGTCTCAATTGGCTCGGAAAGCAGGTGTAGATGTTACAGCTGTAACCAACATGTCTGTTTGGGGCAATCACTCTGCAACTCAGTATCCAGACTTTACAAACGCCAAGATTAATGGCGAAGCAGCTACAAATGTGATTAAGGATCAGGAATGGCTCGAAGGTGATTTTCTTAAGACAGTTCAACAGCGCGGCGCGGCCATTATCAAGGCTAGAGGTGCTTCCAGCGCCGCTAGTGCAGCAAATGCCGTGGTAGACTCTGTTGTATCCGCTGTAAACCCAACCTCCGGAGGCGACTTTCACAGTCTCTGTCTTTGCTCAGATGGTAGTTATGGAGTTGAAAAAGGGCTGATCTCATCCTTTCCTACCCGTAATGTCGGAGGCCAATTAGACATCGTACAAGGACTCCAGCTAAACCCCTTTAGCCAAGGCAAACTTGATGCCACCGTGAACGAACTAAAAGAGGAGCGAGACATGGTTAAAGACCTTCTCTCAAATTAACCCATGGCCGATCAAGCGGAAACGCAAATCAACAAATATATCGATCATACCTTGTTACGAGCAGATGCCACTGCTCGAGATATCGAAAAACTTTGCAAGGAAGCCGTTGTAAACGAGCTTTTTGCAGTTTGCATTAGCGGTTGCTGGGTTCAAAACGCTTGGAATCATTTAGGCGAATCCAATGTTTCAATTGCTACAGTCATCGGATTTCCGTCTGGAGCAACTGATTCAGATGCCAAGCGCTATGAAACCGAGGTAGCAATAGACAATGGAGCACATGAAATTGATCTAATGATGAATATTGGAAAATTTCTCGATGGAGATCATCAAGCCATTAGTCGTGAAATTCGAGATGTTATCGATTCTGCAGATGACCGGCGTGTAAAACTTATTATTGAAACCGGCTATTTCAATGATGAACAAATTGCTACTGCCTGCAAAATTGCCGTTCAAGCTGAAGCCCACTTCGTCAAAACTAGCTCCGGATTCGGGCCTGGTGGGGCAACAATTGAACATGTCAAATTAATGCGAGAAACTGTAGGGCAATTCTGCGGAGTGAAGGCTTCAGGAGGAATCCGCGACGCCGAAACCGCCAGAGCAATGATCGCAGCGGGGGCGACTCGTATTGGCACCTCATCTGGCGCTTCAATTGCAAGCAGCCAATCATAACAGTTTTTCACAAATTATTCGTATAATTCCATTAAAATATTAACCGCTTATTCTCAATTAACACGTAATTGTGAATAAAAATAAAAAATTGTGAATACTTTCAGTTTGGAAACCTAGCATCCTTAGCCTACACTGAGTTAGTAGTTTTAGACCCTTTGCTTGTGAGAAGAATATTCTACACATTCGTTTCAGTATGTAGCCGGTTATTATCAACCCGGAGGCCTCCTCTTAATCAATCACGACTGATGAGCATGTATCTATCACAAGCTAATAGCAAAACGATCTATAGCCCACGTTTTCAAGAAACTCGAACTCGTCGGAACGGCAAATATAGTCACATCCGTACTCGCTCTTGATTCCTTTTTTAGCCTTTAGCCCCCCTCTATACAGTCAATATTCTTAAGGAATCTCTTGGCTTTTTTTGAATCAAGTCTAATAGGCCCAGTGTGGTTAGCTTCATGTAGGCCAAACGGGCACTTAGCTGGCGATATCTCAGAAGAACCATTTTGGACCCTTAGTGCAAACTGAGCACCCGTCATTATGGAATTTTCACCGAACCGGTCCTCAATATGCTGAAATGCATAATCGATTGCACTCCATCGTTCGATATCCGTGGCACCCCAAAGCATAGGTTGATCTTCGAGTTGCTGTAAGCTCGAAAAAACAAGACAAATTTGACGAATTGATTTTTTTCCACCTAACATTGCTTTCCAATAAAGCTTTTCCATAATGTCATTAATAACAGTATTTCGGAATTGTGGATGCTTAAACCTATGCTTAGAAGAAACACGCTGAAAGTCGTTAAAACGAATACTAACAAACAGTTCTCTTACTTGTAATCCTTCACGGCGAATCTGACCAGTCAACCGTGAAGCCTCACTGAGAAGAAAAATTAATCCAGCATTATAATCCGGCTCATCAACCGGGAGTGTAGTACTACTGGAAATTGTAGTGCGGCATTGTTCCTTAACCTCAATCGGTTCAACCCACTCTCCTCTAGAAAACAGCCACAATTGATGTCCCCAAACACCAAACCGCTTCCTCAAAAGAATCGATGACATGCGAGCAACATCGTCAAAAGTATGTGCGCCGAGTGCTGCAAGTGCACGTTCACGACGTCTACCACAACCGGCTAATTCGCTCAACAATCGCTCAGAAAGAAACTCTCGTTCACACCCAACTGGAATTTCTAAAAATCCCGGTTTAACTGCACTAGTGGCGAGTTTAGCTGCCCACATCGACGAACCCAACCCGGCGGAGACTGGAACACCAATTGTACGTTCGATTTCTGAACGCAATCTATTTACATAGCAATCCGCGATTCGCTTACGCCAAACAAATCGCTCCATCCCTGTAAGATCAAGAAATCCCTCATCAATCGATGCTGGTAACAAAGTCGGAGTGTAACGTTCCATAACACGAAACATATCACGGGATATACGACGATAATCATCATAATTAGGACGAGCTAGAACTCCATGAGGGCAAAGACGCTTAGCCTCAAAACAGGCTGTGCCCGTATTAATGCCATAACTCTTAGCCAAACGATTAGCCGCGATCACAATACCATCACCAGTTCGACCTCCCCCAACCCATACTGGCCTGCCAGAAAGAGAGGCATCCATCGCCACTTCACAACTGGCAAAAAATGTATCGCCATCAACATGCAAGATTCTAATTGGAGGAGCCTTGATCAAAGTAAACCTCAGTGTTCCAATCCTCCAGATTCCCGTCAATTCGAGATTACTAAACGAGACAAATTGGCGCTACTCACGAGTAACAGTTTCATCAAGATTGAGGATTACTCTAGCGAGTGAAATAAAAGCAGCCAATTGCGGAGTAGCATCACTCTTACCTGTAATCTTTCTTTCACTCTGTGGAGTCGCAATGATTAGTTTTTCCTGGTTCTTGTAAAAATTAATTAAGCGATCAATTTCCATATTAGTGACTTGACGAGAAACACAACGCTCAAAACCATATTTTATTTTATGTCGGAGACTGCCAATTCGATCACTCATTAATCGTCCGAGCGCTTGAGCTGATTCAAAAAACACCGGATCATTCAATAGAGTCAAAGCCTGCAGAGGAGTATTAGATTTTTCACGACGCATACAAGCAACCGAAGTGTCATTAGCATCAAAAGTAGCAAGCATTGGATATGGCACTGTTCGCTGGGCATGAATATAAATTCCACGACGGTATTTATTTTCCCCAGTGCTGGCTTTCCACTGAACAGAGTTAGCATAGCCTAGAGCGGCAATGTCAGACGGCAGAGGAGGTTTTATACTAGGCCCATATTTACGAAAACTTAGCAACCCTGCAGCGTAAAGCTGAACATCACGTACTCCTTCCGCACTTAAACGAAATCTGTTTTGCCTTGCTAACCAACGATTATCAGGATCAAGGGTTTGAAGATCCCTCCGCATTACAGAGGATTGCTGATAGGTCGATGAGGAAACTATAGTTCTAATAATTTCTTTCCGACTCCAATTAAGCTGCTGCAACTCATTAGCAAGCCAATCGAGCAACTTGGGGTGAGATGGCAGATCACCACGAACGCCAAAGTCATCAACAGTTTTTACTAGGCCACTGCCGAAAAGGTTTTGCCAAATATAGTTAACTGAAACTCTTCCTGTGATTGGATTCTCTGAATCAAAAATCCACTTTGCAAACTCAAGACGATTAGCTTTATTAACTTTTTTAAAAGGGTGAAGCACCGAAAGCGTACCAGGCTTCACTTCAGAAGCCTTGCGCAAGAAATCACCACGTATATGGATATAAGTCTTACGTTTTTTTGACTGTTCAACGACTACATTAGCTTTTGGACCAGGATATTTAGGGGAAAGTTTGGCATGCTCATTGAGTTTTTTTTGCAAACCTTTGGCATATTCATCAAAATTATTCTGAAACCATTTTTGAACTAAAACGCTTTGCTCTTCGCTACGATCGGTAGCCGAAACATCAAGCGCAGTAACAACATTATCAGGAATATCAGTGAAAATTGTAGGGGAAATAGATTCAGAAATCTCCAACTTTAAACCGCCCAAAGTATGTTTCTTTCCATGAGATTGAACTATAGTAATTTTAATTTTAGCATCATTTGGCACTGATATTGGCTGACTGGAAAACACAGCAAAATTATCCTGATTCATTTTTGGCGAAACTGCCCAACCAGACTCAGAACCAATTTTACCGTCGATAGCCTTGCTTACATCAAAATTATTTTGGGAATGTGTAGCTTTTGCATCCGTAAATGAAATTGGTTTAGTTTTACCATCTGACATTAGCAACTCAGCCTTAAATTGATTCACAACAAAATTTCCATTATCCGCACGACCAGCACCATTTTCATTCACTTTTAAAGCAGTCATTCGAAATCCAGTGATTTTCTTTAAACTTGTTTTGCCAACAAAAGTGTATGTGGCTATATCAGGATTTCCTCCTGTAGCTTTAATGACTCCTTTACTATCAACAGAGAGGTTAACATCATCAGTAGATGAGATTGTTTTAATCTGAAACGGTAACCATTCTGGTATATTCGGGCTATAATCTCTTTCCCACTCAATTTGCTTCGCAGGTGATTCATTTTTCAAATATAGAGCCAGATCCAATTCAATTTGCTCCTTAATTTTGCTCCAATCTGCTTTAACTTTATTGAAATTACTAAGTTCATCATCATTAGGAACCTGTATCGAATGATCACTAGAAGTGTTAAAAAAAGCCATCATCTCGTAGAATTCTCGCTGCGTAATCGGATCATACTTATGCGTATGGCACTCTGCACAACCAATGGTCAGTCCGAGCCAAATTGAACTAGCTGTACTTAACCTGTCGACTACCGCTTTTATTCGGAATTCCTCTTGATCAGTACCACCTTCAGTATTACGTAGAGTGTTTCGATGAAACCCGGTTGCTAATTTTTCACCAACTCCTGCTCCCGGCAGCATATCACCAGCAATTTGGTTAATAGAAAATTGGTCATAAGGAATATCACTGTTAATAGCCTCAATCACCCAGTCACGCCAAACCCATGCATTAGGACGCACATTATCCTTTTCGTATCCATCACTATCAGCATAACGCGCCTTATCTAGCCAGAAACGACCCCAATGCTCCCCATAGGCATCCGATGCAAGCATACGGTCAACCAATTGAATATAGGAATTCGGCGAGTCATCCTGTAGAAATTCTCGCATCTGATCAGCACTAGGTGGAATCCCTAGCAAATCAAAACTCAGACGCCTAATAAGCATAGCCTTATCCCCGCGAGGTGATGGATCAATCCCTTCTTTTTCGAGTTTGGCTAGAACAAAATTATCTATAGAATTCTTAGGCCATGCAGTATTCCTAATTGACGGTGGAACGGTACGTTTTGGGCTTTGAAATGACCAATGTTTAGGTCGCACCTCCATAAGTTCATCAGCCAATACAGCTGGCCATATAGCCCCGGCATCAATCCAATTCTTAATAGCAGCTATGGATTCAGTTGAAATCAACTCACCTTTAGGAGGCATCTGTTTACCATCATCAATTTTTGAAATAAGCCTATAGAGAGAACTTTTTGAACTATCGCCAGCTATAATAACAGGACCAGTATCTCCACCAAGCATAGCCTCACGTCGACGATCCAGCCTCAATCCCCCTTTACGCTTATTTGGACCATGACAATTGAAACAATTTTCACGAAGGACTGGATAAACCGTTTCACTGAAAAGATCACTTCGACCTTTATTCAAGCCCAAAAACAGCACCACAAAAACACAGAAAAATACTTTCGATTTCGGGATCAAGACAACCAAAAATTAATAACTAAATCAGAAGAAATCCACTATTATTTGCGGCTTAATTAAAAATCGAAAAAACGCCTCGACCCCTTGGATCAGCTGAACCAATAAAAGCTCCCATAGAGTTTTGACCAATTGCCTGGGCTGCCCCTATAGAGTTAATCAACTTAACTTTGTGCCCACGTTCAACCAATGAATCTATACATTTTCGATCAAGAGACTTCTCTACAAGTAATTGATTTGGTTTCCACTGATGATGGAACCTTACTTGCCCAAGCGCTTGATCCGGTGCCATTCCATGATCAATAATATTTATAATTGCAAGCACTGCCTGCGAAATGATAGTTGGCCCACCTGCTGCTCCCACAGAAAAGATGGGGTTTCCATCCTTTAACACAATTGTTGGACTCATACTGGAAAGCGGTCGTTTACCAGGTGCCACTGCATTGGCTTCTGCCCCAACTAATCCAAATGCATTAGGAACTCCCGGCTGAGCAGAAAAGTCATCCATCTCATTGTTCATTACTATGCCAGTGCCTGGGATAACCACTCCAGAACCAAAAGTCGTATTGATCGTCGCAGTACAAGCTACCCACCAGCCGTCTGAATCGGCTGCTGAAAAATGAGTAGTATGTTTACCAAACAAATCCTTATCGGCATCCAAAGGTGTCGAATGAGCATCAACCCGAGCCACCTTTTTAGGGTTTATTTTTTTTGCGAGTATACGGGCATATTTTTTCGATGCTAAACCTTTTGGGACAGAAACAAAATCGGCATCACCAAGCCAATATGACCGGTCTGCAAACGCTAAACGCATTGCCTCTGTAACAATATGAACAAAATCGGCAGAATCAGGAGCCATAGAAAACAGATCAAAATTCTCAAGAATATTGAGGATTTGAGCTACATGAACCCCTCCTGAACTTGGTGGAGGATAACCAATTATCTCATGATTACGATAGACCGTTCGAACTGGTTTACGCTGTTTAACCTCATAACGAGTAAAGTCTTCTTGAATAATTAGACCGCCATTTCCAGCCATCCAATTTTCCGTTTTTAATGCAAACTCGCCTTTATAAAACCAATCGACAGAATAGCTTGCAATGTTTCGATACGATCTTGCCAAATCAGCTTGCTTAAGTCTGTGTCCAATTGGCCAAGGGGTTTGATTATCATCAAGAAAGATATTTGCACTATCTGGGAAAAGTCGCAGTTTATCCACAACTTGATCAAGTCGACGTAAATATGAAGCATCAAGTACAAAGCCTTCATCAGCAATTGTCGCAGCCTCCATTAAATGCTTCGAAAGAACAAGTTTTCCGTATTTACTAATCACAAGATTATATGCTGCCAAAGCACCTGGCACACCAATAGCCAATGAACCTGTCTGACTCAAATCAGGCTTAGCACGACCATCACGTAAATACATATTACGACTAGCTTTAAGAGGAGCAGCTTCACGTCCGTCTATAGCAATAAACTCGCCATCAGGCTTACGAATCAACATGAAACAACCTCCACCAATACCAGAATTAAAACCGTCCACTACTCCCAACGTTAGTGCAGAAGCAACGGCTGCATCAACTGCGTTTCCTCCTTCTTTAAAAGCTTTTTCTGCTGCTTTAGTTGCTAATGGATGAACCGTGACAACCGCAAGGGCCTTATCATCAGAATGACAGAAGGGGAAAATAAACAACGAAATCACGAGAGCAAGAATCACCATAGCCAAAGAAGAATTTTTTACGGCATAATAGGCTTGAGACCCAGCTGCTCTTTTTTTTGAACGAACTATCATATTTTAAACGTTATTAATAATTACAGAATCCCATGCAAAAACTTTAGATAAATAAAACATCTTAGCCAAGAAAGGATTATAAAACTTATAAAGCCAAATAATAAATTGCTACCTAATAAAAAATATAAATAGTGTTGGACAGTTATTAATTGCAAGTTAGCTTCCTCAAACAATTAATCTTATGAAGAAACTGTTCACAACAATCATAATTCCATATCTATCTCTATTAGTTGTTATGACCAGTTGCAATAATCCACCAAAATATGTTTCTGGTTCAGATTTCAAAACAGAATATGAACTTGGAGTTAATCAAACCATGAAACAATCAATTTACCTAGGTGAAACAAACGACATATTTTACCTTAGTCACAAGACTCGCTCTTTAATAAACGGCGCATGGAAAGAAGAAATTTGGTATACTAAATCTTCAGACTTAGAACCGGATTTTCTAGGCGAACTCAAAAAACTAAACAGAAAAAAACATAAAACTGAATTGATAATGATTGCCGCCAAGAAAGGTGATTATGAAATAGTAAAAGCATACTTAAAAGATGGTATTGATATAAATACTAAGGATCCCGAAAACGGATATGCAGCTTTGCACTGGGCTGCCGAAAAGGGACAAAAGGAAATTGTCAAATTACTTATTGAAAAAGGAGCGAATTTAAATGCGAAAACCAAAAATAATTTAACCCCATTAAATCTTGCCGATAACAATTTCGAAAATGAAATATCAGAGTTGCTTATCAAAAACGGAGCTACAGAATTCCTCTATTAAGATTATACTCAGTTTTCTTTAATCGATGAATTACAGCGATTGGCCTTAAAAATGGTTATCCCAAGACCAATTGGAATAGCGCTTAAAAAACTAAGTACGATAATTAAAAGAGCAAGCTGTTCATTACCCATCGGATGGGGAACAGGTTTAAGCTCCATCTCTGCAACGAGAGGCAGATGATCTGAAGCTTTGGTCTGCGGCACATCAACCCAACGCAACATAAAGTTTTTCTTATCTGAAACCCAAACATAATCAATACGTCGTGTCGGACTAGCGCTTGTCATAGTAAAACCATCTCCTTTCCCAACAAGGCTCCAAGCATCAACCCATTTTTCACTCATTCGCTTATAAAGCTCACTATCAGGAGTATCATTAAAGTCGCCACAAAAAACAGCTGGTAGATCTTTATACTTAACAAACAAATCATCAAACTGCGATTGACTGAAAAGTCTCTCTGCCTGGTCTTTAGTGTGATCTAGATGAGTGCAAACAAATAACATCTGGCCTTGACCAACATCCAAGACAGCCTGAAGAACACCGCGAGGCTCACCATCGCGCGCCTGTTTAAGGACATGATTTTCGAACGATTGAATCGGATGTTTACTAAGTATTGCCGTGCCATATTCCCCTCCTTGAAAATCCAGATTAGCACCAAAGGCAACATGCATATTGGTAAGTTTTCCTAATTCCTCTACCATATCAACACCACCCGTTCGTCGAGTATTTCGGTCAACCTCCTGCAGCGCGACTGCATCTGCATTAGCTTCTAAAATCACTTTTGCAATGCGGTCAAGATCGACTTTACCATCTAGCCCTTCACCATGATGGATATTAAAAGTCATAACACGAAATATGATCGGAGACACCTTGGGCGGCTTACATCCAAAAAGCAGAGTCACGCCCACTGAAGATAAAAAAAGACAGAGGTAACTAAACCTCCGTCTGAAAAATTGCAATATCATCAAGGACTATTTATTTTTGCCGTTCAAGCCTAAAAGCAGCAGGGCGTTTACTTTGCTTCGGCCAATAATCCTTAGATCGAAAACTATACTGAAGAGGCTCAAACTTACCTGTTAAATTTACCTTAGTACCACCCTTTGGAATATCAAGATCAAGTAACCAGTAAACACCGTTTACCATCATTCGACGGCTACCTTTAGCTACAAGATCTGTGGATGATCCCATTGTCGTCGTGAAGACACGACCTTTCGTACCACCTGGAACCTGGTAACTCTTAGTCCAAGTCACAGGCATCATAGGGGAGTTTTTCTTGCCAGGGGCAGCCTCGTCATCCGTTGGCTTCATCCCAAAAAACGGATCATCTGTACGTGGTCCTTTACGCTTTGTAACTTGTCCAAGAATAATATGCTGCGAGCCTTCTGCCAATGGCAAGCGCACTCCATAAACATCGCTCGGACCCCACACATCACCATTCTTAATACCACGAGTAATAGGATGTTTTTCAGCCCCAGGGGCAATCATTCCTACAGTACTTTCAGACTTATGACCACCATGATGGTTTAACCAAAAATCTCCCAGAACCAACTTACCAAAACCTCCCTGCCATTCTTTTTTTGGCCCATTATAACCATTACTATAATGAGAGTATGTCTTTCCTCCACCAATATTAAAAGCATGAGTAGCAGTGCGCATACCAATCACAGGCTTACCAGTCTTTAGGTAAGAATCAATATGCACCATCTGATTATCAGGCAAATCACGGAAACGAGTTCCAATAATCATTAGATCGGCCTCCTTTAAAGCTTCAAGACCTGGAATATTTGTACGATTATTAGGATCTACAAGGCCGCTCTTTGGATCAATCGCAAATACGACACGACAATTGAATCCGTGATGTCTGGATAAAATACCGGCAAGCATAGGCATAGCCTCTTCAGAACGATACTCTTCATCTCCAGATATAAGTACTACACTTTTGCCTTTTCCAGGGCCTTTCTTACCCTTGTAATCTAACCACAATTTTGGTGCAGCCGAAGCGCTCAATGTTGCAGCGGCAAAGATTACAACCAACAGCTTTGATAATTGTTTCATGATCTAAATTGGGACTTCAAACAGAAGATGCTAGACGATAGCGCCTTAATTGCAAGCCGTCGCAAAACTGAAATTCACTCGCCCATAGTCACTAATTAATCTATTATCCAACAACTAGTGAGTGAAAAAAAGCCAGTCAACATTTGGAGTATTACAGGTATGAATCTCTTGGCTTGGCCCGGATTAGGAACTTTCCTAGCAGGGCGAAAATTATCTGGTTTCATTCAATCTGCAATTTCACTAGCTGGAGCAGCTCTCACAATATGCCTTCTTTTCGTTCTGTTCAAATTTGCTTCTATTGGAATAGAATCTACAGAACCAATCGACTCAAAATTATTTATAGAACAACATAAACAACTTATCATTTACGGAATAGTCGGAATAGGAATGCTTGCATTTACATGGTTTTGGGCAGCGATAAGTACTTATTCTATTGCCAAAAAATTAGGTAGCAAAATAAAATAATGAGTAATGTCAAAACAGAAATTATACTTGGCAAACTCACTCGAAAGGAGTTTCGAGAGCGGATGCAAAAAGGTGAACTTAGAGGCTGCATTATACCTGTTGCAGCAATCGAACAACATTTAGAACATTTGGCAATGGAACACGATTGGCGCAGTGTGAAGCATATAACTCGAACTGTTGCAAAACGTCTAGCACCAAAGGTGTTGATTGCAGAAGGATTAATGTGTGGAATAAGTGAGCACCATATGCGCCACCCTGGAACAATCACTCTAAGTCCAAGCACATTCCTTGCCGCACTAGGAGATATAATTCATAGTATGGCACGTGCAGGGTTTCAGAATATCGTCGTGATTAACGGACATGGTGGGAACATTGAGCCGGTCCGAGGAACATGGGATCAGTTTCTTCGCCAATTCGAAGGACTTAATCTTCATTTCCTATCTTACTGGGACACTCTAAACCAATCCGATGCAGACAAACTACTTAAAGGTGGAAAGCAAATTCCGAATGACTTACCAGGACATGCACAAGAATTTGAAACATCAATTGCTCTGGCTAAATTCCCCGAAAATGTTCGCCTTGAATCCGTAAAAGATCAAATCGATCCAAATCCTACATTGGCCAGCGCCGATCAAGGAAATGCATGGTTTGATTGCATTACAAAGCGTCTAACTATCTTTATAGAACAAGTCATTAGCGGCGAACGGAAGTCTAAAACACCACCCTTTCACCCCTAACATTTAGGCAAAAACAGCAGAGAATGAAAAACTCAAACCTTTTATATTTTAAGGTTAAAAACAAACGAAAAACAAAAACCACTTGCAAGGCAGTAAGAGCTTTGGCAGTGTCCCCACCCTTCGGTTGCGCCCGTAGATCAACTGGATAGATCGCATGGCTACGAACCATGAGGTTGGGGGTTCGAATCCTCCCGGGCGTACCATTTATAATCTTAAACTATTCAAGATCGATAATCGATTTTCTCTTCTGAATAATCAGTCATCCTCCCAGCCAAATAAGGCTTTTAAAATAATAGGAATTGGGTAGTTTTTCCACATGAAGCCCCAACCTTTTTCAAGACGCCGTTTCCTTGAGACAGCAGCGATTACTAGTGCTCCATTCATACTTCCATCTGGTATTTGGTCAGCAAAAATAAAGCCCAACGACAAGATAGCTATGGGATTTATCGGAATGGGAAAACAAAACGTCGGCTTACAGAATCGCTTCATGGCTGACAAAAACGTGGTTTGCGTTGCTGTTTCAGACTGCGACACTTCACGTCGTAACGCTGCCTTGAAACGAGCTCACAAACGTTACCAAAACGAGAATTGTAAGGGGTACAACGATTATCGTGAAGTCATTACACGAAATGATATAGACGCAGTTTGCATTGCTACACCCGATCACTGGCATGCAATACAAACTGTTGAAGCTGTAAATTCCGGCAAAGATGTTTACTGCGAAAAACCATTGACCCACAACATTCACGAATCAATTGAGGTTATGAAAGTTGTGGATAATAAAAAAGCAATTCTACAAACCGGATCAATGCAACGTTCCTCAAGAGTATTTCGAGTAGCTTGCGAATTGGTACGTAATGGTGTTATCGGCAAAGTCAAGAGCACCGCGGTTAACATCGGCCCTCCAGGGATTCCTTGTGATCTTCCAACCGAAAAAATGGAACCAGGTCTTGATTGGAACATGTGGATAGGCCCAGGGCCAACACGTGGTTATAGTTCCGTACTAAGTCCAAGAGGCGTACACGGGCATTTCCCAAACTGGCGTAACTATAAAGAGTATGGAGGCGGCATGGTTTGTGACTGGGGAGCTCATATGATTGATATCGTCCATTGGGGATTAGGTATGGACGACAGTGGTCCAATAGCCACGATACCAGCCGAAAACCCAAAAGCAAAAAAAGGTGCTCAACTGGTTTACGACGGAAATGTACCACTGATGCATGGTACGGGTATGGGATCAAGCTTCTACGGAACAGATGGTCGCGTAGAATGTCACAGAGGGAGAATTGGACTTTGGCTTGGTGATAAATTTATCGCTGGAAAGGCCAATCAAAGCGAACGTAATGTCAATCTATCAAAAGAACTCGACAAACTGGAATCTGAATTTCTTAAGGACGCTAAAGTAAAACTATACCAAAGTAATAGTCATATCCCTGACTTCCTTAACTCCATGCGTACTCGCAAGAAGCCTTGCACACATGAAATCATTGGAGCACGAACAGCAATCGCTTGCCACTTACTTAACCAAACTTACTACAATCATACTGAAATTAAGTGGAACCCAAAGAAAAACACATTTGCTGCTGGTGGTGATCCAGCTTGGTTAACTCGCAACTACCGAGGAGATTTCAAGGTATAAGCGATTCTTATTAGAAAAAATCAAATTAACATTTATAATACGGAACGATTCTAACACTCATTCCGTGTTTTTTTGGCTCTTTAATCAAAAGCTTTACTTGAACAGTTGCTTTAGTTTCTGTACTCGTCTGCAGGGCAAGGAGTTCTAGGACAAACACCACTGAAGCATCAATTTACTTTTTAAGCCGTTTATTCTTCGGGTAATGGTAAAAAATTGATCTTTGTTCTTTTATCTTCCACCCATAAATAAATTTTGTGAAAGCAGATCACATTCGAAATATTGCAATAATTGCTCATGTAGACCGTGGGAAAACCACACTCGTAGATGAATTATTGCAGCAAAGCGGTACCTTTCGAGATAACCAGGTAGTAGCCGAAAGAGTGATGGACTCGATGGACTTAGAAAGAGAAAAAGGAATCACCATCAAGGCTAAGAATACCGCTATTAAGTGGAAGGACTATACAATTAACATTGTTGATACTCCTGGGCATGCCGATTTCGGGGCAGAAGTAGAGCGAGTAATGAAAATGGTCGATGGAGTGTTACTCTTGACTGACGCTGTAAGCGGACCTCAAGCACAAACACGTTGGGTTTTACGTAAAGCACTTGGACACGGTTTAAAGACAATCTGTGTGGTTAATAAGATAGACCGAGAAACAGCAAGGCCGACATGGGTACATGACAAAGTTTTAGAATTATTTTTAGAATTGGGCGCCGATGAAGACCAATTTAACGCACCATTTTTATATGGCAGTGCGAAGCTGGGATTCGTTGATAGCAAACTAGACGGAACTCGAACAAACATGAACGATCTATTTGAAGCCATTATATCTCGGGTACCTCCACCACTGATAGAAGATGCTCCATTCCGTATGCTAGTCAGTAATATAGACTGGGACGAATATGTTGGCCGCATGGCAATAGGCCGAATTCTTTCTGGTGATATTAAGCAAGGAGACCAAATAAACGTTCTTCGAAAAGATGGATCACGATTAAAAGCAAAAATTATTAAGCTAAAGCAATTTTCAGGGCTTCAAACCAACGACGTAACATCAGCAATGGCTGGTGACATAGCTGGTCTAGCTGGTTTTGAGGAAGTAGATATCGGAGAAACTTTAGCAAAAGCTGAGGATGCTGAACCTTTACCATTCATTGAAATTGATCCAGCAACCGTGCAAATGGAATTCTCAGTAAACGATGGCCCTCTTGCAGGTCAAGATGGAAAAAAAGTTACTTCACGAGAAATTCGAGCACGACTTGAACGTGAAACAAAATCAAACATCTCTATTAGCATTCATGACACAGAGGAAAGTACGAGATTCATCGTCAACGCTCGTGGAAGCATGCAGATCGCAGTATTACTAGAAACTATGCGACGTGAAGGCTTTGAAGTACTTGTTTCACGACCAACCGTATTGTATAAAAAAATCGACGGCAAACAGTGTGAGCCTTACGAAGAAATTTGGATCGAGGCACCTGAGGATCAACTCGGAACAATCATGGAAAGCCTAAGTAAGAGATTAGGAAAAATTACTAACATTGAGCATCACTCTGCAGGCGTAACCGTTTCAGCTGAAATACCTACTCGCGGACTAATCGGATTTGAAAGTGACCTTATCACACTTACAAGCGGTAATGGTGTCATGAGCCATATGTTCCTTGAATATCGACCTTATAGTGGAGAATTAGTTACCCGCCAAACTGGCACACTAGTTAGCATGGAAAATGGAAATGCAATGGCTTATGCACTAGACATGCTTCAATCGAGAGGAAATCTCTTTATATCCCCAGGGGACTCAGTCTATGCCGGACAAGTTGTAGGTGAAAACCCGAGGCGCGATGATTTGCCAGTGAACCCTGCTAAAGCTAAACACCTCGATAATATGCGTGCGTCTGGTTCCGATAAATCAATTGCCCTAACGCCTCCGATCAAATTCTCCATCGAACGTGCGATTGAATACATTGCTAATGACGAACTGGTTGAGGTAACACCAAATCATCTGAGATTTCGAAAGCGTATCCTTGATGCTAATGATAGACGTAAAGCAACTAAACGATCCAAAGATATTGCCTCTAACAAATCCTAATTACTTAATGCCAACATGGGCACTATTTAATTTCACCCCATATTTTCTGAAGTATTTTAAACATACGAGGATCATGCTCCTTAAGTTCTGCTCGAACAAATGGATAAAAGTCATTAACCCCAAGATAAGCTTCAGTACTTTCAGCAAAATACTCCATTTGAGTAGTTAACGCATAATGTTTCACAGTACTACCGCTATAGAGTAAAACTTTATCATATATCCCTGCTTCTTTAACCTCTTTATAAGCATCAAGAACCTCCTTATTTTGAAATCCTTTTTCAAGAACTTGATCATGATAAGCATGAGCAAGCTCGTGTAAAATCACGTAAGGATGCTTAGCCCATTGACTGCGGCTCAGTAGAGCTTTAGCCCTAGGAATATGCACATGCTTCACCAGTCTAGGATCATGATGATTAGCGCGAAGCCAAGTCACCCCGGGATGATACTGCATATTACCGAGTGGTTCGTAATTATAATCCAACCAAATTGGAAGTTGTTGCAACTCCTTCACACGCTCATCAGGGAGAATGTATTTGATACGTTGAAGATGATTGGCAAGCGCATCAAACACCTCTAACTTGAATTTTTCATGTTCTTTCTCAAGTAGCTTTGGATCAACTTTAATAGACCATCCCTCAAGTTTTTTCACGACTGGATCATAGAACTTTTTTTGTTCTTCGGCTGACGAATGAACAATCAAAATGATAGCAACCAGAAAAATAAGTACTATTTTTGGGGTGTTTTTTAACATAAGAATTTATTTTTTGTTTAATTTAAGTAACGCCTTTCCTAGCGCATCTCCAATCAAGAAGTAACTTTCAGCATTTCCAAACCAATGGTGTCCGTGGCCTACATTAGGAGAATCATTAGCCTCTCGAGCAAACTGTGATGTTGATACAAACGCAGTACTTGAGCCGAGAAATTCTGCAGCGGCCTTTTGAGCCTTACGAATAGTGATCATATTTTTATCAACATTAATACCACCATTACCCAATTCTCCAATCACTACGGGAACATCGCTCTGCTTAACTTCCTTTCGAATGTCATTGATTAAGCAAATGAGATTAGCCTGATAATCATTTCTTGCGACTTCATCAAACATGTCATTCCAACCCTGAAACCATACAAACCCACTAAGCACAGGCTCAAGTTGAGCAAGATTAGGAAATTCATTTCCAATTTTAGCCAAACCCTCTCTATATTCAGAAATCATTTTTTTGTAAAATTTTCCGGTCTCTCCACCAGCGCTAGGAGGACGAAAGTCTTTATGGATACTTTTCCCTCCCCAAGCAGTTTTAATGAGAAGCACAGGCTCATCAAAACTAGCTCCAACAAGGTGCCCAAGTTGGAATTCTGGCCCAATGTGATGCTTACCTCCGTATCCGGTAAAACCAATTGATAAACCTCCAGTCTTCAACTCCTCCTTGGTTTTATAACGTACAAAAACATCGTTTCTTACAACCCATTCATCCTTTTCATTTACGATATGATTATATCTAAACGCAAATTCTGGATTCTTCATTACGTTTTTCAGAATACCTTTTCCGCTATTATAGTACTTGGGATGATCTAAATCGACTACACCCTGCCCTTGCATATTGGACTGACCTGCAAGCCAAAAGACTCTAAGTTTATTAGATGGTTTTAAATGCTTATCAAGAAATGCATAACCAGCATTTTGAGCTTTTTTGTTAAAAACCATTGCGATATGACCAGCCCCATTGGCAACATATAAATCGGTATCCACATTAACTCTCTTAAGCGATTCATAGAGCGCTACTGGACCACGAAATCCAAGCGCTGGATGTTTATCTGAATGCACCAAAAGGTCAGAAGAACCATTGTAAAAAAAGATTGGCGAATCATCTTTATCTACAAATGCATTAGGAGAATCCGCCTCGTATGCTTCTGGTAAATCCTTTCTAGCCTTCCCAAACCAGTATTTTAACGCATTAGACTTCTCAGGAACTGTTCGAAAATCGGTTGGAGCACCGCCTGCTACAGCAGCAACAATTTTTGTGCCAACCCCTTGCGGATCATTTTCCTTGGAAAGCCCTGTTGTTGCCAACATCGAGACAAGATGCCCTCCAGCAGAATAGCCCATTGCACCAATACGTTCCGGATCCACCTTAAACGTAGAAGCATTTTTTCGAATCCATCGTATAGCATCACGACAGTCCTCGGTTTGAGCCGGACTTTTGTACTTGGGGGCTAGCCTATAATTAATCGAAAAACATGTATAACCTCGCTTGGCCAAACTCCGCGCATAAATAGCTAATTGTCCCTTGGAGCCAAGTCGCCAAGCACCTCCATGAACCACTAATATTGCTGGGAATGGGCCCTCCCCTTTTGGTACATAGGCATCAAGCTTAAGTGTTTTCTCATCAATCTTCTTATAAACAATATTTTTGATACGATCATATTCATAATCATTGCTCCAAACACTTATATTCAAGCTGCACAACAAGATTAGACTTAATAAACGATTCACAGATACGGTTAGTTTCAACGGATTTGATTTTCCTCGCAAATAAATTTTAAAAAATAGGCTAAGGACAGAAAGTACAAATTGAATATTACGATCCAATCGAACTTTTATCCTCTCTGCTAAAATTAGAGATTATGAATATCATTAGAAGATTAACAACCAAGCCAAAAACACCAGCATGTATTCCCCAATTTGATAATGTGCTAACTGGATATAGTGCAAATACACAGATCAAACCACCAACCAAACCCCAAAATGGAGCATTAGCCTTCATCCCTCTCCAATACATACCTAGAATAAATCCCGGCGCTAGCTGCATCAGCATATCAAATTTCATATTCATGAGTTTAACCAATGTCGGTTTGTTCTCAAGTGATTGTAAATATATGGCAACGCTCGCCATAATAAATACCACAATCAAAGAGATTGATTTACCTATAAAAGTCAATCTAGCTTGGCTGGCTTTGGGATTAATTTGGCGATAATATATATCTTTAGTCAACATAGATGACACAGATAACAGGACAGAATCTGCTGTAGACATTAATGCAGCGAGTACAGCGGATAGAAGCAACACAACCAACCATCTGTGCAGCACAGACTTACCCATAACAATTTTGCAAACCTCACTAAATACCCGATCTGAATCCTCACTACTAAGTCCAGACAACTCAGGTGAAGCCAACGCAGTTATCCCAACTAAAACTGCAATTAGTGATGCAGTTAATGGCAGAAATGCCATTGTTGCGACACCGTTCCGAAGCACTTTCTGACTACGTGCTGCATAAATACGCTGGATTGCTTGCGGATAAAGTGCACCACCCAAACCTACCACAAAAATATAACTAAACCACTGCCGGCTCATAAGTGAATTGGGGACTGAAACTTTTTCCGGTTTAGACGATTTGAGTAACTCATAGCTTTTACTCAATCCACCAAAATGATCAAGAACTACGAAAAGTAAAACAACAAACCCAACCATTAGAATTCCACCCTGAATCATATCCGTCCAAGCTACAGCCCGAAAGCCGCCAAGCGTCTCGTATACCAGCATTATAACTGCAAGAAGAATAACTCCAGCGATGAATGCAGTACGTTCTTCAAATTCAGTTATACCCTGCAGGAGAAGCCCCATGGATGTTAGTTGAGCGAGCAAATAATTGCCAATTGCTAGAACCATAGTGATTGAAGCGAGCACAGTGTATGGCCTATGAGCAAATCGATACTCAAGAAAATCTGCAGGAGTAATAAAATTTTCCTGCTTTGCCAAACTGTGCAATCTCGGAGCGAACACAAGGTAGACCACAATAATAGAAGTCATGAAATGCACACTCATCAACCAAGGATATCCGATTCGGAAAGTTTTACCGGTGAACGCGAATAGTGTGTTTCCACTATACTGTGTAGCATAAAGAGTCAGCACTAAAACCATAAATCCAACACCCGATCCTGCCAGGTAAAAGTCCTTAAGCGAATTCTCCGTTCGAGCCCGCATTCCCCAATAGCCAACACCAATTAACGACAATAAATATATGGCTATAAAGCCTAGCTCAATAGGGCCGAGCGGAATTTTACTCATTCTTCACCCTCCGATTCTTCACTATCAGTAGGCCATGTTCGGAATGCCGCCCAAGCTGTTAAACAGGAAATCAAAAAAGAAATAAACGTGCTAACACCTACCCATAACGGCATACCTAATATTAATGGTTTCTCGCCTCCATCAGCCCAGTACCAAGGCACAGCCAGAATAAAAAGTAATGCAAAACCCAAAACTAGCAACCATGGCAGTCGGGATGATTTCAACTCATGATCTCTCATCACAATGACTGAGCTTTTTGAAATGCTCTTTTAATAATAAAAACTGCTTCATCCATTTCTTGATCTGTAATAGTCAAAGGCGGAGTTAATGTCAGCACATTCCCATTTGACACCTTGAAACTCAGGCCATTGGAAAGGCATTCATATAAAATGCACTCCGATATGTCTGGGCGTATCATTTCAATCGCCAGAGCAAGGCCAAGTCCGCGAATCTCTTTCACAATTGATAAGTTACTAAACAGCCCCTCTAACTCCATTTTTGTCTTTCGCCCAAGACTTGCAGATCTATCAATGAGTTTTTCAGACTCGATAACATCGAACATTGCTAGAGCTGCCGCAGCGCCAACCGGTGATTTTTCATGCGTATAGTGACCTAAAGCCTTCATTTGGGCTATATCGAGATTATTTTTAGCTATTATTGAAGCCATAGGGAAAACACCACCACCGAGACCTTTACCCACTATCAAAATATCAGGTATAACTCCACTATGCTCGCAACAAAACATTTTACCAGTTCTTCCAAATGCTAAAGGGATTTCATCTAAAATTAAAAGTGCACCATAACGGTCGCACAGCTCTCTCAAGCGCAACCAATAACCATTCTCCGGCTTTTCAACTGTAGTACATCTCATTGGCTCTGAAATTATTGCACCGATATCCCCCTCCTTCTCCATTATCTTTTCTATCTCATCTGCATCTGCAGTTTTTTTTGGCCAAGGCACGTGAAAACAACCAGGTAATAATGGGCCTAAATCATCTCTAAATAGTGCCTCACCACCTATAGATATCGCATCAAGCGAAGCTCCATGAAAAGTACCCCACATAGAAATTGTCTTGTGCCTTCCTGTAGCATAACGAGCAAGTTTCATTGCCATACCAACAGCAGATGTTCCACCAGGTGCAAATAAGACCTTATTCAAATCACCTGGTGCAAATTCGCTAAGTTTCTCAGCAAGTTCAATAGCTGGCTTATTTGTAAAACGCCTTGGGCAAAACGACAATTCATCCAGCTGCAATTTAATGGCATCTATAACTTTTGGATGCGAATAACCAATTTGATGTAAACTATTCCCATGAAAATCCAAATATTTTCGACCTGAAGCATCAATCAGATAAGACCCTTCACACTTAATTATTTCAGTAAGACATGGAGTGGAAAGGGATTGATGTAGAAAAAATTTATCATCTCTAGCCAAAGTTTCTCTTACAGTTGTATCAATATACTGATCTTGCCACATGTGGCGCAATGGAGTGGAGTTAAAATCTCCTTCTGTATTTTCAAGAGACATTGAATTTGACTTAAAGATTCATAATAAAGTTACATTTTGATAACGCGACCGATATTCCTTTGGCACCATACCAGTTTCCCTTTTGAAAAATCGAGCAAGTTCCTCCGGACTGCCAAATTTCATTTCCTTCGCAATCTGACTTATCTTTTCATTAGAGTTCTTAAGTAAAGTCTGAAGCTTTGCCAACCGTACACGCTTAATTTCCTCCTTCGGAGTATGTCCCATCTGCTGGACAAAGTGCTTATTAAAGCCTGAAAGGGAAAGCGAACTTCTAGCCGCCACTTCGGTTACATGTATTGGATAAACTGGAGCAACAGCTCGGATATATTGGACTGCTTCAGTAACTATAAGGTCGTCAATAGCAAAAGTATTAGTGGACTCTCGAGCAACGATATCACGAATGTGTATAGTCACTAAATGGTCATTGTTAATAGACTTTCCATTCATCATGCCAGAAAGAAGACGAGCTGCTTCATATCCTACACTTTCTCCTGGATAGGCCACGCTGGATAATGGAGGAGTTGATATTTGACAGAATACCTCATCAGCATTGGTTCCCATCACGGCAATTTCTTCTGGAACTAAAATGCCGACCTCGTTGCAAATGCGAATAATATTACTACCAAGCATATCATCTTTGGCAAAAATGCCAACTGGCTTAGGAAGCCGACTGAGCTCTTCTACAATTCTCTCATGCATCTTTACCCAACGACCATCCCATGGGAGATGATCGGGCTCAATCTGCACTTTAATACAATTAAAACCAGCCAATCGTATTTGCTGCTCAAAAGCATCCCCTCTTTCAATAGAATAATTCCTAGAAGGATCTCCCCAATAAGAAAAATTCTTCAATCCAAGTGTAAGCATATGCTGAGCAGCTTGTTTTCCTATTTCAAAATTATTTGGAATCACTGTAGGAAACCCTTTTCCAAGGCACTCAGCACTTAGATTAACTACTGGGATTTTACACTGTTTAAAAATCTCAGCTTCTTCTGCTGAATATCTAAACAATATCAAACCATCCCCTCTCCAATTTTCATCAATTAAAACAGGTGCCATTTCATTGGTGGAATCAACAAGTGTCTGAATTTGCCATTGCTCATTATTTCGAATGAAATCAACAATCCCTCGAAATATAGGCCGAGTAAAAGAAGCCCATGAGGGAACACGGATACCCACTACAGGCATACCACTCCTTACCTCAGGTTTAACATCATGCTGATTGGATTGAGTCATTTCAGGCTAGCATGTAATTAAATGAGAAAATTAAAACAAGAAACCTTTAAGTCACTATTCATAATAATAAATAGATTTTAGATTGATAATTGCAATCTAGTGAATCAACTAATTCTGATGTTTTTGCATTTCATACTCGAATGTCAAGTATCGAAAAAGATGGATTAAAGACTACTCCTTTATATTAACCGGACGATTGTCCCTTTTACTTAACAGTCGATTCACTTCTTCTCTATCAAGCGAGCCATCATCAAGAATCAAAATTTCATGCGTATTTTTAATACTTGAAAACTCCCTTTTTGCAGCTAACCACACACTCATTGCTTCCTTTGATTTACGCCCAATTTCACTATTCTCAGATAAATAATCATACTCGAAAGTGGCATATGTTTTTTGGGATTTTAAACTTTTATAAGCTATATAACGCACCACCCCATAAGGATCATTCAAAAGTGAAATAAGATAAGGAGGTAGCCAATCAGTTCCTGATGCAGTCTTTGCTGGGCCCCATCCACCATGCCAAGCCGCTATTGCACGCTGAGCCGCATCACCTTTTAACATCCAAAGAATCCATGCAGAAATATTTTTCTGATCATCTTCAAGGGGATATATTGGATGATTATATCTCACACTTAACTGCCTCTGAGTCCATTCTAAAGTTTTGTCCAAGTGGCAGAGATTACACGCATTCGGAACACCATGCTCCACACTTCTAAACGCAGAAGGCGATTGAATTTGATGACTCCTTAACGCACCAAGCAACGCATAGCTTGTGTGCGGCATATGACAATTAATACAACTACTACCAGAAGAACCTACTTCATGATGTGTATGTAATTTTATATTCGTAGTATACTTATCATCTTTATGACATTGAACACATGACTGATTACCTACCAGGTCCTGCCTTAGCTGATCTTTTGGGTCACTATGGTGCATAGAATGACAATCCAGACATGAAATATTATTCATTCCTTCTTTTTCATTAGTATAGCATGCACTAACCCGCATAGCCGTAAACTCTCGCCCCCCGGCTAATATAGTCCCATCGTCCCACCATCTCTCTTGAAAGAACTCCTTATTTTTCTTTAGCTCATCCAAGTTGATTTTACTGCCCGAAGATCCTGGATGTTGAATAAAGTATCTATAATCGTGGATATTATCACCTGGCCTATACATCGGTCCATTCCTAGCATACTCCATCCCAACTTCTGCATCTTTATAAATATAAACCCCATGACACTGACCACATATTTGGCTGGAAAGTTTATGATCAAGTTTAGCTGGGTTTTTTATGTTTTCGGCAGTTATAGATTTGTCGCCAAAATGTTTAGCATACCTAGCAATTGGGGATTGATAATGTTTTACATGCTCTTCAGCCCCTCCGTGACATGATTCACAAGAAATACCAAACTCAGATACTTCTGTTTCAAATTTATTACTTCCCTTAAGACCAGGATTCCCATTTGTACTATGACACTTAATACAATGATGATTCCACTGTGAAATCATTCGTTTACTAGATGGGGCCCTCATAAAGGCATCTTCTCTAGGTATCCACTTATCCTCCTTGGGCAAATATACTAACGGCAATGTCTGCAATAAATTTCCATATTTTGATTCATCAATACGGTCTACTTTATTTGATACAGATCCATCAATCCAATATGTTTGGTAATGATGAGAGCCCGTGGTCATGACCACTCTCTTTTCCACTCTGGGAACCGATCTCAAATCAAGCATAGTAAGAACATCATTTGTTCTAATCTGATACGTATAATCGTTGATTCTTCTACCAGTTTCAACTGTCTTCATAATAATCTCAGGGTCTGGGACTTTTGCCCAATATTGATTATTTTTTTTGAAGACCTGATATTTTAAACCTCTGGAATTTATTTCTGACCCATCAAATCTACCCATAACCGAATGATCACCTGCAACCTGCGTCATAGTTCGATGATAAGTTCCATACCAACTATTATATTCAGACGGATGACATGACCGACAATTATCAGAAGATATATAACCTTTTGTTTGCTCCTTGTTTGGAATCTTAGAGTTGAGAGTAAATCGATCTAAATCTTTTTTGGATAAATATTCCCAGTAAAAGAAAGTTAAAATTGCAGATAAAAAGATCAGTGAAACAAAAAAAATCCTCCCATTAATCCTTAGAGAATTTTCATTTTTGGACATAACACAACTATTAACTCGTTTATTGGGTTAAAAGAGTGTTAGTTGCTGACACTTGGTAATACAAGATGATTAATCCAATTTTTAACTTCAAGCGTTCTAATTGAATCATCTAAAATGTCAGATTTAACCTTAAGCTCAGAGGCCATATCAGATCTAGAAGGCTCATTATGTAAAAGCTCTAATTGATTAATATAAGTCAAACCTTCACTCTCACTTTTAAAAAAATTAAGTTTTATTAATTTTTCCATACGACAAAACATCAATCTTGCCATTTCGTGAAGATCATATTCCGGATGATATTGCACCGCCCAGAATTCTGAATTTTTATAACTTACTGCAACTGATTGCACTGAAGTAAAATCATTACCTGAAAGCCGTATTCCTTTATCAGGTAAAACTGTGATCTCGTCATCATGACTGGTAAACGCATCAAAAACTTCTTGTTTTCCAAAATATAAAGGATGACTCGACCCCTCACTTGTTAATTGGATATCCCGTGAAATTCCCATTTCCCTACCCTTAGGGTTTAATGCCACTTTACCGCCAGCTGCCACTACTGCAATTTGAGCTGCCCAACAGCTGCCAAAAGCGGGCACCCCATACCGAAAACATTCTCTTGCAAATTCAATCTGAATTTTTACATCTGGGGTTCCTGAGTAAACACAGGAACTACATCCAGTCCAAGCGATACCATGATAATTTTTAATCGCTTCTCCAGAAGGAAGATTAACACCCTGATCAGCAGGAAAAATAATGTCACACTGACTAGGAACAGGTGAGCATTTAAGAAGCATCTTTTTATATAGATCAGCCGCCAAACTTGCTCCACCTGACTGTAATTGGTCACGAGCTTCTCTTGTGTAACCATCAATAATTAAAAATTTCAGTGGTTTTGCCTCTGCCATAATTTGGTAAATTGCGTTCTTATCCCTCTTTCAAACCACTCATTACTTCTTCGATTCTCTTTAACAATTCTAATATATCATCTTTGAAAATATCCCCTATTGTGCCAATTCTGAAACAATCTGCATTTGACACTTTCCCTGGATAAATCACAAAACCGCGCTCCTTCAACGCATCGTAAAAATTTTGAAAATCAAATGCTGCCAAATCAGGACAATGAAACGAAGTAATAATTGGCGACTGAAATTCATCATTAATTAAGGTTTTAAATCCAATGGAACGCATCCCTTCTACTAGTGTTTTATGATTATTTAAATAACGATTATGCCTCGCTTCAACCCCCCCCTCAGCATCCAGTTCCTCTAATGCACAGGCAAATGCATTCACTACATGAGTTGGCGAAGTAAACCTCCACTTTCCGCCTTTTGATTCCATTTCCCGCCATTGTTCATACAGATCAAGACTGTGTGAACGAGCCAATCCTTTGGTCGATTCAAGCTGGTCTCGATCTGCAATAACGAAGCCAAACCCCGGCACACCCTGGACACACTTGTTCGCAGACGAGATAAGATAATGTGCGCCAGTAGATTCCATGCTTATTGGGATACCACCAAACGAAGACATAGCATCAAGTATATATATACGACCCAGGCGACGTACAATTTCCCCAACTGCTTCTGCCGGATTAAGCATTCCAGTGGTTGTCTCACAATGAACCATCGCAACGTGAGAAATAGCAGAATCTTCCATCAGAATTTTCTCTACTTCATTAAGATTCGTGAGCTCAGTCTCCACTTGGCTCAGCTCGACAGTTTCGATTCCAAGCATTCGAGATATAGTCGCAACTCGTGCACCATAAGCACCATTATTGAGAACAAGAAGCTTGCCCCCTGGAGGAATCACTGAACCTACAACCGACTCGACTGAAAATGTACCACTACCGGGCATAAGCACCGATGTGAAAGAGTCAAAGTTGACATCATCTCGCACAGCAAGACGAACCAGACTATTTCGAATAGACTCAACAATATTATTATAATCAACATCCCAAGTTGAGTATTCCTCCATCATTGCTTCACGAACTGTTCTAGTCGTGGTGAGAGGACCAGGAGTTAACAACAGATACTGAGTGTCTCTCTCTCTTACCATGGTAAAGAGAATGTCTTTGTAGTTGTCATAAACTTCATTGCTTCTATAACTCCTTCCTTTATACCCAGTCCTGAGTCCTTAATTCCTCCAAAAGGAGAGCACTCCATTCGAAAGCCAGGCACTTGATTTACATTAACCGCCCCTGTTTTCAATTCCTTAATAACTTTGATTGCAGCTGCCATATCATTTGTAACAACTCCAGATGATAGTCCAAAGGGAGAAGAATTGGCCAAGGCAATAGCATCATCAATATCACGAACTGGCATAATGGGTGCAAGAGGTCCGAAAGATTCCTCACATACCATCTCAGCATCACGTGGCACATTGGCAATAACTGTCGGCTCTAGCTGCGCACCATTTCTATTACCACCTAATAGCACCTTAGCGCCTGATTTGACTGCCTTTATTACACGCTGCTCAAGCTCGATGGCAGCAGGCTCATCAATAACAGTCCCCATAAGAGTTTCTTCGTTAGCAGGGTCACCAGCCTTAAACTCAGAAGCCTTATCCAAAAATTTAGCTGTAAACTGTTCTAGCACCTCCTCCTCAACCAAAATCCTCTTAACAGCAGTACAACGCTGACCGGAATTACGAAATGATCCCTCGGTAGCCAATGTTGCAGCTAAATCTAGATCCGCATCCCGAAGAACTATTAATGGAGCGTTACCACCCAATTCCAAACAAAGCTTCTTATAACCGGCTATCTTTGTAAGATGTTTACCTGGCTCAGTCCCCCCGGTAAAAGTAACTAAATCAACACGCTTATCCTTCACAAGCGCTTCAGTTATCATTTTACGGTCACCAACAAAAGTACTAAGCATTGGCTTTGGCAGTCCAGCTTCATATAGTAACTCAGTAAGACGGATCGCTGTTAACGGAGTCTTACTTGAAGGCTTTAGAAGAACCGGAACCCCAGCTGCTATGGCAGGAGCTAGCTTATGGGCCACCTGATTTAAAGGATGGTTAAATGGCGTAATAGCAACCACCAAACTCAACGGTTCTCGTAATGTGAAAATTTTTCGAGCTGGGCCGTTTTTAGCTGCATCACAGGAAAAGATACTTTCGTCATCTCGCAACGCCTCGGCAGCTGCAAACTTAAAAACCTCCTGAGCTCGACCAACCTCATAACGAGTCTCACGCATACAGAGACCTGCCTCAAGTCTAATTAAATTAGCAAACTCATCGGCATACTGGGCCAATAAATCACGAGCACGCATGAGTATTTCATATCGCTCATTTTTAGTCGGCATCTCTTTATTGCCTAACGCAGCCTGAATGGCCTCCTCAAGTTGCTCGGAAGTGATCTTTGAAAGAGTCCCAGTAAGTGAACCATCCCACGGATAGCGAATCTCAAGCGTATCATCGGACTTTACTCGCTGACCTGCTACATAACTCGACCAGGAAAGTGGAAGTGACTTTGTAATATCAACAGCTTGACTCATGGCTTAATTCCGTTACATACAAAGTCGAATATATCAAAATTACGCGGATCACCTTTGGCGAGAGCCGCATACTTATTATTAAGCGGTTTTGAAACGAGAAAAGGAACCATTTCCTCATAACGACCACCATGTGAACGCAGGGTGCCTTCAAGTTTTCCAAGGTCATGATGATCAGGTGTTCGACCAATAACCCAATCGCGTTCTGAGAGAACAAATAGATCTCCAATTCGATCCCCAGGCAATTCGAGCTTATTTATTGCAGCATCCTTTGAATACACTTCCGCAACTCCATCAAGTTCTGCAATCCAGTCAGCAACTTTTTGCGCATCCACACCATCTGGTAAATAAACTGTCACCGCAGATCCAAGCGCACCATGATGCACAACATAAGGATCAGTGATCGGACATATTACACGAATACCATCACCAAATTCTTGAACCAAATCCGTTTCAAGAAAAATCACATTGGGTTCACCATCCCTATTACATTTGGCATTCATCCCATGATCGGCAGTAACACCAACAACAGCATTGAGGTCAAGCAGCTTGCCAATTTCCGCGTCAATTAAACGATAGAACTCACGTGATTCAGGAGCCTCGGGAGCATATTTATGCTGCATATAATCAGTAAGTGATAAATACAAAAAATCAGCACGCCCAGAAGCCAATAGTTCTACTCCCACCCTTAACACATAAAGACTAGCTTCAGCTGAATATATTACAGGCTTTGGCCCGGCAAGAGACTCAACATTATCAATACCATTTAATTCCAGACTGACTTCATTAGCTTTTTCAGCAGAGATTGATATACCATCCATACCTTTAGAAAGGAGCTCACGAAGCTTATCCTTTGCCGTCACCATAGCAACCTTACGACCAGCCTGCGAAGCAGCAGCAAGAATGGTAGCATTACGCAAGAAACGTGATGAATTAGTCATCAATTCTTCACCACTTTCAGGGTCAATAATGTAATTACCCCCAATTCCCGTTTCAGATGGAGGTGTACCAGTTACTATTGAGCAATTGTTTACATTAGTAAAAGAAGGGAGAGCTCCTCGAGCTAATCCATAATACCCATCAGACGCTAATCTAGCTAAATTAGGTAATTCACCATGCGCAAATCCTAGACTAATATATTCATTAGCCCAACCATCAGCACAAATAACAACCACCGGAATACTAGGTAACGTATAACTTTTTTGATTTAATGAAATAGTAGACACAATTATTCTCTCAAAAATAAAATATGGCACCAGTGTACACATTCCGTGTGCAACTGATAAGCTGGAAAAGCCTTTAGATTAAAATATTAAAATCAAGCCTATAAAGGCAAACCAGTATACCAATGAATACTAGTCATATAATCCCTTCCTCCACCTTGTAGCGCGCTTTTCCCACAATCCTTTGTATATTTGATTGGACTGACATGACCATCAGCCCATAACGTCTGACAGGAAGCACCGTACGGCTTGCCGCTACCATGCCTAAACCATTCTGATACCCAATCTACATCTGGATAAAGTGGGGCTAGGCTATACTTCCACTGAGTTAGATTTTCAGCTGCGCCATTAGCTGCAAGCGTATCACTAGGTCCTCCATCCATTTTTTGCTCACCAGCATCCTGTACAATTATCGTTTGATTTGGATCAGTTAATTCATTACGCCTTCTTGGGCGAAAACCACTTGTTCCCCTTTTTTGAATTGCACTAAAAAATCGCCCATTCATACCATAAGAAGCATCAACCCAAAAACTAGCTCCATACTTTATACCATCCTCTCTCCACTCATCAGAAGTCTTTGCAGCAGGACAACGGAAGAGAGCTATAGATCCCCCAACATATTTATAGTAAGCCAATCCCCAATAAGCTTCGCCACTATTTGGATCTGCTATCAATTTACGCGCCGCCTTCATTCTTGGATTCATATACCACTTTCCATGATTGGGAGGGCCTCCTGAAGGAGTGTGATGCATAAACCCATCATTATCATCCTCATACATTCTGAATGCCAAATCGATTTGTTTCAGACTATTGGTACAAAAAGCCTGCTTGCCTTTTTCCTTAGCACCCGCCAAAGCAGGCAACAGCATTGAAGCCAAAATAGCTATTATAGCAATTACGACCAGAAGCTCTATCAGGGTGAAACCCTCATTAATATTAAGTTTTTTTGTCGTTTTCATTTTACTGTTTAAGAATTTTTTTAATATTTAAAATACTTTTCTTTGATATCACATTCCCCATTGAATCACTCAAAGAGTCTTCATTAAGCATAGACTCAACCACATTTACCACCGAATTTCCCTGAAAATCTAAAATATTTTTTTCTGCACCATGTTCCAAAAGTAATTTAGTAATATTCACATCCCCATTCCTCACTGCATAATGAAGCGGAGTAGAGCCAACTTTGTTAGTTGAATTTACTTTAACACCCATATTGATAAGTTTTTCAGCAAAACTCTCACGAGAAAAAGTTGCTGCCTTATGCAATGCAGTGTTGCCTTGAATATCCTTAATCTGAGTACTAGCCCCACGCTCCATAAGCAAATCAAAACCCTTTTTGGAACCAGAACCTATAACGTGAAAAAGCGCCGTTTCACCAGCTGGATCAGCATGATCGATTTGTATGCCAGCATCCAAACTTTTAACTAAACTTTTCAAATCACCAAATTTTGCAGCTTTGATAACATCATCAGGGTTACGACAACCAGCTACTCCTAAGCACAGTGCAAAGAGCAAAGTATAATTAAATGAAATTATTGAATACTTATTTACCAAAACTCTGCATCTTAAGGTACTGACCAGCTTGAGCATCTCCATCCTCAGCTGCCTTACTTAAATTCTCTGCAACTGCCATCAATCCACCTGCAATAAGATCACGCTGCTCAACATCAAGATCTTTTAAAGCCATTAGCCTCTTTAAGACGCCATGAGCAGCTTTATAATTTTTAGATTTTAATAGATTAGTAGCCTGATCAGCCATTGCCTTTATATTATCATCTTTTTCATCCTTAAATGCTGCTGAAATCGTTTCTGGAGCATCCTCCAAACTAATCTCCTTAGGATACTTATCACCAGAGCAGCCTACGATTGATAAAGACAATACGAATCCAAAAAAAATAAGTGAATTTTTAATTAGTTTATTCATTCTTAAAAAAGAAAGAGCAGCTTCGATTATTTTCATAACCGAAGCTGCCAATCTATTCAGGTGCGTTCTCCAACGTGTTTATTTCACTAATCGATAGAAAGCCGCAGCCTGATCTGCAGCTCCGCTATGAGACTCTTTACCGGTAGTATCATCGACATCAGTCCAAGGACCATTCACAGATGATGCGGTCTGTAATTTAACCCCGTCCTGAGCAGGCCAATTTACTGTCAAAACACCTCCATCAACTGTGATGGAATTAATCACTAAGTCACCATCACCACCAGCTTCGCCAGCAATTACGATAATATTATCAATTGCCCACCACCAGTTGTTGTGACCTTGGTGATCCCAAGTAATCACTGCTTTCTGAGCACCGACTGGATTATTCAACGAGAGTGTGACTGTATCATTGTAAGCCGTTGGGCTGTCTGGGGTAAGCTCCAACAATGTTACAGGATCAGCACCATCATATGAAACCATCACCTTACCTTGCTGCGGTTCCTGCCTCCAGCTGGAGTCATAAGTCAAAACCAAAGATCCAGCAGCAGCACTCGAGACATCTATTTCAGGTGTTACAAGGGAAGCATTAAACTTAGCATCAGCCTTATCATCATACTCATCTGAGTCACCAACGGCTATCACGCCCGTTCCCTTGGTAAACTGTGCACGATCCTGACCGGCTGTTGCATTCCATGAAACTGGATCAAGAAATGTCCAGCCATCAAACTCCACTACATCATCGCCTCCAGCTGTCGGACCATGTTCATCACCAAATGCTACCACCCAACCCGCAGGAGCCTCAGCTGTCCAATCTGTACCATCGCCTCCTGATTCACTGTCAGATACAAATGGACCTAGCTCTAAGCTATCGAAATTCTC
>NYWG01000138.1 GCA_002684915.1 Verrucomicrobiales bacterium
AAAACTGAATCTATGATTTTATCATTAATATTGGTAAGCAGGATTTCTTCTCCTTTCCCACTAAGCCGAAAACTACTGTGATTGATACCCTCATTAGGTGAATTGTCAGCGATGAATTTTAGAAAACCTTTGCCTTGGATGAATGACAGTGGTGGCATGATGGTTTTGCTTGGTTGTGTTGGATCATCTGATATTCTTAGTCCTTCAAGTAAGATAGGTAATGATGATCTGTTATAAATTTCGAACCAGTCGCTACCATTCACTGGTCGAGCCATCCATTCGTTGATCGATAGAGAGTCTATACTGCCTAATGAAATGTTTTTATTGGATGTTCCAGGTGTGGGTTTGTTAAGTGTCCAAGGCCCAATTCCATTTGGACTTCGCCCAATAGATAGATTATCCACCTGAGGACCGTAGCCGATGGCGTCCTGTATTTTTAATCCATCCTCGGTGGGCCACCAAAGAGCGATATTTTGCCCTTCAGCATCAAGGGCAAATCCTGTATGCAGGCCAGGTTGCTCATTAGAGCTATCACACCAAACGGTGATATGTGCTTTTGATGCAAGAATGGTTTTTTCTGGAAAGAAAAAAGTTGGTTCTTCGCTAACGTTATCTCCAAGTCCGGCTCCAGTGAGATCGATTTCACGGTTAGTCGGATTGAATAGTTCGATCCAATCCGGACTAGTATCTCCGTTTTGCACTGAGCCTCGGTTAGCAGCCATCAATTCGTTGAGAATAATTCCATCGGGTAGGCTTTCAATGGTGGCGCTCAAGCTGCTTCCGAATGCAAGATCACTATCGTTGGTAGAGTATTGGTGTACTTCAACAGCTAGAACATTGCTGCCTTGTTTAAGTTCTTTACCCGAAAGTTTTATTAGAGCACTGATCTCAGCATCACGAATGGAGCTTTTTGCCCGGGTGGTATAGCGGATAGCACCTCTCTCCTTCATGTTGATGCGATGAATCTCTTTGCCGTTTAAATAAAAAGCAGCACCATCATCAACTAAATATTGCAGCTGTAATTCTGCACCAGATGCCGAGTGATCAAAGTTGAACGATTTTCGAAAGTAGAATGTACGAGGTCCCATTTTAAGGGTTGTGGACATCTTGTGTTTTTGTCGGGTTGTTGCTCGACCAATGAATGCCGGTCCGCTCGGCCAAACAGAATCATTGTAGTCGTTATTCCGCCAATCTTTACCCAGATCTTCTCCGTCTGCGTTGTATTTCCATTCTGTGTCTTTTAAGCCAATAAGATTGATAGATGTAGCGTGTCCGCCGTAGCGAAAACTAGCTCCAGTGGCGGGTAAAGATTTACGTCCCTTGCTGTCGACAAAGGTCGCCTCCCAATAATATGTGCGACCAAATTCCAGTAATTCAAATGGAACCGGCATCTCTGTGAGATTTTCTTTTGATTGATTTTTGTACACCGGATATGTGAATGAGCCGTCTGAAGATCGGATGGTCCATATGGTGCTGGTGTGCTCTGCATCTTTTTCTCCGGGTTCAAATGTGGATACGACCATGGAGGCAGGAGCGTATACTGAGTTTC
The DNA here is from genome assembly GCA_002684915.1 of Verrucomicrobiales bacterium. Classification (GTDB taxonomy): domain Bacteria; phylum Verrucomicrobiota; class Verrucomicrobiia; order Limisphaerales; family UBA1096; genus UBA1096. The sequence continues at coordinate 1,550 of NYWG01000138.1, forward strand.
CCCCAGCAAGTTTCAAAGCTTTAGGTTGTGTAGGGACTTTTACTGAGGCGCACTGCTTGTTGATGCTTGCTTGTCGGTTGCTTGCATATGTGGCGTAGTTAGCTAAGCCAATGCGCTTGAGATTATCTGGCGTCAGAAGTGTGTTGTTCAAGTGATACAGGTGCTCTTTGTATTCTTCTCGAAAAGCTTTGAAGAAAGCGTCTTTAATTGGGTGAGTTCCGTGGCTTGTGTTAGCATTACCAGCCTCTCCAATGTAAATTGATTTGTTGACATAACTGCCTTGCATGTCGTTATCGAAATCCCAAGGCAACATACCCCAGCGACCGTCTGCTCTTCTCCAAAAGTAAAAGTTGTGCACTGTGTCATCCCATGTGCCCATCCAATTGCGAACTGCAATGTAATCCATTAGTGCATTCATGTCCCAGTTTTCCAGAAACCATTTGCGAAGTTGAGTGCGATTATTTTTATGTTTTGCTAGGCCGTCGATGAGTTCCTTTAATTCACTGTGTCCTTTCCAATCTTGATTCTTTGACGAATAAATCCACTCGTAGCGCTGCAGTGAGGACCACCCATCTCGAGGGGGGAGTTTGCTGCCGTCGCCACGGCCATATGGGCCTAGATTTTGAAGTATGCCACTAGATTTGAAAATGTGTCCATTTGGCTCTAGTGCGGACCCAGGATTTCGATTAACCTGATCTTCATGATATTGTTCAAGCATTCGATCGTTATGATCCTCTAACATCAAGCGACGCATTTTTCGTTTGTTTATTGAGACATCAACCCATTCGGTGTGTGAAGTAGGAAGGCCTAGCTCTCTGTAAAGTGCATGACCAGCAATCGTAACATTATCCTTATCCGTAAACATAAGGTCACTTTGGCCATCAAAACGATTATATCGAGGGAGACGAACCTTCCATGAATTGCGTGCGCTACTGCGACGAAAGAAGCTTCCGTTCCAACGTGCATAAATATCCCGTACAACACCATCATGAACAAGAATGCCATGAACAGTATCGTTCCAAGGACCTCGAGGTTTGATGTTTATGGCTGGCCGATAGCCACTGCGAGGGTTGGCTGACATGTTTTTCGAAAGTTGGCTTATTCCTTTTTTTGGAATCAGTAATTCAAAATATTTATTGGATCCAGTTGTTTTAGGCATAACAAAGTAGGCATGCCATTCATAGGGATCTCCCAATCTTGGTGAAATACGTTCCGTTCCTTTACCTAAATCTGTTAGGAAGCGGTATCGTACCAGAGTTCGGTCAGGTTTTTTTGGTAATAAGTATGACCATTTTCCATCGATTAACTCCATTTCGACTCTAACCAATGAGTCATCTTCTTTATCTAAGTTGTCGTAAAAATACTCTAGGGTTATCCCATTAAGAATTTTATTTTCAGATAGTTCAGCTTCGATTTTAACAGTATCTAACTTGTTAATGATTCGGCTTCCATTCCGGTTCAGGGCTCGAACTGATGTTACAATAGGGACCGGCATCAATTGTTTTCTGGCTATGTGATTTGGCCTTCCAGGTGTGGCGTTTTCTTGGAGAGGAGATGTTACCCAATTTGCAGGATTATCACCGGGTAGTGAAAAATTAATTCGTTCTAATGAACGACCTCGGTATTGATACTCCATTGGATCAATACCAGTCCACTTTGGTCCGGCACCGATGGAGTCGGCTCCAATAGGCCAGGGGAATTTTGCTGAATAATTAACACTATCTTCTGTGTCTCCAGAGGAGTTTTCAACCCGAAGTCGCTCACCGTTGTTACTTAATGTACCTTCATATGGTCCTAGGATTTTTTTTAAGTTTAAGTTGTATTCCTTGATACTTGCCAAACGTTTTGGGTCTTTGGCCAGGACTAAAAATTCACCGCTATCTAAAGTTGTTCCTTGAGGGAAAGCAAAATCGATACCTCCACTTATTCGCCAGTTATCTAATATGACGGTGTTTTGACTTAAATTGTGTAATTCTAAGAATTCATGAACATCATCTGAGAGGTCTATTACCGGTTTTCCATTTTTATCGAACTCAGGTTCTTCAATCGGATGATACATGATTTCAGAGATCACAATTCGAGGAGGGACTGGGGCGTTAGCGTTCACGCGATAATACCATCCAATTGGGAGAAACTTTTTTTTGAAAGCGTTTTTGCCAATGATGCTAGTATTTTCTGCCCAAGAAATATTTACTTCACCAGAGACTGGTTGGTTGAGCTTGAATAAATATTGGCTTTCGCTGATCTGTTTAATTGTTTTAGGAGGATTGTTATTAATAAGTAGGTCTTCTGCGCCCACTCCGTTTACTGCCATATTGAATTCGATTTCTATGCTGTTGAGTGATTTGACAGTTAATCCAGCTGGAGGATTGGCGCGTTTTATGAAAGGAGGAGTGTCATCGACCAAGTTGTACGACCAGTTGTTACTTTCACTGGATGAATTGAATGGATTCGGTTTTAGTGCCTGATCACTGATGCCATGTTCATTAGCCCAAGTAAGTTGCACTTTTCCATAATCAATAGCATCAAGTTCGAAAGTCCATGATCTGCCGGAACCTTCGATCGAGATTGCTGGTTTTCCGTTCGCTAACAAGTCTGAGGCATGCAGGCCTTGGACTGGTTCGGAGAAATTTACAGTGATCTTCTCTAGTCTTGATATTAGTCCACTAGTTGGTTCGATGGAGGCGACTGTGGGTGGTCTGTTTTCGTCTGAAACTACAGTTAATCTGGCATCAAAAAAAATGTCTGGACTAGTCCGACGTTGGTTTAGAACAACTATGCCGATTATATTCTCTCCCTTTTTTAAAACAGATTTGAAGTTTGGAATTTTGTGAAATTTAGACCGTAGAGGTTCAGGAGCCGCATCTGAGGCTCTACTATTATATTTAGGTATTTCTGTTTCGACATTGTATCGTATAACTTCAGTGCCATTTATGTAGGCCACAAACCCATCATCAGCTTTTGCTCGAAAAGTTGCTGATGTGATGTTTTCAGGATCTGGACAGTAAAATTTTTTCCGTAGGAAAAACGAGTTATACTTGCTTTTCATATCGGTAAGTTCAGTGCCTGTTCCTACTTTCTCTCCGAAAAAAACTGGGGTTTCGGCAATCTCCCATTCTGAATCATTATAGTCCAATTTGATCCATTCCAAGTAATCTGGTCGTGATGGAGGAGTTTTTCCTCGCCATAATTTCCACGATGACTCGTAGTCGAATAGAGTGACAGCTTGTCCTAGAGATGTCCCTATGAGCAATGCCATGCCACTCAAAAACAGTCGCCAAAACATCTTTAATAATGAATCCACGTGCGTGGAAAACTTACTCCATTCGAGTCGATATTCAATTCCGCAAATTCATTCGCTGATATTATCTTCTAAATACGGTGCATTTATTATAAACAGCTTATTGCATTAGGGTATTTACAAGCCTAATTTCTTTTGCAGGATATAACTAATAAGTACGAAAATCACTATTTGTGCTTAGTTTAGTTTTGGTGTATTCATTTAAATGTCGGTAACTCAGGAATCAAAAAAATCTCGAATTATTTTCGCAGCTTCCGAATTACGGGATGCTGTTAACTGCCTGAATTTCACTCCGCCAGTGGAATATATTTATAATCCTTTAGACTATGCATGGTTGGCTCATAAACAGTTTTTGAGTCTGTATGGTGGTGGTAAAAAAAAGATAGTCTTTATGGGTATGAATCCTGGGCCATTTGGAATGGCTCAAGTAGGAGTGCCGTTTGGGGAAGTTTCAGCAGTCCGAGACTGGTTGCGAATTGATGCACCTATAGGTAAGCCGAATAGGGAACATCCAAAACGGCAAGTGCTTGGGTTAAACTGTCCACGAAGCGAGGTAAGTGGTAGAAGGTTTTGGGGCTTTTTTTCGGATGAGTTTTCAAACCCTGAAACATTTTTTGATAAGCACTTTGTTTTGAACTATTGTCCACTGGCTTTTCTTGAAAGCACTGGACGCAATCGTACTCCAGATAAACTACCGGTCGCTGAGTCTAAGCCTCTTGAAATGCAGTGTAACAAGCACTTAATCAAGGTGATTAAAGTTTTAGAGCCGGAGTGGTTGGTGGCCGTTGGTGGATTTGCTGAGAAAAAAGCAAAGCAAGTTCTTGGTGAAATGCCTGTTAAGATTGGTCGGGTACTCCATCCCAGCCCAGCAAGCCCGGCGGCGAATCGAGGATGGGCGGATCAGGCACGAAAACAACTGCAGGATCAAGGCATTTGGCAATAACCTCTCAGCTGTTTTGGATTAAAACTTCGGATAGTTTTATACTTGGTTCTTGAAACTTGTATCTTCAACATTACATTGCCAGCTCTGATGTTTGAAGAGATTGAGGAACAGTTGCAGTCTACAGCCGATCGTGTTGCACACCTTCGTAAGTTTTTGGATGTTCCTAAGGCTCAGAATCGTCTTACTGAGATTGAAGGTGAGATGTCACAGGACAATTTTTGGGATAATCGAAGTTATGCTCAAAAATTAGTAGACGAGTCTGCGGCGATCAAGCGTCGTATTGAGCCACTGTTGAAAGCTGAGACAGAACGATCTGATATGGAGATGATGTTACAGATGGCCGCAGATGAAGAAGAATCTATTAAGGCTGACATTCGCTTAGAGATTCAGAATGACCTTACTAAATTTGCCGAAGGATTGGAGAATTTAGAGTTAGAGTTGATGCTTGATGGTCCTCATGACCGCAATAACTGTATTCTTTCTATCAATGCTGGTGCTGGTGGGACGGAATCCTGTGATTGGGCAAGTATGCTTTTAAGGATGTATCAACGCTGGGTTGAGGAACGAGGATGGAAAGTAGAGATTAGTGAATTGTTGCAGGGAGAAGTGGCGGGTGTAAAAAGTGCAACTCTCCTAATATCTGGGGAAAATGCCTATGGTTATTGTAAGGCAGAGCGAGGGGTTCATAGATTAGTTCGAATTTCGCCTTTTGACTCTAATAAAAGACGCCATACCAGTTTTGCGAGTGTTGATGTTATAGCTGAAATTGAGAGTAGTGAGCAGGAGGAACTTCCTCCAAGTGAATTTGAAGTAGGCACTTTTCGTTCTGGAGGAAAGGGAGGGCAGAACGTTAATAAGGTGGAGACGGCTGTTCGTATTCGACATATTCCGACTGGATTAGTTGTGGCTTGTCAAAACCAACGGTCACAGCATCAGAATAGGGCTACTGCGATGAATATACTTATGGCTAAAATTACTGCCTTGCGTGATGATGAACAAAAGTCCGAGATGGATAAATTTTATGGAGATAAAGGTAGCATTTCATGGGGAAGCCAAATTCGAAGTTACGTCTTTCAGCCTTATCGTATGGTAAAAGATTTACGAACGAATGTGCAGGCTACCGATGTTCAGAGTGTGATGGATGGTAACCTCGATCCGTTTGTTAACGGCTGGCTTCGTGCTGGTTGTCCCACCGATAAAGCAAGTGGCGTTGAGGATATAGTAGATTAATATCTACTTCAGATTTTATTACATCTGAGATAATTCAAATAGGACTGGTATTAGATTTAATCCGCAACCTATTACAGTAAGGATGACTGATATGATGCCACAGATTTTACCTCCATTAGTCATACCTCTACCGGTTGGATCCATTTCGCCAGAATCTATTAATTTAATATCGGCATGACCCATGACCCATGCAGCAATGCCAAAAGGAAAACAACAAGAGACCCCTAAAATCCCAAATATTAGAATCATGGTGCCGCGATGAGGCTGAAAGTTTTGGTCGTTTTGTTGTTGTGATTTTGTTGCTTGTGTTGCCGGACTTTCGTTATTTGAATCCAATGTGATTCCGGCTTCAGAAAGTAATTGCTGAGAATCGCCAGTACCTTTTATGATGGCCTGTCGGTATGCATCTGTGCGTGGAAAAT
>NYWG01000139.1 GCA_002684915.1 Verrucomicrobiales bacterium
AGTCTTTCTTGTTGAAAAGTTCCAAGAATAAGAGGTTTCTCTGTTGCAGTTCTAATTAAACCACCAGTAGCATTTGCCCTAAGTTGTAAATCTGTATTATCAGTTGTCTGAGTAACTTGAATAGTAGGTATTGTAGCTCCCTTAAATTCTCCAACTGCTGTTTGAGATCCAGTAACTACAAATCCATTACCATTTAATGTAAAATTACCACCGCTTGTTATAGATCCATTAGCACCGAAAGTTGAATTTCCATCAACATCAAGGTCTCCAGTAATATCAAGGTTTCCAGTAATATCAATATTTCCAGTTCCTGTAATATCTTTACTATTAAGATCTAAGTTTCCACCAAGTTGTGGGGTTGTGTCTTCAACAATATTACTAATACCACCAGGAGGAAGATTGGTTAAATTTGCTCCACTAATCGCAGGTAAAACTGCAGGAAATCTAGCATCAGGTATTGTACCTGATAATAAATCTGTAGCATCAAGTGCTCCATCAAATGAAGTAGAAGTTGTAACACCGATAGCATTAATACCACCAGCAAGAACTTTAATACCTGTTCTAGCAGTTACAACACCAACAGAATCTATATTAGTTACGTCTTCATAAGTTAATGTGGATGCTACAGATACAGTGTCTGCTTGTATATGTCCAGTAGCAACAACACTTGCTACCTGTATTGCTGGACTTCCAGTTAGTCCAGCAGCATTAGTAGCAGTGGTCGCAGTAGTAGCAGTAGTAGCAGTGGTCGCAGTGGTCGCATTACCAATTAGATCTCCAGTAAATGATGTTGCCTGTATACCACCAGTAACAACTATACTACCAGAACCATTTATTATCTTACCATTAATATCTAAATTACCGCCAAGTTGTGGTGTAAGATCATCTGCAAGATCTTGTAACGCAGCAGAACCACCACCAATATTAGTTAAAAGCGATCCATCTCCAACAAATTTCGTAGCAGTTATAACACCAGCATTATGAATTCCAGAAGCAGTTAAATCTAAACAATCTCCTAAAGCTAGCTCTTGAATCTGATTAGCAGTCGTGTTAATGATTAAGGGAACTCTATTCGCCATTATATTCCGATAGCTTTTTTGTTATTTATGCTAGGTTGAAACCAACAGGAATCTTACTTCCACCTCTAGTTCCTATAGCCATTGTCTTACCATGAAGATCTAGAGTTTGTGATCCTACTCTAGCACCAACACTAATTGTTGACAATACCTGTGAATTTGTTGTTGCTAAAACAACAGCAAAAAATGTAGAACCAGCAGGTGGTGCTTCAGCAAGTGTTATTTGATTTTCAACAATAGTAAAAGAATTCATTGGTTCCTGTATGATACCATCCAATGATACCAATAAAGAATAAGGACTACTCGCATAAAAAGGAGTCCCTCCTACTGAGGCATTAAACAAAGTCTTAACACCATCAAACTGATCAGCAATTGGATCTAATTTTATAAATCCACCTTGTGCGTGGGATCTTCCAATGTACATAGTTGTTTACCCCCTTAAGTGAATATTATTCCTTTAGTTGAACTAATAGCAACAAATCCAGCCTGTGAAGTCGCTGCTCCACCACCTATAGTTCCATCATTCTGTACCCAATATGTATCACCAATAGTTAATGAAGTGTAACCATCAATAGTATTTCCAACTAATTTAACAGTACCAGTTGCACCATCAGCAACTGCGTCTTCAACAAAACCTATACAATTATTAGTTGATACATTTGTAGTAATTTGCACAGTTGATGCTTGAGATCCATAGATATCGTTTGGTGTCGTTGCTTCTCTCATCAATTCAATTCTTTTCTTTATAGAATTATAATTTACATTTGGATAAGCAGAATCAGATGTACTACCATTATTACTATTAGCTGTCATAAGTGTCGATCCACCTTGCCAATTAATATTAATACCATCGACAGTTAAACATTTTAAATATCCAGCTAAGTTATTAATAGCACCACGAACAAAAAGACCTTCTGCTGTTACACATGTAGAATTTGTTCCATCAGGAGTTTGACTAAAACCAGATGAAGATGCCGTTCCTATACTAACCTCATTATGAGAAGAACCTGTTTGGATAGTAGCAGCCCATAAAGGCTCAGTAGTATTTGTGGGTCCGTTTTTCCATATACAAACAATTTTATTGTTTGTAGCATCATAAGTAACGCTGCCTTGTGATGCACCTGTCGCAACTACACCAACTGTTCCCCAAGTGATAGTCCCTGCTCCAGTAGCTCCAGATAAAGTACCTACACGTACTTTCTGATCTCCACTAACCCAATTCATAATTATCACTTTATCATTAGTTGAGTCATAAGCAATAGAAGGAAGTTGACCAGCACCAACACTTGCTCCCATTCCTGTAAAATCAGTACCACCTGAGAATGTTCTGCTAGTTCCACTGCCAGTCCAATCAAGAACTCTTAATACACTTTGATCGTTTCCATAAAGTGATCCATTTCCAAGTTGTCTCCAAGTAACAACAGTTCTAGTATCGGTGATTCTAACTGCATCGAAATATCCTCCACCACATGTTTGAGAATGTAAAGTATTTTCAACACCAAGATCACCATTGTGGCGAACTGTTCTACATTTGACAGGCGTACTACCATTCCCCTGTACACCAGTACTCCAAATAACAATCCAATATCCTTCTCCTACATACTTAACTCTTATAGGAAGTCCACCATAAGCATTTCCAGATGAGGTTATTGTCATAGTACCAAACCCACCAGTAAAACCACTATCACTTGTCCAATGCGTAAAACGACCACGAATATGCCCATCTGTTTCACGCCAACAATTTAAAGTAAGTCCAGTAGATAAATTGTTTGGTGTATCAGCACCATAATCACTACTAGGTCTCTCAAAACTGTTACTAAAATACAACCGTGATCCACCTTGATCAGGACAAGAAGGTGGATTAGCAATAGTAGTTTCTTCTCCTATTGCTTTCGCTTTACCAGTATTAGTAACAATCACTGGTGTAGCAGCAGTAATAGCACCATCGGCTACTAGATCAACACTATTACCACCAGCAGGTAAGTCAGTTAAACTTGCACCTGATCCAACAAAACTTGTGGCAGTACATACTCCACTTACTATCACTCCCGATTCAGTAGTTTCTAATTTATTTGAATCATTATTATATAAAATTACTTCTCCATCAGTTCTAGCGAATATACTATTCTTTGAACCATTTCTAATATATAAATTTCCCGATCCAGTTTCATCAATGTAACTATGATTAGTACTTGGATTATGATATATTTGTAGATCTGAATTAGATCCAATAGTAATAGAACCAGAAGTAACTTTAATACCTGATCTAGCAGTTATAAGTCCAACAGAATCTATATTTGTTACATCATCATAAGTTAATGTACCTCCAACAGATACACTACCAGTAAATGTAGCAGCAACACCAGTTAAATTTGTTATAGCAATACTAGGAACTCCAGTTAATCCAGCAGAAGTTCCCGATGTACTTTGATTAAGTGTAGGAATTCTGGCAGGACTAATATTTCCCGTAAGAATATTAGCACCATCAATAAGAGCAGTAGCACTAGATGCTACACCAGTAAGATTACCAGTTACATTACCAACAACATCCCCAGTTACATTACCACTAAGATTACCATTTACAGTTCCAACAGTAATATTCGGTGTACCACTTAAACCACTAGCATTACCAGTAACATTACCAGTAACATCCCCAGTTAGATTACCAATAAATCCACCACTAATACTTCCAGATGCGACAACTGTTCCAACATTAATATCAGGCGATCCTGTTAGTCCAGTAGCATTACCATCAAGATTACCACCACTAACTGATCCAACAAGATTGCCATGAAATGCTCCTGAAGTTGTCACTCCAGTGACAACAGCACTACCAGATGTTGTTATTCCAGCAACATTTAATTCATCAACACTTAACTTAGGTGGTAAAGAATTAGGACCTAACTTAGTTAACGCATTTAATGCCACAATATTATAACTTCGCTAATAAATCGTTCTTCGCTGAAGTTCCAATACCAACAGGAGATGGCATCGTTACTGTCTTAATACCAACTACTGCTGCTCTTTCTTCTAAATCAACTAATGATTTATAATAAGCACGTACATTATCTTCCAGACCTAGTTGAACATAAGGAGATGTGTTTGCTAAAAGTGATGGATAAGCATCTAAAGCTGCTTGAACCTTTGTTCTTAAATCCGTAATTGATGTGAAATCTGCCATAATTAAAAATCCGAGTTGTCTAGTTTAGCTTGTATAGTAGAAATATCATATGTTCTAACTTTAAATACTGGTGGATTAGATTTCCACTCAACAGTTACTAAAATTTCTTTATTGTTTCCAGCACGAGCCCAAGTTGAATAACCGTCAGTATCAATACCATTCCTATGTGGATAATCAATATAATTTTCCATTGTTCTTGGTCTATGAACAATGATTTTACTCGTTAGTTTTTCAGTACCAGAATTGTACTTAACTCTTCTGATAGCCCAACCACCATTTCGATCTGAGATCACTTCATCAAGTACATTTTCATTACCATTTACTGCTGGTTGATCCCAAGGTTTTCTTATCCATTTTTCAACATTAGTTCCAGTATTCGAGTCAAAGAAATTACCACTTGCATTGAAATTGAAATTTCCACGATCTGCCATATCAATTTTCTTTGGAGATCCATAACTTTCATTCCAACCATTACTACCAGGATTCCATGTATAGAATTCAGCATTTTGAGGATTAAGAACTATTGCCAAATCAGCTCTCATATACCAAGCATGCATGTTCCATTCATCACCCTTTCTCCAACCAGTCCAAAGACTTCTTTGGTTACTATACTGATTACTCTGGTTGCCACTATGATTAATGGTTCCCATACCATGCTCATTATTAGTATAATGATACTGATAATATCCTGCATGATCCCATGTAGAATCATCTGCCATTTGTAATGGATGGAATCCACTAGTACTACTATAAGATGCTAATTGGTTATTAGTCCAATGTTGTGGATAGCTTCCACTATTGTAATACCAACCAGACCAGTTACTATATGAACTATTATTATATCCAACCATATGATAGTATGGTGTAGTAGTTCCACCACCACTCATACCAAATCTACCACGCTCTGGATGAGCATAGCTGGAGTTATAATCAGAGTAATCATTTCTACTGTGAGTAGTTACAGTGTTACTATTACCAATAGTTCCACCCCATGACATCATCTGCCAACTACTAGACCAATACTGTCTACCATATGCTACAAATGTAGCGGTATTACCACCAATATTACCACCACCTATTGTACCAGAAGTAGTATTATTAAATCCTTTATCAACTAAAGTAGTTGAAAATCCAGTACCAGAACTATTCTCTATAGTATTCGCTGTACCTTTACTTATGCTACCATTACTATCAACCTGAAAAGGAAGTATAACGTGATAAATTTTATTAGTATCAATATCATTATTAGCCTGAAAATTTATTCCAAACTGAGTTGCACTTGCCTTGTTTATATTTCCAACTTGCTGAATGTTATTGGCATATGAAGACCAATTATTCATTCCACCATGAGTACTACTATAAGCCTCAGATCGAATCTCCTGATAATCTAATAAAGGTAAAGTGGATGTATCAACGAAAGAACTTGCCGATCCAGCACCGTCATCAGAACCAAAAATTGTAGATAATTTGTTTGCCATGTTACTTAACGATCCATCCAGTTGAACTTATACCAGTAAATGTTAATGTTGCCACTGCGTGTTTAACATTACACATTAAATCTTCATTTTTTCCTTGTATGTATGTTGCTGCCCCTGAAGATGAAGCATTTATTTTTACAACACAATTTGCTTGTGCCCAAGTTCCTTTATAATCAGAAACTGTCACATAATCACCAACTACTGGGGTTTGTGGAAGTGTTACCGTTATACTACCAGCAGCACCTACTTCAGAACTAGTATCAACAAAATAAACTTTGTTACTAGCAATATTAACATCAGCAGCAATTACAGTTGGCGTTGGTCCATCAACACCCATTCTGTTACCAGAAATATCCTTTAACTGTAAATTACCAGAAGCAACATCACCAAATAAATTAACTTTACTAGATGCTTGCCCTAGTGTTATTTGTGTATTACATCCAAGAGTTCCAAAAGTTCCTATACCAGTCGGTAGATTGAAACTACTAGAACCAGTTAGAGCTAAATTTCCCCCAACAGTTAAGTTACCAGAAGGAACATTTAGATCACCAATAACATTAGCAACACCAGTTACTGTAAGGCCGCCACCAACTTTTAGTTCACCAACAACAGATCCTATTCCAGAAACAACCAATGATTGTCCTGCTGGAATATTAACCTCAGTTCCTGTTCTGGACTTAATATTATCTACTCTTAAAGTTGACATACTAATTTATCCGCAGATACATTTTTTTCTTTGATTATTTATAACGCAAGTTGATTAGATTGTTTTTAATACGTAGCACCAGATAAGAAATATGGATTGAGTAAATCGTTATTAATCTCTTCAGGTATCTTACTAAGACTCTTACTTCCTATGATTAAAACACACATATCACCAATAGAAACTGTATTTCCAGGTTCGATATCACAATCAATTTCATTAGCATATGCATCAGGAATCATAACATAACCAACTTTCTTTTCAGCATTTAACACTGCATCAAAATCAAATACACATCTAATATTATCCCTAAATCCAGTAGCACTCAAGAAGTTAGTTTTCTCAATCTCAGTAGAGAAAGTATCAAATGTATTCTTATCAGTTATAACTAACAAACAATCTTCATCAATATCAACATTAATACCATCTTCAATATCTACAGCAGCGTCCTCGTGTGAAAATATCTCATGGAATTTTTGTGGAAACCTTATACTATCATCTGATCCAAATCCACCATAATGTAGAAAAGCAACATTCTTTAATGCGTCATCATCAGTAATTGATCCATCACCACTGATCTTAATATCTAATCTTTGTGCTGCAGAGTCATAAAAGAATGTATTTCCTACACCTATAAAATTTATTTCTTTAATATTACCAGGTGTAACATCAGTAGTATTTGAAGTTATACCAATATTAAATCCACCAGTCTCATTAATAGCAGTAAAATCATTAACAATTAAATTATTAGTTAAATTAAGATTACCTGTAAATAAAGAATCACCAAGAACATCTAACTTATAATCTGTATTTGCAGTTGTTCCTATTCCTAAACTATTATTAATCCTTACATTACCAGCAATGTCAACATCATCCGTTTCAGTAGTTTGATCTAATGATCCATGAATAGTAAAACTTAAAGTTGATCCAAAATCAGAAGAACAAACAATACTCTCTCCTCTACCCAATTGTATATTGGGACGAACATATGTATCGTCTACAGTTAAATCAATATCATATTCAAGATAGCATGATGTTGTGAATCCAGAAACAGCATTAGCAGAAGATATTCCAATCTTTGCCTTTGAAGATAGCGTTCCTAGATTAACAATAGATAATGTTACTTCCGATTTAGCATCTACAGGTGATTGATATAATAACTTACTAAACTTATCAGAAGATATTAATCCTGTAAGAATACCAGATCTGACATTATTAGCAACATCAATTGTTGACTTACCATTAAATATAAAACTAGTCTTATTTTGATCCGATAATACAAATAACTTTTGACCTTCTGCTACATGTAAATCTTTAGTTTCGTATGTCTCACCATATCTTATCGTTCTATTAAATTCAAAATAATTTGGTGTTGTATCACCTTCAAAATAATATCCTAACTGAACTCTAGCAGGATCGTTTGAATGATTACATATAGATACTTTACCTACAGTTAAGGAACTCTGTATACCTACAAATAATATTTCTTTTTGAGGTGGTCCTTGTAGACTAACCTGTGGTATAATAGAACCTAAAACTCCAAAGGCCATTTAACGCACAATAATTTTAAGTATTTATCTATGATTATATTAACAGGAGCAAAAGGATTCATTGGTCAGAACTTTCTCAAGTATCTGATAGAACATTCTGACGAAGAAATAGTTACAGTAGATGAAAATGATTGTTGGGATTGGATAGCATACTTTAAAGATTGGGATAAGGTATCTCTCATACTACATCAAGGAGCGATCTCAGATACAACAGAAAAAGATATAGATAAACTTCATAGAACTAATGTTTGGTTCACTATAGAACTATTTGAAAAAGCAATAGAGCATCAAATAGATGTTAAGTTTGCTTCTTCTGCATCA
>NYWG01000140.1 GCA_002684915.1 Verrucomicrobiales bacterium
AAAATTCAAGACAAAGGGACTTGGTGTTCCGAAGACTTTCTGTGCTGGCTTCTACACAACTAATCAAGAGCTTCAAAAAAGAATCGTGGAAAAAGGTTTCTATGCTAGCGCAGCAGCATTTCCACCCGGCAGTGAAATTGGAGTTCAGTATTCACCTTCATGGCATGAGCTATCTGGCTGGAATGATAGCATTACTATTCGATCAAGTCCTTATCGAGTCTCAAAAAAAACCATTTTACCAAAGGGAACTGCCCCATACCTAAAAGCGTTGGACAAAAATCCGTTAGTTGAAATTCCACAAAACAGCAAAATCGACTGGATGGTATCCGCCAATGACATGAAGCATATAATTGATATTCACACCAAGCAGTCATTGAAAGGCAAACCAACCGCTGTCTGCCTCGCAATCCATGAAAGTAGTGCGCATGAACATTTCAAAAAATATAATGAAGTGCTTGATTACGTTGACTACTTGATGAAAGAAGACAGCGAATTTAAAATTAGATATACGACTGTAAACACTGTTCGCGATAAATTCCTTAAATACTGGAAAAACACCGATTGATCCGGTACGGAATCGTTATTTACGAGGTAAAATATACTTGCCCGAAAGCTGCTGGAGTTGGAGCATTTGAGAGCACTGCACGTGGATATGGATTTGTTTCTTAAGAACATTTGGCATCGCTTATCTAAGGTCGTTACCTTGGCAATAGCGCTGTCAATTGGTTTGGCAAAAGCTAATACCAAAGAAATAAATTTCAATCAGGATATTCGCCCAATTCTTTCGGAACAATGTTTTCAATGCCACGGACCAGATGCAGCCACACGTAAAGCTGGACTTCGCCTCGATACTCGTGATGGAGCCACTCATCAAAATAATGGTGTTGCCGCAATTGATTTAAGCAATTTAGTCAATAGTGAATTCCTTGTTAGAATCACATCCACAGATCCGGACTCAAAAATGCCTCCTCCTGAATCGAAAAGAAAACTGTCGAAAGAGCAGATACAGCTTCTTCAACAATGGATTGCTGAGGGGGCAGAGTACGAACAACATTGGGCTTTTAAACAACCTATTCGCCCCACCTTACCTACTTTATCCTCGAAGAATAAGAATTGGATACATAATGCCATTGATTATTTTGTGTCAGCAAAACACACAGAAGAGGGCTTAACCCCATCACCTGAATCAGATCGAGCCACACTAATTCGCCGCGTAAGTATCGACTTAACCGGGATTCCACCAACACCCAAGCAACTTGAATCATTCATCTCAGATACAAACCCACAATCCTATGAACGTGCAGTAGACCGACTTTTGGAGTCTCCACACTACGGTGAACGTTGGGGGCGCCACTGGTTAGATGCAGCGCGATACGCTGACTCAGATGGCTATAGCCATGATGCTGCAAGATCAATTTGGCCATATCGGGACTGGGTAATTGAAGCATTGAACAATGATCTACCCTTTAATCACTTCATAATTCAACAACTAGCAGGGGACATGCTGCCAAACGCCACACTAGATCAACGTATTGCCACCGGCTTTCATCGTAACACCCAAATTAACACTGAAGGCGGAGTCGACCGGGAACAATTTCGTATAGACTCCATATACGATAGAATCGCAACTACAGGCGAAGTCATGTTCGGACTGACATTTGGATGCGCCCAATGTCATGACCATAAATATGACCCAATATCACAAGTTGAGTATTATAGGCTATTTGCTTTTTTCAATAATGCGGATGAACCCCGCATCGAAGCACCAACTGATGAAATTTTATTCCAACGTGAAATTAGAGAAGTAAAAATCAAACAACTCGAGTCCAGAATAAGCCTACTAACAAATAATCAAACCCAACTTAAATCTCTTAAAACCGAACTGGCTAATTTCAAAAAAACACAACCTAAGGCACCTACGACACTAGTCATGGCCAAACGAAATAAACCACGAGTCACACATAGGTTTATACAAGGAGACTTCACCAGGCCAGCAGAAGAAGTTCAGCCGGATACACCTGCCATCCTTCATCCCCTCCTCAAACAAAAAAAAGACCGACTTGGATTTGCACAATGGGTGGCTAATCAAAATAATCCACTCCTAGCTAGAGTGGCAGTAAATCGAATATGGCAACACTTATTTGGAAAAGGTATTGTTCAAACTGAAAACGACTTTGGCTCACAGGGCACACCACCAACCCATCCGAAACTTCTCGATTGGCTGGCTGTTGAATTCATGGAAAATGGCTGGAGTCAAAAAAATATACTCCGGCTACTAGTCAACTCCGCAACCTACAAACAGACATCTTTAATAAATAATGAGATCGATCAAGATCCAACTAATAAGTGGATCTCGCGTCAGGCTAGACTACGCCTCGACGCAGAACTAATCCGAGATGTAGCCCTGAATGCAAGTGGCCTGCTCAGCCCTAAGATGGGCGGCCCTGGCGTTTTCCCTCCGCAGCCAGAAGGCTGCATGGATCTCGGCCAACATCGTAAAACATGGTCTGCAAGCAACGGAGAAGATCGTTATCGGCGAGCAGTTTACACTTATCGATGGCGTAATACACCCCACCCAGCACTAACAGTGTTTGATGCTCCTGACGGCTTATCTGCATGCACTCGACGCATTCGATCAAACACTCCACTTCAGGCGCTAACAATGATGAATGACCCTGCATTCATCGAAATAGCTATGAGCCTATCTAAACGCCTAATTACTGAAGCCTCCTCTACATCAGAACGTATTCGTCTCGGATTTCAACTCTGCCTTAACCGCAACCCAAACCTTGAAGAATTGCATATACTTACCAAATTAGTAGAGCAGCAATCAAAGGAATTTACTGAACACACCAATGAATCTAATGCTTTAGTCGAAAAAGCCACTGCTATTGGACAAATACCACAGATTACCGACAATAAAGCGGAGTTTTCAGCATGGACAATGGTAGCACGAATTTTACTTAATCTTGATGAAACAATTACTAGGGAATAATGAATTTACAACAATCTACAAGACGTCATTTTTTCAGCAGATGCTCAATCGGCCTAGGCTCGATTGCCTTGAGCACTCTGATTAACAAAGACAACGTAAGTGCCCAAGATAGTAATCCATTCTCGCCCAACACCCCTCACTATCTGCCTAAAGCTAAAAACGTTATTTATATGTTTATGGGGGGCGGTCCATCTCAGCTGGAGTTGTACGACTGGAAGCCCGAACTAGCCAAACAACATGGTAACGACATTCCTGACGAGTTTGTTAAAGGCAAACGATTTGCCTTCATGAATAGCTCCTTTAAGCAGAACAATAAACTACTAGGGCCTATAAAAAAATTCAATCAACACGGTCAAAGTGGCATGTGGTTCAGTGAGAATATACCGAATATTGCTAAAATCGCAGACGAAATCACTATGTTTCGCACCTGCAAAACAAATCTATTTAATCATGCGCCCGCAAAGCTATTCATGAACACAGGGACTGGAATTTTTGGCAGACCAAGTATGGGATCATGGATAACATATGGAATCGGCAGTGAATCCCAAAGTCTACCAGGATTTGTCGTATTACATTCTGGCCCTCGTGGCCCTCGTGGAGGCGCTGCCAACTGGGCAAGTGGATTTTTACCAACCACATATCAAGGTGTTCCATTGCGTGGATCAGGCGACCCTATCCTGAATCTCGCAAACCCTGTCGGAGTTAACCGAAAGCGTCAACGTGACTCAATTGATGTTATTAACCAATTAAATCTTAAACGTCTTTTAGCCACTGGCGATCCAGAAATAAACACTCGCATCGCATCTTATGAAATGGCCTACCGAATGCAATCAAGCGCACCGGAATTGATGGATATCTCACAGGAATCAAAAGCAACTCTTGATCTCTATGGAGTAAACTCAGGGAAGCCAAGTTTCGCTAACAACTGTTTATTAGCTAGGCGACTAGTCCAACGAGGCACACGTTTTGTGCAACTGTACCATACCAACTGGGATAGCCATGGCGGGCCAGGAGAAACACTGACAAAAGACTTCGACAAAGTCACTCGCGATGTCGATCAAGCCAGTGCAGCATTGATCAAAGACTTGAAAGCCCACGGAATGCTTGAGGACACATTAGTTATTTGGGGTGGTGAATTCGGCCGAACCCCAATGAGTGAAGCCCGACAAACTAAAGGTCGTAATCACCACATCGATGCATTCACAATGTGGATGGCCGGAGGCGGCATAAAACCCGGCAACATTGTTGGGACAACAGATGAATTTGGTTTTGGTGCAATTGATCAAGAATGCCATGTTCATGATCTTCACGCTACAATATTACATCTACTGGGACTCGACCACAAACAACTCACCTTCCGTTTTCAAGGCCGTGACTTTCGTCTTACCGACGTTCATGGAGAAGTTATACAGAACGCTATCATATAAGCTCTTAAAAAGGCCCAATTTAAAATAATTAGAGCGCTTTTAATTTTGGAAGATCTTGAGAATCAACTAGCCCAACTGGTTCACGCTTAGCATTAACCACTACAATATCATCAATATTTCGTTGATTAAAAATCTGAATTACCTCTGCAGCTAATGCTTCCTCACGAATGCTGGTAGGCTTATGAGTCATGACTTTGGACAAAGCCTGCTCCAAGACTGAGTTATCCTTGGCTAGATGACGACGAAGATCGCCATCTGTGAAAACTCCAGTAAGTTTTCCATTTTTATTCACAATGCTTATACTGCCGGACTTAGCTTTACCCATAACCAACAAAGCTTCGCGTACCGACTGAGTCTGCAGTGCAACCGGATTACGAGAACCACTTCGCATAATATCAGCAACCTTAAGTAATAACGCTCGGCCAATCGCCCCACTTGGATGGAGTTTTGCAAAATCTGATTTTTTGAAACCTCGAGCATCCAGAACCGCCATGGCTAATGCATCTCCCATTACTAAAGATGCTGTGGTACTAGCAGTTGGTGCCATATTAAACGGACAGGCTTCCTTGGATACTTTAACATTAAGAACAACTTCAGAAAACTTACCAAGAGTGGATTTAGCACTGCTGGTAATCGAGACAATCTTCACGGTAAAACGCTTAATCGCCGGTAGCAGATTAACTAGCTCATCGGTCTCTCCGGAGTAACTCAAAGCTAATACTACATCGCCATCATTAAGAATACCAAGATCACCGTGTAAAGCATCAACACTATCCAATAAAACAGCTGGAGCACCTGTACTCGTAAAAGTAGCTGCAATTTTTCTACCAATGTTCCCAGACTTACCAACTCCAACAACAACCAGTTTTTGCCGCTTTCGCAACGCACTTACAACCAAATCAACTGCTTGATCAAAAGAATGATTTAGCCGACCTCTCACCGATTTTATGGCAGCAAGCTCAACGTCAAAAACCTCTCTAGCGCGCTTAATATAAGACATGCATCAACCTGCGTTGGGGTAAGACCCTAGAATCTTAACAAACCTGGACATATGATCGAGTTCTGCGATTGCACTAGCCACTTTCTTATCCTCAAAATGACCATCGCAATCGATAAAGAATAAATATTCCCAAGCTTTTCGTTTACTGGGTCGAGACTCTATCTTAGTCATATTTAACTTGTACTTTCGAAAAGGCTCCATGACTTGATGAAGCGCTCCAACCTTATCCTCTATTCCAACAACAAGGCTAGTCCGATCAGAACCGGTGGAAGGGCTACATTTGCGCCCCAACACAAAAAAACGCGTAGCATTTGATGCGTTATCCTGAATATTATGATCTACAATCTGAAGATCATAACGCTGTGCAGCAAGCGATCCAGCAATAGCAGCCGAAGACTTTTCAGAAGCAGCCATCTCCGCTGCACGGGTAGTAGACGATGCTTCAATGATTTCCACTGATGGCATATTCTGCTGCAACCAAACTCGGCACTGCGCCAATGCTTGCGGATGCGAATATAACTTGAGAATCTTAGTGCGACGGTTATTACGAACTAGACAGTGCTGAATAGGCATAACAATTTGCGCAACAATTTTTAGCGAACTTTCTACAAATAAATCTAATGTATGAGTTACGACCCCTTCGGTTGAATTTTCAATTGGAACCACACCATAATCAGCACGATCTTTTTCCACATCAGAGAAAACATCTTTAATAGTTTTTTGAGGGGAATACAAAAGACTTTGCCCAAACTTTCGAATAGCAGCTTGATGAGTATAAGTCGCCTCAGGGCCAAGATAGGCAATATTAAGCGATTTCTCTAGGGACAAAGAACATGACATAATCTCACGATAAATTGCCTGCATTGCTTCATCTGGAACAGGACCTTGATTGAGTTTAGCCAAGCGTTCAAAAATCAAACGTTCACGATGAGGCGCATAAATTTCCTCCCCGGCCTTAAGCTTGATCGCCCCGATAGCTAAAGCATGCTCAGTACGCTCATTGAGCAATCCCACTAGTTTTTTGTCGATAGCATCAATACCTTTACGATGTTTCTCAAGGCTCATAACTTATTCCTCTTCGTCATCCTCTTCGTCATCCTCTTCGTCATCCTCTTCGTCATCCTCTTCGTCATCCTCTTCGTCAGCCTCTTCGTCAGC
>NYWG01000141.1 GCA_002684915.1 Verrucomicrobiales bacterium
AAAGAGTTTGGCTTTATTTTTGCATGCGAGTAAATCTCCGATGTAAGTGTCACATTCGATGGTCAGAAAGCTTTTGGGCCTGCTGAGATAGTTAATATTATAATCATGTAGTAATTGTCCAAGTGGAGCAGACGCTTCCATCACAGCTTTGCGAGCTGGATCGGGAAAATGTTGAAGGAAAATCTTGATGGCACCATATTCAACTGGTCTTTTTTCATGTTTCGATATAAGTAAAACTTCACGATAATACTCGTTTTTTTGCTGATGCTGTTTGATTAATTTGAGCTGAATTTCATCGTTGTAAAATTGCCCAAGTGTTGAGGTCATATCTCGCTCATGTACAAGTAGTGATTTGTATGGTTCAGGAATGTGTTTTTTGTCGATGGGATTAATTGGTGGGATTTCTCGTTTGTCTAAATTATAAAACTCATCCAAAGGAAACGTGAATTCGTTGCCGTAATTGGTAGGGGTAGTAATAGGTTTAATTTGAGACACAGATACCTTTTCTGGAATTAGGCGTAACGTGAATTCCGATGTTCATCTAAAAAGAATTCATGTAAAAGTCGATCGACCTGTAACAGTCCTTCTCGGTTAAGATATAGATTATCTCCTTCTATAGTGGCGAAGCCCCAGTCTTGTATTGTTTTTAAAGGATCCTTAAAGCGGATTGCCGTGTTTGCGCTGAATTTTTTATCAAAATAGGAAAACTTAAGGTGCCCTAGTTTCATTTGTAGAATAAACTCACGTATAAGCCGTTCTTCGTTGGTAGGGGTAAGGGCTCGATAAACTGGTAATTCATCACGTTCGATGCATTCTAAATATGGAGCAAAGTCATGTTGGTTTTGATAGTGAGTTCCTCCGATATGTCCGAACGAGGCAACGCCAAGTGAAAGTAAATCGGCCCCTGCCCAGAGTTTATCTCGGTATAAAAAGCTCGTTTTTAACTTATCCTTTACGGCGGTATAGGCGCTACTGACTACATATCCGTCTTGCTCGAGGGCTGTATATGCTTCGTTTACCCATCGGCGTTTAGTTTCCCAGTCAGCGACTGGAGCTGTGAGTTTTCCATCAGCTTTCATTTGTTTATAAATGCCAGTATTATAGGGCACTTCCATTTGGTAAATCGTGACACTGTCTGGAGCCATCTCGCGTGTTCGTTCGATGCATCTCTTCCAGTTCTCTTCCGTTTCTTCTATCATACCTGCAATGAGGTCGATATTGATCTGAGGAAAGCCAAGTCCTTGGGAAAATTCATATGCACGACCTATTTCCTTTCCGCGATGTGCTCGTCCATTTAATTCGAGTATGTGATCATCGAAATTTTCTACTCCTAGACTGAGTCGTGTTACGCCTATATCTCTTAAGACTTCGAGTTTTTTTTCGCGTAATGTTCCAGGTTCACATTCAAATGTAACTTCTTCTACTTCATCCCATGGAAGTATTTCCTTCATCCCATCAGTTAAATCCCGTAATTGAGATTCAGATAAATATGATGGAGTGCCGCCACCGAAGTACACAAATTTTGGTTTGCGGTCTCCAATGAAATGTTCTTTCGAATAAAGTCTTAGTTCTGAGAGGACCGCATCAATATAATTACGAATTTCCTGAGAATTTTTGTCTGTATAAACGCGGAAATAACAAAAATGGCAACGTTTTCTACAGAACGGAATGTGTACGTAAATACCAAGTGGTGTATTTGGCTTTGAGTTATGGCCAAGTGCTTTGTGATAGTCTGGGACATCCTCTTGTTTCCAAAATGAAAACGGTGGATAGTTTGAGACAAAATAGTTACCAACCGTGGTTTTTTTCTCCAATGGAGGTGCGGTCTTGGTAGAGGGGGTATTTTCGCTCATGCGACGGTTTATTTCTTTGATCCAAATGCGTATACGCGGCCATCTTCAGCTCCGATAACAATCGTACCATTAGCTATAGCTGGGGCAGCAATTACTGGTTCTCCAATCTCATAAGACCAAAGCTTTTTTCCGTCATCGAGAGAGACAATGTATAAATTTCCGTCGTCCGATCCTACGATTACCTTACCATCTGCAATAACTGGAGAACTATCTACTTTTCCTCGAGTACGAAATGTCCATATCCGTTTGCCGGTATTCCGGTCTATACAGTGCAGCCGTTTATCACGACAGCCAACTACTACTCGATCTTTATTTACCGCAGGAGAAGAAGCATATGCAAAAGATCGATCCTTATATTTCCATTCGATTTTTCCTTTGTTGATGTTGATACAGAGAAATTCATTTTCGTAATGACCAATATAAGCCATATCGTTGATAACTGCAGCTGATCCTATAATGTAAGCCTCAGCATCAATTTGTTTTTCTTTAATTCCTTTTTTTAGGTCGATGACATGCAGTAGTGCATCGCAGCCGCCAAATGCTGTGCGACCGGAGAATACCGCTGGAGATCCATTGATATAGTTTGATGTTTCATAGCTCCAATTATTTTTACCTGATATCGGATCAAAGGAATACAGTTTAAAATCATAGCTTCCTACAATTACAGATGATTTGGACTTTTTGTCCTTTGGCTTGAAAAAGTTAGGGGCGCCAAGAACTCTATCCTCAGTTTCAAATTTCCATAGTAATTTACCGTTTTTCGTATCCAGTGCGTAGACAAATCCATCTGAAGATCCAAAGTATACACGGTTATCTGTGACGAGTGGTGCGGACTCAACAATGTCGTCGGTTTTAAAATCCCATATTTTCTTGCCGGTCTTGAAATCTAGAGCGTATAGACTTCCATCGTCGCATCCCACAAACACTTTGTTATCCGCAATAGCTGCCGTGCTATGGATACCTTCTTTAGCCTTGAATGACCAAAGCTGTTTGAGTTCGCTGCTTAATTTACTTTTTGAAAGACCAGTCAAAGAAGCTGTCCCGCGGTACATTGGCCAACTGTCGGCTGGTGCAGCTGCAATTTCCTCAGCCAAACCAAGGCTAGGCCAAAGAACTAAACCTATTGAGAAAAAGGCGAAACTAGAAAATCTCATAATAAATAATTGAAAATTAAAGTATATCTCACAGAGCAAAATGTGCCGAAGGAAAAAAGATAAGGCAATATAAATACAACGTATACGTACTATTTTTAGGAATAGCAGCTCGGTAATAATTTTAATCTTACATAATCTTTCGAGCAGGTGTGCTAGATATTTACTTGGTCCGTATACTCTTCAGGAGAGAGCAACTCTTCGATTTCACCTGGTATGTCGAATCGAATCTTGTAGAACCAGCCTTCTCCATAGGGGTCTTCATTTGCTAGGCCTGGTTCTGTTTGGAGTGCATCGTTAATCTCGATGACTTCACCACTGATGGGCGCATAAATTTCGCTGGCAGTCTTTACGGACTCAACTACACCACAAGAATCACCTGCAGTTAGGTCTAATCCAACCTCTGGAAGCTCAATGAATGCTAGGTCGGTAAGCTCTTGTTGGGCGTGATCAGATATACCGATGATGGCAGTATCTCCTTCGATACGGACCCATTCGTGGGAGGATGCATATTTGAGATCGGTAGGTATGTCAGACATCGTGCAAGTCTTCTAGCGAATAGACGCCATGTTGGTCAATCCGGTTTTCTGAAAATCGGTCGTTTGACTACTTCAGCAGGGAAACGGTTATTACGGATTTCTATCTCGATAGGGGTGCCGGATTTAGCATATTGGCTCTCAACATAGCCTAGTCCGATACCGAAACCCAAGGAAGGGCTTTGCGTGCCACTAGTAACTTGACCGATTTCCCTCTTGTCTTCACACGAGTTAAAGATGGTATAATTTTCTCGAGGGGGTGCACTTTTTCCTGTCATCTTGAAACCGATACACCTGCGGGAAGTACCGTCTTGTTTCTGTGCGATGCAAGTGTCCCTACCTATAAAGTTGATTTTGTGATCGGCTACGGCCCAGCCTAAACCGGCTTCTATAGGAGTTGTTTCCGAGTTTAATTCGTGGCCATAAAGAGAGTAACCAGCTTCTGTTCGTAGAGTGTCACGAGCACCTAATCCTGCAGGAGCGAGGCCAAGTGATTCGCCTGCTTTAAAGACTTCTTTCCAGAGGCCAACTGCTTGAATATTTGGTGTTATTAATTCAAACCCATCTTCTCCAGTATAACCAGTTCTCGAAATCCATATCGATTCATTTTCGAAATTAGTTTCTAAGATATCGTTTTTTTGTATTGTAGCTGATTGTGGAAATAGTTTGCTGATGATCTCAACTGAATTTGGCCCTTGCAACGCCATTGCTGCATAATTTTTGGAGATGTCTGTCATCTCTAGTTGAAGCGACTTATATTTCGAATTACGTTGAGATCGGATCCACATCCAATCGACTTCTATTCGAGAGGCATTGACAATTAGAAGGTAACGATCTTCGCTTAGACGGTAGGCATATAGGTCATCTATGACTCCTCCATTATCTTGACAAAGTAACGAGTAGTGTCCTTGACCGGGGTCAAGTTTGGAGAGATCGTTTGTGAGTATTATGTTAAGGAATTTTTTTGCTTCCCTGCCTTCGAAAAGAAATTCCCCCATATGTGAAATATCAAATAGTCCTGCGGCATTGCGAACGGAATGATGTTCTTTAACTATACTGGTGTATAGAACCGGCATATCCCATCCACCAAACTCAACCATTCGACCGCCAAGAGCCAAATGTGTGTTGTAGAGTGGTGTTCTTTTTAGAGTGGATTCCTCCATAGCTGAAGGGATTGTACGTATTTATCGGCTTTCAAAAAAGCTTCGCCTATTTGATTGTCTTTTTTTTGGTTTAACATGTTGCATTCCTGCCACTTTAGGTCATTTTTGCTTTGTATTTTGTAACTTTTTTAGGCTTAAAGACGTACATTATAGGTTATAGAAAACAAAAAACTGGAGATTAACATGAAAAACATTCTGTTATTGAATAAGCTGGCTCAAATTACTGCTGTTTCATTGTTGGCAATAGTTGTTGGTTGTGGGCAGACCCCAAGCTCAGGGAGTTCCAATGATGCAGCTAAAATCGACGCTCTCGAGCAGCAAAATGAGAAACTAAAAGCTAGTCTAGCAAAGGCGCAAAAACGGATAGGGGATCTACTGGCTGACCGTGGAGGAACACCCACCGTGGTACAAGCCGGCTTGTCCGTGCCTGAGATCCTTGATGAGTTGAGGGAGATTAAAATGACTTCCGAAAACAAAAGCTCTGTACAGCGTCGGATTAACTTCTTATTGGAGAGCCTAGTTGAGCAAGGTGATGCTTCTGTGCCTCATATTCGTGACTTTCTTAACGAGATGGAAGACGTTGAATTTGCAGTTCAGCGTTCAAGTGAGGAAGAGGACCGTAGTCGAGGCAGGGGTGGGCGCGGCAGTGAATGGATGGAGCGGATGCGTAATCGCGGACGTTCCTCCTCTTTAAGCTTTGAGCAACCACCGTCACTTCGAATTGCATTGATGGATGTTCTTAAGGAGATAGGTGGTAGCAGTGCGGAGGCAACGCTTGGTGAAGTGTTATCGAAAACTGCCCGTGGTTTTGAAGTAGCTTATGTAGCTAAAACTGTTCGATCAATGATAGGTGATGATGCTTATCGTAAGGAAGCGATTGCTGCTGCACATGACTTATTGAGTAATCCAATTGAGATTCCTAATCCGAATAATTTTGACAAAAACTCTAAACGCTATCTATTCAATGTCTTGGAAATGTACAATGACCAGACATTCATTCAAACCGCGCAAGGCATGTTAGTAACTGATGATGGAAAGATTGATAATACAGTTCTAGATTATCTTGATGATGTTGGGAAGGAACAGTCGATGGATGCTATATTCCAAGCGTATTCCAGTGGAGCGGTGACAGATCGCGGGGATCTTGCCGATTTAGTTGAAGCAGGTGTGAAGTATACTGGAAGTAATCCTCAAGCAAATCAGATGTTCAATGATATTATGTCTAGTGACGATACTGATATGCGGGTCAAGTGGTCAGCTCTTAGGGAGATGGATGATTCAGATGATACAGCAGTTTTACAGTCGCGCTTGAACTTAATGTCAAACATTCAGCCTAGCGATAATGATGCTGAGAATAAGGTTATGCAAATGTACTCCAAGCAGCTTGAAGCTAAGATCAATGGAGAGGAATTTGATATGCGAAATGAAATGCGGAGTCTGGGTACTGATTTTTGGAGGAGTGCATTTGGAGGAAGAGGAGATGATCGAGGTCGTGATCGAGGTCGTGATCGAGGCGAAGACCGCAGAAATCAACCAACTGTTATCCGTGGCCAGTAAGAAATAAAAAATTAATTATAAACGCCGGTTAAGCCGGCGTTTTTTTGTAACCAATTAGTTGCGTTCATTCGGTAAAATGTGAGTTTCTTATTTTTCCTGTAACCTTATATTTTTTAGAGGTGTATTTTAGATAAACTTGGTATGTTTTTAGATCTAAAAACCTTCATATCATTTTTAGCGTTATTACTGTTGACTGCTTGTCGTCAGTCCCCTCATGACAGCATAAGTAATACAGATGTTGAGATTGCTAATCTAGAGCGTCAGATAGAGTCACTAAAGGGTCGCTTAGCAAAAGTGAAATATCGAATTGCCGAGCTTCAAATTGACCTTGGTACTGAAGGTGAGCCAGTGGTTCAAGGTGGATACCGTTCTGCTCCAGAAATAATTGAAGAGTTAATGGGGCTTAAGATGACAGCCGCTAACCGTCGTGCTGTCCAGCGAAGGTTAAGTTTTCTTTTTGAAAGCCTCTCTAAGCAGGGTGATACGGCTGTTCCTCATATTCGTGATTTCCTTAGAAGGATGGAGGATGTTGATTTTATTATAGATCAACGTTCAGAGAAGGATTTAGATAAAGAAAAAGAGTACTGGCGTTCACGTATGGTTAATGTGCCTATGGAATTTGAATATCCTCCTTCTCTGCGTATTGGGCTAATAGATATACTTGCTGAGATAGGTGGTCCAAATGCTCAGGATGCTATTGCTGAAGTATTAAACAGTTCCGGTAGGGGGTTTGAAGTTGCTTATTCGGCTAATAAACTTCGTTCCATGCTTGGCAGAGATGCGTACCGCGATGAAGCCTTAAATGCCGCTCACGATTTACTCACCACTCCGATTGAGATAGTTGGCGGTAACAAGTTTGATGCGGCTTCTAAACAATATCTCTTCACGGTGCTTAAAATGTATGGAGACAAAACTTTCGTTCAAACAGCTCAAGGCCAGCTCATAAATGAAGAGGGAAGGATTGATCGATCAGTGTTGAGCTATTTTGAAAATATTGGCGGCGGAAGAGCAATCGACGCAGTTGTTCAAGCAATGCAGAATGGGCAGCTTAGGGAAAGTGATATGAGAGAAATGGCTAGAGTGGCTGTGCAGGGGGTCGGCCAAAATAATGTGCAGGCTGACTCATTGTTTCAGAATATTATGACAAGTGACGAGTATTCTCTTGATGTCAAGATGGAGACTATTCGCTCCATGGACAATAGCGAGGACCTTACTAATATGAATAAAAACGAACAGGCATCTGTTCTTCAGTCTCGATTGGAACTCATGGATAGGCTTCAACTTGGTGAAGATGATATTATGGCTCGAGCCAATGAAATTTATTCCGGTCGTGTTGAGGCTAAGATAGAGAATAGAGGATTTGATGATGAAAGAAGGTATGATGCTATGCATAGTGATTTTAGGAGAATCAACGACCAGGTAAAACGGGAACAGCGTTCTGTTGGTGGGTCCCCAGCGAAAGCTCCTAGTGTCCCCACAATTATAACTGATCGCCCTGGAGGCTGATATATCTGGTTAGTGTGATGATGATCCTTATGAAAATAATTCAATTTCGATTTATACAGATACTTTGTGTAGCAATAGCTTTAGCTTTTGTCGCTGTTGGATGCGGTAAAGTGCCATCATCTCTGGATACTGATACTTCGCAATCTCAAAGGGAACAGCGATTGAAGCGCGAACTGATTAGTCTTCAGAAACGGTATGACAGTTCTCAATCCCGACTTGTATCTTTGCAGCGTCAATTTGATAGTGGGGATCCTGAGCCTTTAACAAGTTTCATGCCAGTTCCAGATATTCTCGATGAGATGTTCGATTTCCGTTCTGTTTCAAAGAGTCATCGATCTAATTCACGACGACTTAACTTTTTACTAGAAAGTCTGATCCGTCAGGGTGATATCGCCTTGCCACATATACGTGAATTTTTAAAAAGAATGGAAGATGTTGATTATTCGATACGCCGAGACGGAGAAAAAGACGAGGAGTATGCGAAACGTTATCGAAATTTCCGTGCAACATTAAATTTTTCGCAGCCACCTAGCATGCGCATAGCATTGATAGATGTTCTAGCCGAGATTGGAGGCTTATTAGCCGAGTCGACTCTTGTGGAAGTACTTTCAACTACAGGACGGGGATTCGAAGTTGCTTATATAGCAAAGGCTTTGCAAGGTATGTTAGGTAAAGATGCTTATAGTAATGAGGTGCTATCTGTTGCGCATGAATTATTGATTGACCCAGTAGCCGTATCCAATGGGAATCATTTTGATCGTGTTTCGAAAAATTATCTTTTCATGGTGTTGGACATGTATAACGACCAGACATTTGTTCAATCCGCTAAGGGAATGTTTATTAATGATGATGGCCGAATTGACCGTACGATATTGAACTACTTTGACAATACTGGGAAAGAGCAGTCGCTAGATGCTATAGTGCAGGCATTTCGTAGTGGCCGAGTTAACGAAAGTGACATGGATAATCTAGCTGCTTCAGCTACAAAGTATGTTGGGAAAAATCCGCAAGCTGACCAGTTGTTTCGAGATATTATTACTAATGACCAGTATAATTTAGAAATTAAGCGTGACGCCGTACAAAGTTTGATTAGCAGTGATGGCGACGTTAATACACCCGGTGTTGCGCCTGATCTGATGCAGGCTCGGTTGGATTTAATTAACTCGATTCAATTTGATGAATCAGA
Organism: Verrucomicrobiales bacterium; assembly: GCA_002684915.1. GTDB lineage: Bacteria > Verrucomicrobiota > Verrucomicrobiia > Limisphaerales > UBA1096 > UBA1096. The sequence continues at coordinate 8,953 of NYWG01000141.1, forward strand.
CTTGATGGGAAAAGGTATGGAACTCTTAGGGAGGCAGATAGAATTCAAACTTTCAGGAGACAGAAATGCTTATCGAAAGGTGCAGGAAGAGGCACGACGCATTTTTGGCGAACTAGAAAAGAGAGAGAGAAATAACAAGCGGTCTGGGCGGTCTAATAGTTTGAATAATTTGAAGCCGACAATTGTGCCTGCACAATAAGGCGACGAATCGTCTTGCTTTAACTTTAAAAACTTCAGAAAGCTTCCTGTTTCTGTACTTATCTAAGGTAGAATAACTGGATGTTGCATTCTTCAATTACTAGTGAGCAAAGAAGATTAATAATCGTACTATCGATTTTTTGGGGGACTTTGTTCGGTGCGCTTGGCATCTTTTTCCCGTATTACTCGCTTTATCTGAAGCAGGAGCTGTCACTTTCTGGACAACAGGTAGGAGCTGCTATGGGTGTGTTTTTCTTGGTCGGGCTGATAGGCCAGCCGGCTTGGGGATATCTGGCAGACCGCACTGGAGCTCGTAAAATTATTCTCATAATTATTTCACTAGGGATAGCTCTTGGATTTATAGCGTTTTGGTATGTTGAAACATACTTTGGTCTTTTATTTGTATCAGCGTGTTTCGCCGCGTTTTATACCAGCCTAATTCCACAAGGAATGGCTCTTGGGCTTGGCCTTTTGTATCGCTCGGATACGTCTCACTTTGAATATGTTCGTGCGATTGGTTCGCTTGGTTTTTTGTTAACTTGTTTTGGCTTTCCTTATTTCTTAGAAGGTATGGCAAAGAGTTCTGGTAATACAGAGTTGGGATTAATGTTTCCATGTTCGGCGCTTATAATTTTGATTACTGCACTGACTGTAATCTTTATTCCTAATCAAAATATTATTCGTGAAAAAGCTAAGTCTGGTTCTTGGAAGCAGTTATTTGGCGACAGTAGATTTATAAGATTTTTTATATATGTTTTTTTAGCAAACTTCATGCTAGACGGTCCAATGTTTATGTTCCCTATTTTTGTTGAGTCAGTCGCGCCAGAGAATCCGGTCGGCACTTTGAAATGGCTATGGCTGATCATGCTTGTCCCAGAGATCATGATCATTGCTATGTCTGGTCACATGCGTCGTCGTATCGGAGTGCGATTTTTAATGTTTGCTGGGCTGGGAGCTGGTGGAATTAAGTGGATAATTTGCGGTTTTTGGGGCGACAATTTGACTGTGCTTCATTGGGCAATGCTTATTCACAGCTTTTATGTTGTTGGGGCTTTAGTAGCTATGCCTCTATACGTTAATTATTTAATTCCAAGTGATTTGCGTTCGACAGGTCAAGGGCTAGCTACAATGATAAGTTCAAGTCTGGGAGGTGGTATCTGTTCTAATTATGTTGCCGGCTGGCTAATTGATAATGTTGGGCCAGAGGCACCTCAAATATATGGAGGGTGTGGGGCATTGATTCTACTTTGTATCGCCCCATTTTTTGTGCCGAAAGTGATACCTCAACAATATAGGTAATTATAATTCATTTAATAACCGATTTAATTCGTTGGTTGTGTTATAAAAATGAGGGGAGAGTCTGATAAGCTTGGAGCCATCTCGCATGAATCGTAGTGAGACTTTAATTTTTACTTGTTCAAGTTTTGCTACAAGCTTTGACATGTCGGCCTGAGGCTTATGGAATGTTACGATACCGCTGGCGTTATCTAGGTCTCCAGCGGAGTTCAATACATGATATCCTTTGTTTAAAAGCTCAGGTACTAGTTGGTTACGTTTGTCTAATAGATCTGTTGCGATGTTGTCTACTCCTAAGTTATTAAGCATCGTTAGTGACGCGTGATGCCCGGCAATACCAAGTAGGTTTGCAGTGCCAGCCTCATAACGTCTACCATCCTGTTTGTAGTTTAAAGTTTCTTGTGCAATGAAGTCTGGGCAAAGTAGGTTATGCCACCCTTGCACGATTGGTTTAAGTTGCTTCTGTGTTTCGTGTTTGACGTAAAGGATTCCGGAAGAGCAGGGCCCAAGCATCCATTTGTGAGCATCAGCTGCTAGAAAATCGACGTGTTCGACTGATGTTGGGAATGCCCCGACTGTTTGAATACCATCCACACAGAACAGTATGCCCTGTGACCTAAGCTCGCGCCCAATAACATCGATATTAATTCGATATCCGGAAACATAGTGGCACGAGGCCAGTGCCGCCATGCGTGTTCGTGAATCAATAAGTTCAAAAACATCATCAGGCTTAATACAGCCTAGTTCTGAGGCTTTTATGTGTTTTAGTTTAACACCCTTTTCTTCGAGCGCCATCCAAGGATACACATTTGAAGGGTAATCATCTGCATTAATAATTATGTTGTCTCCAGGCTTCCAGTCGAGGCCTTGAGCGATAAAACTCAATCCTAGGGAAGTAGGGCCAACCAACGCAATTTCTTTCATTTTTGCTCCAATTAGATCTGCCGCTAGTTGACGAGTATCGCGAAGTAAGTTTGGAGGCATGCAATCCTCCTGATCTTCTCCTACGCAGGCTGATGCATAATTTGAAATTGCATCTCTCGCGCAACTGGGTAGAGGGCAAACTGCCGCGTGGGCAAGATACGTTGTATTCTTTGCAACCGGAAATTTGGATATTCTTATCGATTCGTCAGATTGAATTTGTTCGATGGTCATCTTGCCCATTTGAAGGGAAATCAGCGAATAATCAACGCACAGTTTTCACGTGAGTCTTGCTCAAGGCAATTTCGTAGATAAGAGACAATCTGATCATGCATCCATCTGCATCGATCGCACCAACGCTCGGCGCCTACAATGCGTTTTACGCATTCCCTGGTACCATTAAACTGAATAAGGTTGGGAGATTTACGGAGGCTGCTTCTAACTTCATGGCGTAGTTGCTGGAAGAAAAACAGTTCGTACTGTTGGCCTGTAGTTTCACGTGCCAGTTTTGCCATATCGGTTTCTTCTACACGAAGATTGATACGTGGATCCTCATCAAATACAACATCGAAACCGAATCCTTGCAGAACCTTACCTAGTGCGCTGGAGAATTGATCCACCGAGACGCTAGGTTCTAAGTGTTCTTCTCGGAAATAATGAACTACTGCTTTAAGTGCCTCCTGAATTGTTTGAGGATCTATAAGGCTTAGAGTCTCTCCCAGTAATTCTTCAGTTATGGCTTCAGCAGAGCAGGGTAAGAGCTCTCCTGTAGACATCCTAAAAACCAGGTAGTTGGATTGTATCTGTATCATCCCTTTCCTCAAATTGTTGAACTGCTTTTAGGAATTCTGCTGCGTTATCAAAACGCCAGTATACACTTGCAAATCTTACATAGGCGACACCGTCCAACTCTTTGAGTTTTTGCATCACTTTACGACCAATTACTTTTGAGGGCACTTCGCCATCGAATTCGTCGTATAATTGGTCAACAATATATCGAATCATTGCCTCGATAGCTTCTGCGCTGATCGGTCGCTTTTCGCAAGCCGCGTTAATGCCGGTTTCCAACTTCTCTCTTGAGAACTTTTCTCGGTTACCGTCATCCTTAATAACCATAAGGATTCCCCTCTCAATCTCTTCGTAGGTAGTGAATCGTTGCGTACACTTGAGGCATTGTCTCCTTCGCCTAATTACTAAATCATCCTTGGACGATCGGGAGTCGATCACCTTGTCGTCAACACAACCACACTTGGGGCAACGCATAATGCTGGCCTTATACAATAAAATGTAGCCAACGAAGGAAAGTATACTATATCTAGTGTGTCAACACCTCTTAGTCTGTTTTTGTCTATAAGTTATTAACCGTATTTGGCGATCAAGCTGGACAGTCTGCCTAACATGGGGAATCTTTACCTTTCGAAGTTTACTATTAGGTTATGAAATCATTGATACATTTCATTTTAGTTGTTGGTTTGTTTTGGGGAGTCAAATTATCGGCAGCTCCAGCCAAACATCATATCGTTTTTCTTACTGGAGAGTCTCTTTACGGGTCTGAAATTACCCTGCCGATTTATGCGGAAAGTATAAAAAATAAATTTGGGTACCAGTGCACAACGCTTACACGGACTGATAAAGACAAGTTTCTTAATTTGAACGTGCTAAGCCAAGCGGACTTAGTTGTTTTTTATATGAGGCGAATGACACTTCCTGCAAATCAGTTGGGTCAGATTAAACGGTATATCGAGAGTGGAAAGCCGGTAATAGGTCTACGTACGGCGAGTCATGCCATGCAAAATTGGCTAGCTTTTGATAAGCTTGTATTAGGTGGGAATTATCAGGGGCATCATAAAAATGAATTAATTGGAAAAACATCAATTGTTCCTGAAATGAAAAGCCATCCTATTTTAAATGGAGTGAAAAGTGGTTTTATAATGGGGGGTTCGCTGTATAAGAACACGCCATTGGCTAAGCAGGCAACAGCTCTTATTACTGGTGAGGTCAAAGGTCATTCGGCAGAACCAGTGGCATGGACTCATACTTATAAAGGTAATCGCTCTTTTTACACATCACTTGGCCACCAGAAGGATTTTGAGAATACCAATTTCATTAACTTAATTAACAACGCTATTGAATGGTGTTTGGATGGCTCAAGTAAATCCGTTGTTACATCAGCAGAAATTGCTGGAAAGTATGGAATTGAATCAGGTCAGCCATTTCGTATTGGAGTAGGCTTATTTGAAAAAATGTGGAAGGAAGGAAAAATGCAGTTGCTCGATGTTCGTACTAGGTCCGAATTTACTGCAGGTTACATACCAGGGTCTAAATGGATAGATTGGTTTTCGCCAAACTTTGATAAAGAAGTTGCTAAATTAGACAAGAATAGGATCTATCTCGTATACTGTGCAGGGGGCGTTCGAAGTGCTCGTGCTTGTAAAAAAATGAGTAATATGGGTTTCAATTTTACAGTTGATCTTGCACCTGGTTTCAATGGATGGAAGGCGGACGGAAAAGCGATTAAAAAATAAACGGTGAAGCTTGAAGAAGAATCCAGTCCGTATTTACCTAAGCCAAAACTAGGGATTGAGACAAATGATGTGTTTTGCCTGCGATCGGCAATGGGTTGGCTTGAACTAGGTATGCCCTCTGAAGCTCGAAAAGAGTTGCAGTCGTTAACGCCCGAGCTCGCTAAATTGCCTGAAGTTTGTGGGGTCCATTGGAGTATTTTGGCTAGAGAGGAAAACTGGATTGAGGCTGAAAAATTGGCGCGCGATCAAGTCTCTGAGAAACCAGACAATGTAACAAATTGGATTAATTGGGCCTATTCTCTTCGTCGAGCTGATGGATTTGGTATACCTATGGCGTATAAAACACTTCGTCGATCCGTTGATCGTTTTCCAAAAGATTTTCTAATACCTTATAATCTTGCTTGTTACTGCTCTTGTATGAAAACGCTTGACGAAGCTTGGCGCTGGCTAGATATCGCTGCACAACGCTCTGATTATAAAACAATTCGTGAGATGGCATTACAAGATGATGACTTGGAACCCCTGCGTGACCAGCTTGCCAATTGGAGTATTTGATTTATGGTAGATACCCCCAACTCTCATGGATTGAACAAGGCTTTTGGAAATGAAGATGCTCCGATGCCTTTATTTAAAGCATGGCTTGAAGAAGCTGAAATAACCGAAATAAATGACGCTAACGCTTTTGCACTTGCTACGGTAGATTTCACGGGTCAGCCAAGTGTGCGTATGTTGTTATTAAAGGGAATGAATGAAAATGGTTTTGTCTTCTATACTAATATGAATAGTCACAAGGGAGATGATCTTAAGGGTAATCAAAGAGCCTCAATTTGTTTTCATTGGAAAAGTTTGCAACGGCAAGTTCGGATCTCTGGTAGTGTCTCTCAGGTCAGTGATAGGGAGGCTGATGCTTATTTTGAAACCCGAGATTATGACAGTCAGATAGGGGCTTGGGCGTCACTTCAATCTTCGACTATGGAAAAGCGTGGTGATTTTAATGAACGTCTGTTTGATTTTAAGTCCAAATACCCTAAAGGCAGCACTGTGCCTAGGCCGGATCATTGGTCTGGTTGGATACTTTTACCAAATGAAGTAGAATTTTGGCTTAGTGCTCCTGCGCGTCTTCACGAGCGTTTGATTTATAAAGCTCAAGCTGATGGGGCATGGGATCAATACCTTTTGTATCCGTGATTTATTTTCTATTTAACCATAAGATCTTTTTCTGAGTGCGATATTTTAGATGAAGTTGTAGGTTTTTGGCATGATGATGCGCTTTGTTTTTGTCGTTTTATTCTTGGCCATGTTTGGTCAATTTGAAAAAGGCTTAGCCAAGCCTCCTAATATTCTTTGGCTATCTGCAGAGGATATTGGTCCGCATCTTGGATGCTACGGCGATGCTAAAGCTATCACTCCTAATCTGGATCGTTTGGCTCAACAAGGAGTTCTCTACACACATGCATTTACAACAGCTGGAGTATGTGCGCCATGCCGTTCAGGTATCATTACCGGAATGTATCAAACTACGATTGGAACACATCACATGCGCTGTAATGCTAATTTGCCAGAGTTTTTAAAGCCGTTTCCAATGTATCTTCGTGAGGCAGGTTACTATTGTACAAACAACTCAAAAACTGACTATCAATTTACTGCGCCGAAGCAGATATGGGACGCTTCTAGTAGCAAGGCTCATTGGAAAAACCGAAATTCAAATCAGCCTTTTTTTGCTGTGTTCAATTTCACTGGTTGTCATGAGAGTGGAATAGCTAGCGGTGCGAAGTATAGATCGGTGACCAAAAATTTGAAGCCTTTACAAAGACAGGATCCGGTTCAACTTAAGTTGCCACCCTACTATCCGGATACACCGGTTGTTCGTGAGGACTGGAAGCGTAATTATGAATTAATCACTGCTATGGACGTATGGGTTGGTGACCATCTGCGTGCACTTAAAGCTTCTGGTGAGGCTGAAAATACGATTGTCTTTTTCTGGAGTGACCATGGCGTAGGGTTACCTAGAGCTAAGCGTTGGCTTTATGATTCCGGGACGCGTATTCCGCTTATAGTGCGCATCCCTAAAATTTTACGTGTTTCTTCACAAGGAGCACCTGGGACATTAGATCAACAACTTATAAGTTCTATTGATTTAGCTCCGACAGTTATGAAGTTGGCGGGGCTATCTGTTCCGAATTATATGCAAGGGCGTGCTTTTCTTGGTAATCAGCTCAAAGCTCATCGGGAATATGTATACGGGGCTCGTGATAGGATGGATGAACGTTATGACATCATTCGTATGGTGCGTGATAAACGCTTTCGTTACATTCGAAATTATGAGCCACTTAAGCCTTATTATCAGTATATGAATACTCCGGAAAAAGGAGCGACGATGAAAGAGATTCGGCGTCTCGAACAAAGCGGCATTCTGCCATCTGCAGCTAAGCTATTTTCTGCTACAAGAAAACCTATTGAGGAGTTGTATGACCTTCAGAATGATCCTCATGAAATACGTAATCTTGCTGATAATCCTGTTTATATTCAACAACTCAAAAAAATGCGTGAAGCTCACTACTCATGGGTTCGAGAAACACGGGATATTGGTTTATTGCCTGAGTCGGAAATAATTGAGCGTGAAGCATTATATGGTTCTCGATATGGGATTCTTCGACAAAAAGATAGTTCATCTATTATGACGAGGCTCAGTGAAACAGCGGCACTCGCTTCATCTGGACAAGATGCTTTACCTATGCTTTTAAAAGCAATAAACGATATCGATGCGGCAGTGCGTTACTGGGGTGTTACAGGGATTGGCAATCTTGCTCCAAGAGAGTCGGTTAATGCTTTGCTTGTGGCACGAAAACTACTTATTGATTCCTCTGCCAGTGTTCGAATAGCTGCGGGTCGAGCTCTGGCAAGGATGGGCAAACCCGAAGAATCTTTTCCTGTTTTGAAAAAAGCACTTGCTGGGCCCCATCAGTGGGCAAGGCTTGAAGCGGCCATTGTGCTTGATGAAATGGAAGAGCAGGCTCGACCCCTAATTCCAGAATTGAAAAAGGCGCTTCGTGATCAGCCTAACAAATATATAGTTCGAGTTGCAAATAGAGCGCTTAATGATCTTCTTAACACTAACAATGAGGTTCGTTAATTTTGATTTCTGACGAACATATAATGCGTGAAGCTTTGCGGCTAGCCAAACGCGCAAAAGGAGAGACATCTCCTAACCCTATGGTTGGTGCCGTGTTGGTCAGCGGCGGTAAGATAATAGGTCGTGGATGGCATAGGCGTGCTGGGTTGGAGCATGCTGAGGTCAATGCTATTTCTAATGCTCATCGGCAGGGGCATTCAACTCGTAATTCCACAATGTATATAACTTTAGAGCCATGTTCTACGACTGGCCGGACACCTCCATGTACTAAGGCAATTCTTGATGCTGAGATTAGTCGGGTTGTTTTTTCGACGGTTGATCCAAATTCTAGGCATGCTGGTAGAGCTTTGCGGCTACTTAAAAGTAAAGGAGTAGAGGTTGCATACGGTATACTTTCTGATCTATCTGCAGAATTAAATGCTGCTTTCAATCACTGGATAATAACCGGCTTGCCTTTTGTTACAGTTAAAGCAGCAATGACACTGGATGGTAAAATTGCCAGTGTTAGTGGAGAGTCTAAATGGATTACTGGATCTTTGGCTCGACGCGAAGGAATGAAACTCCGTCATGAGGTTGATGCTATTCTAGTTGGTGTTAAAACTATTTTAAATGACGACCCTGCACTGACGCTGCGTGATATTCGTAGGCCTAAGCGAGAATGGCGAGGACCTGATCTTAAAAGAATTGTACTAGATCCTCGTGCGCGTACGCCACTTGATACGAAAATTCTCAATGATGATGGTGCGGCAAGAACTACTATCATTGTTTCGCCGAATGCTTCGGTTTCTCGCTTAGCTAAGCTCGAAAAGAAATGTGTAGTGATGACCTGCCCATTGAAAAAAGGTAAATTCGATTTAAAGTATCTGCTTAAAAAACTAGGTAAACAAAATATCACAAATCTGCTAGTCGAAGGAGGAGGGGAAACTAATGCAGCGTTTATTGAATCTGGTTTTGTTAATCGGATTAACTTTTTTTATGCCTCGAAAATTTTAGGTGGACGAGAAGCGCGAACTGGCGTAGCTGGCGAAGGGTTGCCATTGAAGCCTGGTTTATATTTAGAAAAAATACGCTGGAGAAATATTGGGTCTGACCTGATGCTTACAGCAAGTGTAACTCGAGAATAATAGAGATGTTTACCGGATTAGTTGAGGAAACAGGCAGAATCACTGAGATAGATCACAGAAGAGATTCTGTGATAATTAGGATCTCTTCAGATTTGTGCATATCTGGCACGAATGTTGGTGATAGTATTGCAGTGAATGGGTGTTGCTTAACTGCGACAAAGGTATCCAAGCGAGGCAAATCTAAGGGATTTGAATTCAATCTACTACGTGAAACGTGGGATGTAACTAATCTGAACGCTCTGAAACAGGGAACATTGGTTAATCTTGAGCGAGCATTGGTTTTAGGGCAGCGGATGGGGGGGCACTTTGTTACCGGCCATGTTGATGCTGTTGGCAAAATTCGTAAATGGGAAAAGAAAGGGAAAGATTGGCTGCTGGATGTTGATGTGCCAAGCCGCCTGATGGCAGGCTTTGTTCCAAAGGGTTCGATTACAGTTGATGGTATAAGCCTTACTGTGGCCATTATCCGCAAGCGCGGTTTTTCCGTGTGGATTATCCCTCATACACGTCAGATTACTAATCTGCGTACTCGTAAAGTTGGTGATAAGCTTAATCTTGAGACTGATCTATTAGGCAAATACGTTTTACGTAAGCTTGATATCTGACTCTTTGCCTGATTTTTTCTGGCGGTAGCGGATATAATCTCGGGAGACATTGAGGAGGCGGGCGGCTGCAGAGACATTTCCTCCTAGTTGATCAATGGCATCGTGCTTCATCAACTGTGCCCATTGCTGTTACATCGGTACCTTGTTGCTCAAGTACTGCTGCCAAATGCTTGCGCAAAAGCAGCTCGTCTTCGAGTATTAATATACTTGCCCCCTTCAAGGTAGAATCCGACATGCACTTAGTGTTGGTGAGCCAGACCAATGCCGCCATAAAAAAATATTATTTTCGATACCAGTACTTGTCCGTTCTAAATTTAAACTATAAGTTGTCTCTATATAGTTTTTATACATGAATCGTAAATGGATAACCTTGTTTTTGGTAGTACTGTTAGTTTGTTTTCCTTTGTACCAGTTGATTACAAGTTTAATTGGTATGAATCGAACGATCATTATTGCTGGTGGTCCTAGGGGGGGATTGTATCACCCTATCGCTTTAAGTTTGAAGGACGCTATAATCCAAGCAGGCCGAAAAGCAGAGGTGTTGTCTACCGATGGCACTGTGGAAAATCTTCAGAAAATTGCCAAAGGCAAAGTTGACTTTGCTTTCGTTCAGCCTGGTGCTTATGAGGGATTAGTTCGTTTTGAACCTAGTTTACTTCAAGAGAGATCAAAAAAAATTGA
>NYWG01000142.1 GCA_002684915.1 Verrucomicrobiales bacterium
AGAGGAGGTCGTCCAAGTTTTCCGAGGCGCCTTGGCGTTCGTAGACCGTATCCTTCATCATAGAGCCGCGACCCAGCCACTTCCGCCGATACCCAATATAGTTGAGCTGGCGCTGGAACGACGCGTACTTCGAGTGCTTGTAATACTTCAAAAGATTGCGCTCGAGCGCCGCGGGGTCCGGGATCATGATGTCGCCTCGACTCCAGCGGATGATGTCGGGCCGCTCATCGATCATGCGCATGAGCTGGGTCACGAAGGTAGAAGGCTGCTCGTGCGGCGGCATAATTTTTTTTTGGATGTCTTAGATTTAGAAACTATAAGTAGCGGAGAAGATGTAAACTGAATGTCTCCAAAAATATCTTATTGAATAATTAGAGAAATTTTCTAAACACGTAAGGGCGTTACGGGTATGCCAAAGCTGTTATCGTTAGAAATTGATATTTTTTGTCCGAAAAATGCGAAGTCAGGATCTGTCACGGATCGTAGACAAAAACCAGCAACGTCTGCTCTAGAAATCGTACCGATTTTTTTCGGTAACGGTACAATATCAACGTAATTTTTTGGTGCGTCAAAAGTCAAACCGCCAGGTCTAACGATGCACCAACAAGTATCGCTTTTTTCCAAATAATATTCTTGATTAGCTTTGTCTGCAAACGCATGTTTATAGATTGTGTCGATTCGATCCTTAAAAAAACTTGGCACCTGTATATAACTTTCTTTGATTCCAACTGAAGTCACGGCGGTAATTTTTTTACAGTTTTGGTGTCTCATGTAGTTTAAAACATTTAAAGTTCCGTGACCCAACATATTGTTTCCGACGTCATTTGGATTTCCACCATGAGCCAAAATGACAGATGATATTTTGCCGTAGTTTGTAAAACAATCGTTAAGCGATTCGTGGTTAAGCACGGATCCGACGACAACGTGTAGTTGCGGCGAATAATCGTAATTATTAAGATTCATGATGTTTGTGGAAATATCTATACCATCGCTGGTCGCAGAACCTCTCGGAACCCTCAAGCTGTCGCGCTTGAGAGAAGGCGTCAGCGCAATAACATTGTGGCCATTTTTCAGACTTTGGTACACTACCTCTCGCCCTGTTCTACCACCTGCTCCAACTACTAAAATGTTTTCAGGCTGAGTGGGTACTTCGCCGCATGGACCGAAAGATCGCGTCGAAAATCTAACACCACTTGCCATCGCCGCGGCGATTGAAAAAAGAATCATTTTAACAAATCAAATTTTAAATTTCAATGCTGGCTAAAAAAAACCGTGGTCACAGTTGAAATTAAATATATTGAGACAATAATAATTGAGTCTGGAGATATGAATAGAAAATCCTCCACCTGTAAAAGTGATTGTTTGGAACATTGCAACGTTGATGATAATGTGACCGACATATCGAAGAAAATGTTGTGTTGCGCCCTATATAGACCAGCGGACGTTGTCAGAAAATTATCCAAAGACACTTTAATTTACGATAACGACTTTGAAGGTGCCAGCTGCTGGCATTGTGCGCATAAATTTTCTAGCACTGCGTGGCAGTTTCCCATCGGTTTTGATTCTTCCGCAGGTCAATATGAAGCAATCGGTAATTTCTGTTCACCGTCTTGTGCAGCTGCGTGGGGCGACGTGCACTACCACCATAATATGGCTCAACACATGTCGTGGCTAAGGGCTTTGGCGATGGAACAGGGAATCCAAGATTTTTCGTGCTCGCCCCCAACTCACTGGTTAAAGGAATTTGGTGGAAATTTGACAATTGAAGAATTCAGAGATCTCGGCTCTAGCAATAAAATAATTGTGGAAAAGACTTTACCATTTGTGTCAATACCGATCGTTTTAGAACGAGAATGCACCATCAATATTACGGAAGCAAAGGAAGTTACTCGACAACTAAAAGCTCAAAACAAAAAAGCAACGTCTCAAGCTATGAACAGCGAAAACATTACGTCGCGGGGTTTGTATCACGAATTCATTGAAAAAAACAACAAATTAGAAGAACCGCCCCGAAAAAAAATGAAATCATCTACTGCCAAGAAAAAGAAGAAGGACGTGTCGTCTCGGGAATCAGAGGAGGAAAACACTAAAGGAACTCTAAAAGGATTATTTAAAAAAAGATCGCGCGATAAAACATAACAAGGTCGGTGCGTTAAAAAAAACTTATTTTTTTTTTTACTCTATTAACAAAAATGGACGCTATCAAGAATTTAGCAAATGAGTTTAATTATGAACTACCTAAAGATTTGGTAGCAGACGTACAAAAAGCGTATAAATCAAAAAAATTAAAACTGCCAGAATGTTATAAGAAAATATCCCAAGAAATTTTAGCTATGCAAGTTGCAGATGTGGCCACAGAAAAGATGTCAGCTAGGCTTGCCCTGCGAGCGATACAGATTTCAACGCCACCAAGCTTTTCCGCGTGCATAACAAAATTATTTGACAACGTATCACCAGGAGGAAAGAAACGTCCAGTTGTTTCCAAAGCGTTGTACGAACAGGTAATGAAAAACAAGGAATTTTACGATAATTTAGTACAAGAACATGATAATTTAGACCAAGACCTAGACGTCTTTGCCCTGTCGACTCTTGAAAGAGCATATCTTTTGCGAGATGCTTCGGGTATCGTCGAACGTCCCATTTACATGTACATGCGCCTTGCAATCTCGCTCGTACGGGAAGACGCGTCGCAGGATGAGGTTGTGCAATTATTTAAAACCCTGAGTAGCCGTCGCGCAAGTTTCGCCACGCCGGTAATGTTTAATTGTGGATGCGAAAAGAATCCAAGCCTTGCGTCTTGTTTTTTATACGCAATGACTTCCGACAAGGACAGCGTGGACGGCATATTTTCTAGCCTTCACGATTGCGCTAAAATAAGTCACATGAGCGGGGGCATAGGAATTTCTTTTCACGATATTAGGGCGCGGGGGTCGCCAATTAACGGGGGCTCGGGCGCAGCAAATGGAATTCTGCCGGTGATGCAAATGTTCAATACTATGGCTAAGACAGTTGATCAAGGTGGAGGAAGAAGAAGGGGGTCGATTGCTGTGTACCTTGAACCGCATCATCCTGATTTCATCGAATTCTTAGAAGCTAGGCAAACATATGGAAGTCAGGAATTAAGAACTCACGATTTATTTACAGCCGTTTGGGTTTCAGATTTATTCATGGAAAGAGTTAAGAACAACGAAAAGTGGTCGTTCTTTTGTCCAGAGCTATGCCCAGGTCTCTCAGAAAAATGGGGCGACAATTATAAGAATCTTTATTTAGACTACGAACAAAAAAAGATGTATACGAAGCAAATGAAGGCTCGTGACGTATTTTACAGAATAATTGATTTACAAATGAATGCGAGTCTGCCGTATTTATTGTTCAAAGATTCTTGCAACCGAAAATCCAACCAACAAAACCTTGGAACTATACGTTCTTCAAATTTGTGTGCGGAAATTGTGCAATATAGCGACACAAACGAGACTGCCGTGTGCAACCTGGCTTCAATTTGCCTTCCTAAATTCATAAAAGATACGGGTTTTGATTTTGAGGAACTATACAATACTACGTTTCAAATCGCTACGCATTTAGACAACCTCATAGACGTGTCTTATTATCCGATCGCATCAGCTGAACTCTCTAACAAGAAACATCGTCCGATTGGGATTGGAACACAGGGATTAGCTGATTGCTTTGCAAGTCTGAAATATGCGTGGGGATCCGCAAAAGCTTTGTTGCTCGACGAGCAAATACACGCAGTGGTTTATTACGCAGCCCTAGACGCGAGCAACAAATTAGCCGAAAAATATGGCCCCTACGAATCGTATGAAGGAAGTCCGGCTAGCCGGGGATTGTTGCAATACGATTTGTGGGAAAAGAAACCTTATGAAATCCCTACTAAATCCTGGGATGTTCTCAAACAAAACATAAAGATGCACGGTCTGCGAAATTCTTTGAGCACCGCGCTCATGCCTACTGCGTCAACGGCGCAGATTGCTGGAAATTCCGAGTCCATAGAACCGTATAGCGCTATGATTTTTACACGAGGCACGCTGGCCGGCGAACACGTTGTTGTGAACAAGCAGTTACGGAAGATCCTTTTGTCAAAAAATAGATGGAATTCGGATGTCAAGGATAATTTACTAAAAAACTTTGGCAGCGTCCAGCAACTTCCTAAAGAAATTTTGTCTAATCCCGAAAAAGCGGTTTTTAGGACAGCCTGGGAAATTAAGCAAAAAGATCTATTAGAACACGCAGCGGTCAGGGGTAAGTACAATTGCCAAAGCATGTCTCTCAACATTTTTATGAAAGATCCTACGCGAGCCAAATTGACGTCGCTTCATTTCAAAGCTTGGTCCCTTGGTTTAAAAACTAGCACTTATTATTTACGCATGAACAGTCCAGCTTCCGCTATTCAGTTCGCAGTTTCAAATTCCCAAAATTCTAATCCATCTTGCGAATCGAACCCAGTGTGCGAATCGTGTTCAGCGTAGCCAAGTAAGAGAATTTGTTTTATTTCCTCGTTGCACAAAAAAAATGCAGTTGTGCACAGCAATATTATGGGACATATGTAAGAACACATCATCATAACATTTGAAATTTATTTTTTTTCCTCTTTTCTCAAAAAAATAAATTTCTAGATTAAACAAACACTCATGGATTATGACGAAGACGATGATGATAATATGTCTACAATATATGCAATTGCCGCGACAGTTCTAATTATAGGAATTGCGATGCTTGTGGTAGCTTCAATTTACACTGCTAAGTTAAAGGGCAAAGGTTGGCGCTATCCAACGTCGATTGTAAGCACTGTGTTTACAGTTTTTATACCCTTGCTTGGGATAGTCCCCCCAATTTTATACAAAACCGCTTAATAAATACGTAACCCCGCGAGATTTTTTTTTGTATGGTTTTTTACTCAAAAGGGGAAGAGGAAGCCGCAATCAAAGATTCACGCCGAAAGGGACTACTCGACGCGCGCCCGCTTCGGCGGGGCCGACCGGAGCCTTTCGTTTTCTTCTTTTAGCTTTCTATGCTCAGTCTGCAGCCGTAGAAGCTCCCTTTGCCTCCTATTAATATCTTGAATATACTTTGAAGCTTGAACTTTATAATCCGGCCGTCTTAATCCAATCTTTTGAAGTTGCCATTCCAATACTTTGTCATTTGTACCATTGAGCACCTTCTCTGACCAGAGACGCGCTTGAACAAAATCTTTGTGTGTTAAAAAAATTCCGGCAAGTGTGATAGCGCCGAAGTCTGATCCTAGCGTCGCAGCTTGAGTAATATGTACAAGTGCGCACTTGTATTGAGGGTAGCAAGCGTCACCATACATCGCCATACCGTGTATGTTGCCGGCATCTGCGCTGCGCTTAAACCATTCAAGAGCTTTTTCCATGTTTTTTTTAAAATAAACCCCACGACAAAAAGAAACGCCGAGCAAATACATGGCATTGTCATCGCCAGCTTCTGCCTTGTTTAACAATTCTTGGCTGACTGCTTCATAATGTAAGTCAGCCAAGAAGGTCTTCGTGAGTTCAACCACAGCGGCCGCCACAGCTCTGTCAGCCCTATATCGATCAATAATATTGGCCTCAGCTAGCTCAATTGACTGGTCAAAGTCATTGTCGTTTATTACCGTGGGTCCATAATATTTTCGAATATCCTCTTGTTTGTAAGGTTTTACTTGAAGAATGCGTATTTCAGTGCTAAATGCATGAGAACTTGGATCCACCCAGATGTAATTAAAATGAATACTAAATGTAATTTTTAAATCAGGCATAACAATGTGAGAATCGGAAGCGTCAATCTTTAATTTAACTGTCGTATAATCACGACCATTAGATGATACCTTCTCGCAAATCTTTCGTTGATTGTCTTTGATCTGATCGTTTGTAAATTCCTCCGAAAACAAAATCAGTTTTTTAATTTGAACTATTTGCAAAACTTTTTCATCTACCTCGCGAAAAAACGGAACATATTCTGAAGGCACTTCTACTGTTATTGGAACTTTTTTATTTTTTTCTTTGCCCTTCTCTTTTATACGAAAAGGCAGCGAAAAATGATTTTGACTGTAGAGGCGACGCTTCTCAGGATCATAATCACCACCAAACGTCACGTGTGTATATCCACTCCTACGTCGATACACTTGACATGCCGGTTGGTTACGCCAATCCACTGTTCCCACTCGTCTTGAACCACTAATAGTGTTCATCAGTTGAAATTTGAATATTTGTGTGAACAACTAAATATTGGGTGGAGAAAATTTAATTTTATCTTGTGTTTTGGAGAAAGAAACAAAGAAATCAAGCTATTGTAAATTAAATTTCAATTGTCATGGCCCCGGCCCCGCGCTGGTTAACTGATATTTTTTTTAAAGATATTATCAAATTCGCCATTGACAACGAAGTATCAATAAACGATGATAAAGTTATTGATTATATTCTTCAAAAACGAAACCAAAATGAAAAACAACCATTCAAAAAGATATCATATACATCTTGGCTGAGTTACGTTGGGACCTTAATAACTACAAAGCCTGAATTAAAAGAATTACTGCGCAAAAACATGAAACTGTTGCTTCGCATTAAGGATGATCAAATCCAAAAAATACAAGAGCATACTTTTCTTACTTTCACGGACATGGTTGATCAGTTGTTTGGTGGTGACTTCAATTTAAATCCCTGCGCTCGCATATTTTTTGCAATTGCAAACGAAAAAACATCACGACAAAAAGAATTAGAGTACGTACGTGATCGCGAAGAGCTTCCAGTTGAAACTTTTATTGAAATAAAAAAAGATATAGATTTTGATGAACCTATTTCGATACTATTGACAGAGTTTTGTGAAAGACTTGGATGTGTGGATGATTTTGAAGTTTACGCTGTGTTTGATAAAAACTGCAAATACAAAAAATGTGACCCGCAGCTGCCAGGAATTACAATTATTCATGTTTATACAAATCCGATGACAAACCAAAAATTTGTAAAACCGATTTCTCGTAACAAGGCTTGGGGAAGTGAATTTTTCAAACATTCAATTAAATTTAGAAATATAAATGAAGACAACTTGTTGCAACGCAAGTTGTCTTGTTTACAAAAACATGCTGTAAATTGTGATGAACCTACAAGACTTGCCTTGAATGAACTTGTTCAATTGAAAACACCATATATTCAACCTAGACAAAAGAAACGTAGAGTTGTTACAAATATTGAATTAGATCCAAAACGCGATGTGGAGTTTAGATTGGTACAGCAAGGGAACTATGACAATTTAGAACAAGGAAAAAACGGGGAATACTTATATATTTCAAATAACTCAACTTTTGTAATTATGAATTATTTTGATCAGGAACCTCCTAAAAAATTGCTATTTTGCGATGTTGAGAGCCTGCATATTGCTAATAAATGTAAAGTTAGCAGGGGAACTGAAGTATATGACCATGGTAAATATGATAATGATGACTACAAACGCATAGTTTTTAACTACCAAAATTCAAGATTTGTTCCTGCAAGACTTTGTCTATTTACTTTTGTGGGAAATCCTCCTGACTTCAAGAATTATAGCGCAGACCATATAAAGCCACATGAAAAATGTAATAACTATATTCACGTTGAAAATGGGCAAGTTATGCCCTGTCATGAGAAAACTAATCTACGCTGGGCTTCAACTTACACTCAGAATAACAACAAATCTAGAAACGAAGTCCCAGACGAGTTTAAAGATCCACTACAAGAAGAAGATGATCGACTGAATTTAACTGAAGAACAAGAACACGAGTTACTTTCTAATATACCAAATACAATCCGCCAAAAAATCGAAAGATTAATCCCTAAATATTACAGGGCTATTTTACAATTTTTAAACGGAAAGAAATTATCTGAAGATGATTATAAAAAAGTTGTTGAATCGTTACCCTGCGTTCTAAATTTTGATGACATATCGCGGAATGTTTGGAAACTTTACATTTTTGAGAAAGTCGAAAACTTAAGTCTAGAAGAAGATACGCAGAACATTATTAATTACCTTCAAAGAAAATATACCACATTAGAATGCAAGATGCAAGTAGTGTATTTAAAAATGAAAGCATTTCAAAATAATATTGTTAGGGAGTAAGATATGACTAGTTACAAAATAGTCATACCTACGTACGAAAGAACCAAAGTCTTGATTAAAAAAACTTTAAAAGTTCTGGAAGACAGCAAGATCGATCCACGACTTGTTTACATATTTGTAGATGACAAGGCGCAAAAAATAAAATATGAGCAGGCGCTTGAAAACAATAAATACAATAGAAATATTATTATTGGAAAAAGAGGATTGACTAACATAAGCAATTTTATAGTGGATTATTTTCCAACCGGGGAACGCTTAGTAGCCATGGACGACGACATTACCGGACTCTATAAGCTCGACAACCAAAATAAGCTAAAAAGAGTAAACAATTTTAAACAAATATTGCACAAGGGATTTAAACTCCTTGAAGAAAAAAAACTACAACTATTCGGGTTTTATCCGGTGGCGAACGCTTATTTCATGCAGACTAAGAAAGTCCAACCTGGTGGTATAAATACCGGCTTGTCTTTCATTTATGGCGCTTTCTACGGGTTCATAAATGACAAAAGTTTACGATTTTATAAGTCGACCCAATATAAAAATGACTATCATTACAGCATTCTATCATACTTAAAATACGGAGGAGTACTTAGATTTGATAAATTGACATTCAAATCCACGATATATGCAAAAGGTGGTAATAACGCAGCGGGACGAACCATTGAAAAAGAAAATGAATGCGCCGCGAGGCTGCAAAAGAAATATCCAGATTTGGTAACGTTTCACACTAAAAAAGACGGAAGAAATCAGATAAAATTTCTTAAACAGACTCATAGTTCGTAAAGCTCTATTCTATATTTCATCGGATCAATTTCATTTTTATCAATAACTTTATTAAGTGGCAGCATAGGTCCCGTTTGCGGATTGGAATAGACGTCATCAACTGTAAAATAAGGCCGATTAGAGGCGTCGTCTACTACATTAATAGATGCAAGTTCTAAATGGTCTAAATTGTTACCAGTAGGTCTGTGAATTATTATTGATGAGGGCGCGTCGTATGGAATTTTAATTTGAGTCATTGACGCATCCTCGAAATAGCTTACACCCTCTCTATACTCTTGCATTCTCTGTTCATAAAATTGTATTCTTTTTATTTTTTTTTGTATAGGATCTTTGAAAATAATTCTATAATATTTATATGATTTTTGGTTGGTTGTTTCCCACGTATCAGATCCATTGATCCAATTTATTTGAGAATTTGTTGTTATTAAAGATATGACATCGTTAGAGCTAAATGAGCTTTCGTTACTACCCTGCAAAACCCACCTACTTGGAAGATTGACCGGATCATCTTGGTCAATAGTAATTTTGTAGGATTTGAGCATTACTGAATATGGATATTCTATCGTAAAATTTTTCGTGGGCAAATTTTCATCAGAATCATTTAAAAATTTAAAAAGATTATCATCAACATCACCACTAAGTACAGGAGTCAGATTATAGGTAAACATAAAATCGCGATTGAAAATGTTTTTTGTCACTGTCTCTGAATTTGTTGAGAAAGGAAATGACGGATTTTCATTTACGACATGTGAGTAAATAGCAAATTGCAATTTAGGCTCTTCAAAAGTAAATTGGTAGGTAGCCCCCCGGACAAAAATTTGACTCTGCTCGTCAACAATACTTAATTTTTGCTCATCTTGGTATATTGTTAAAGAGTCGTCATAATACAATCCAACAGGTTCAAAATCAATCAAGTCTTCAGATCCCTGAATCCAGCCTTCAGAATTTGGTGAATTTCTTACTTGCAAACCCGGAGAAACGCAATTGCCGTTTTCGTCGATGAGTTGAATGACTACGCGAACGCCGACTATACTTCCATGTTCGTCTTTGGTAAATTCTTCAATATTGTCGTCTGAATCAATGCTTGGATTAAATTTGCGCAAGGACAAGTTTGAAGCCGATGGATTTTTCTGTGACACCAAATCTCCGTGGGTTTCCTGTATCGCAGCAAATATTGGGCGGTCTGCCTGCATGAATCCACCTAATTGTGAAACGAACCCAAGCTCGTCATTTGGGTTCGTTTTAATTTCGATAACGGCGAAATGGGCCTGTTTGCTATCGCTATCTATTTTTTCGCGTGGTGTAATCAAAATGCTTCCGCAAATTTTTGCAACATCTTCAACCCCATAATAATAAGTTCCTACAGTGTTAAACGTGTACGTGGGGCTCGTATCGCCACCATCGCTGTCAAGCATCGAACGAATGTCTTGAGCGGTACCCAAATAAAAGTTATTGTAAACGAAAAATACGACAGTATCGCCGTCGTAGAACTGCAACTGCGTCGAATCAGTATAATCTTCTAAATTTTGGATTTGCGTTGTGAATTCTAAAACGCCAGACCGGTCCTTACCATACACTCGTGCGTTTTCAAACGATAGATAGTCAATATATATATAAAACGTTTTTGGTGTTTCAATGCAATACGTAACTTCGTCTTCTCGGTTTTCGTCCGTTACTACATACTCAAAATTTGGCTCAAAATTATTTAGAATCGTTAGCTGCGCGCCGACAGTTTCGTCGTAGGGGTTGTATGCGTTTTCTAGAAGGGCTTGTGGATAATTGTCAGAATCTTGATAAACATTTTCATTAAAAGAGCACGACTTGAAGACATAACTATCTACAACTGAAGATGGTTTAAATCTATATTGCTCGTTGGCCAAAAGGACTGGGTTGCAGCTCCCGTCATCAAAACAGTGTATGGAATCATATCTAGATTTTTCGTTAGGATTTGTGCATCCGACGTCTTGACAACATAATTGTTCGACATTAAAGACATTTTGAGCTTGACTTTGTCTTGCACAGCCTGGGTTAATTGTCTGTTCCACGTTTTGTGAATTCTTGCAAAATTCGTAATAAGTTATATCTGGATAGGTTACACCAGATGACTGCAAATTAAATATTATTTCCTCATTTTTTCGAATACAACCAGGTGGAGCATCATCGTATTCATTGATATCATTGCCATCAATTAAATTAAAATTTTCTATACAAAACGCCAAGTCTGTCAGAGATTCTGCGTTGTTGATTTTTTCAGTATCTCCTGGGCATTGCTGTCCAAAAACTACCCAAATTCCATTGATATCCTCGATTGCTTCATTTTTCGGACGGAATAATACTATTAATGACGCGATTACTACTAAAATTATTAGGACGACTGGTATCAAAATTATAATTAATCTCTTAGTCACCGGCATTTGTATTGCTTATTTTTTTTTTTGAATGATTCGTTGGCACATAAAAAAATAAACGCTAACGGTCTAATTTTTCAAATTGTCCAACTTGCCCAACGTTTTTGTGTATCTAAATAACGAGGGCGGGGGTGGCAGGAATCCATAGTCGGCTAAACGTTTTTGATGTTTGACATCAACGGGCGGTAACTTTTTTATTTTACGAAATGATGGAGGAGAAGATAAAGTTTTCTTGATCTGATTTTCCGGGGTTGCATAAGCTAAAAAATCGTCGTCGTCTTCCAAGCTGATTTTTTTTTTAGGCGTTTGAAACGGATGCAACGAACAGGTTTGCAAACGTTCTCGTAAAACCTTGGGCCTCATTTTTCGTTACTGATGTGGTGTTTGATCGTACAATAAGACAATGGGAGGAACGTCTTTATATTTCTCTCCAGGATGGATGATCGCAACCCCAAAAAGATTTTTTTTGTTTGGTATAATAAAATGCCTGCAAAACAAGTAATAAAAAAAACTTTACAAGCCTTGCCAAGTAAAACATCAAGAAGAAATTATTTAAAAACGTTAGGAATCAAGTTTAACGATAGTAAGTCCTCGTTTGAAAGCATTTCTGGGGGCGCCGCGGGTGACATAGATTTAGAAGACTTTATATGTCCCATCACTCAATGCATATTTATTCAACCAGTAGTTGCCGCAGATGGGTTTACTTATGAGAAAACTTCTTTAGACCGACTTGACATGTATCCTATACGAACATCAAGCGGCGTCGTTTTAACACATCGTAATTATGTCCCAAACATGATTGTGCGCAACGCTATACGACACTTAGTGTCACAAATGGCAAGAAATCCCGAAATAAAAAAATTCTTTGAAGAAAATTGGAATTTCGATCTTGCCAGAGAGCTAGGTATACCAATATTTACAGTTCCGGCTGTCATTGATTCCGGATCACCAGTCGCGCAAACACCTGCGCAGATTTATCGCGGTTTTACACCTGCACAAAGAGACTATGTTGACGCTTTGGTGGATCGCACACCTGCGCAGATTTATCGCGGTTTTACACCTGCACAAAGAGACGCTTATGTTGACGCTGCTTTGGATTCGCTTAACAACTCATCAAACGAAGACGACACACCGCCAGCCACACCGCCACCGCCAGACGACACACCGCCAGACACACCAACGCCTACACCTCGGGGAACGCCTACACCTCGGGAAACGCCTACACCTCGGGGAACGCCTACGACACCGCCGACACCAGGGCGCAGGTGGATCGCAAGGCGATCTGTCAGACGAAATATTGACGCCGAGCTGGCCGAGATGACAAGGGCTGGGCCGCGTCGAACGCGTGGGAGGC
>NYWG01000143.1 GCA_002684915.1 Verrucomicrobiales bacterium
AGGAGCCTTGACTGGTAAAATCCTTATTGTTGCCGCTATAAATTTGGACCCTCGTATAAATGATGCGTATATTGATGCGACTTACAAATTTTTAAAAAGAAAAATAAAAGAAGGAGTATTTGTAAACAAAAAAATAGACCATGAAGCTTATGCGAAACGAATCCTTGTAGAAGAAACGGAAGATTTTGTTGAACTTAAAAGAACAAAAGTAGTAAAAAATAATAGAACAATTCAAGTTGCATTCCTTTTTGAAGTAAATATTGATAATTATGCAGAGTTTCATGATGGAACTTATGGGCGCGATAAATATTGGTCACAGTTCGAGTCTGCCTATGATATAACAGACAACGTTGTAGAAGTAATCTTACCAAAGGCAGCCCAGCTGAGTGCTATAGTTCTTCGTAAGTTTCGGTTTACGGTAAGTGAGGAATATTCGAAGAATCATCCTGATGTTTGGACAAAAACTTTACAATTTACAGATGGCGAAGGAAAAAAAAGTCAAAAAGAGATAAAAACAATAATTTTAAAAGCCATGCAACAGAAGTGGCAATTTCTTCATCACGATGAAAAGGTTGTAATAAATTTTGTGTTAACAAATAGAGGGAAAAAAATATATCTAGATGAAGACAAGAAAGAGGGTGTATTTAAATTTTAATATCCTTAATAATTTAAGGAATAATATGGTATTTTTTTTAGTACAACAAGAATATATATTTTTGTCTCTGTGCTTTTTTTTTCACCCTATGATCCCTTAACTGTTTAAGGGATTTAAACTTAATTTACTTTTACGTCTTGAATAACATAGAACTCTCCCATGATGACAATGTAATTGGCGACAATCAATATAAGCAATGCTATGTCGAGCCCAAACCATTTGGCGTTCATGTAGTAGGTCTCAGGGGTACAGGTGGAGCATCCCCAAAAGTAGCACCATGAGAGGTCGGCTCCTAAGGTGGCAGTTTCGTTGCGCAAGCACAAGGCAGCGGCGGTGTAATAGGCAGGGACGTCGTATCGTGCAAATTCTCGGTTGTAGTTGGAGAAAGATTGTTCGTTCAAACAATCTAAAAAAAGATCATTTTCTGAATTGAACAGGGTCAGTGTGATGGGATGAAAATTGCATTGTTCTATATCTGTAATATCGGATTTTAGTTCTTTATACCTGGTGGTCGGACAAGCGCCTTCAATTTTACTAGGGTTGGTGCAAGATAAGAACCACGTGCTAATGCGAGCGGTGATAATACTAAACACTAGTAATTGGCATAAAAACGACAACACGGAGGTCATCCATACTATCTGCACGGGCCAATTGGTCGATTTTTTTGGTGTAATATTATAGATGACAATAAGGATTGTAATGACCAAGGAGACAATACCAGAGACCCATGCGAGTCGTAAACTCATGTTAGCTTCACTAGAAACATTGCAGGCATCGTCACTTTCCAGAGGTAAACCAATACGATAGTTGGATGCGCTGTCTATGTCATATGCGGTACCATGTAATGGATACGAGAAAGCATACATGCCAGTGACAGCAGCTGTGCAAAAAAGGAGAACGGACGAAGAGCTTACCATGGTAGTAGAGTTAAAAAACATAAAATAATATGATATAGACGTTTTTTTTGAATATCTTAATGTTGGCTAAATAATTTTGCATCTTTCGATTCGGATACATGATAATCAAGTGAATAGAAAACGTGTTTACCTGACATTGGATTTTGCGACAAGCTCAAATACATCGAACCATTTGCTGGGGATAATGAATCGTCTGTGCTCAATTGTATTTTCAATTTTTTCAAATGGAAATTGTCCGCTTCCTCTTTCATAGCGTTGCGTAACATGTCAGAAGTGCACATCAAGCATGTATTGGATGCATTAAATCCTGGTCGAATAAAATTACATTTCAATACGGTGTTGTGTTTATCCATAATCTCACATAAACTTTCGACACTCGATTTAGAGGAAAACTGTTGTCGTTGTTTGTATTGACGTTCATTACTGACACCCTTCACAATAACGGTACGAGAATTGAATAATTCAGGGTCCTCCTTTTTTAGCTGATTACAAATCTCTTTTTGTTCTAGATGTGCGTTGTGGTCAAACATTTGAGTGGAAATTGGGCGAGGGGATGGTTCCAATTGTACCATGGTTTCGCTTTCGGAGTAACCAAGTGGATAGGCAGGACTGGATGTCTCTGTTTTTGATAAATTGTTTGTTGTGGTAGTTTCTTTTAAATAACTCATGATGTAGTCTTCTTTTTGTTTTGTTGCTATAGTTGTACAATCTATTTATAGTATGGAATTTTTATTTTATATCATATTGTTGATTCCCTCTTCGTGTAACATTGCATCCTTTTCTCCCACATCAGTTTTATTTTGCATATGTTCATATATATCCATGAACAAATAATAAAACAAATAGACAAAAACGGTATTGAAGGTTATCGTTATAATGATGCAGGTCCATTTAATTGAATTATAAATCGGTAATGTTGGTATCAAACACAACCCGACAAGGCATACTTTCAATTGATACATAATAATATGATACCCCACATCTTTACCAACATGCGGTTGCCCATTGTCCGTACCTATATGCGTTAAAAATTTAGAATACACACTGTTGATATCTCGATACTTTTTAACATGGAAGTAAAACAATAAATTAAGGACCGCATGTGTGAGCATTGCTTGGGACATGTGACCCCATGGATGATCTTGGTACAAATCATTACGTATGGTCACAATCAACATCAATAGATGAAGTAGACTTTGTGAGCATACATACAACCCTTCCCAATCGTTGTCATTAAAATGGTCTACTATTATATGCATATAATGACATTGCAGGATAAGTACAATGACACAGAATGCTACATAGAGGTAAAACGCCATGTCAGAAGTCATATGCAAATTCACCAAAACATCCATGAATAGGTTCCCAATAATGATGCCAAACAAGAACCAAATATCTATATGGTGATAGCTATTTTTAACTGCCATTTTCGTGTCGGCAATTTTCAAGATTATTGTGCAATAGGTTGGTATAAACACAATTAAAGCATAGTAAGTTTTGGATATTATAGGTAAAAGGCTAAATATAAATAAAAGTGCAATCTGTATGCTTATTATATCTTTCATAACAACGCAAGCTTGTTTTGATACATAAATAGAAACACTTGTATATAACGCGCTATTTTTTCTTGTCTTTATGGTGTTCCTTTTCTAAATTCTTTATAAAATTTTTACTCGCATCCACGTATTTACTCAGATCGTATTCGGTTGCTATGTATGCGCCTAGGCTAAATCCACAGAGAAACTGTAACATACTGTACCACATTTACCATTACTGGGCACGATTTATATACCTGTGTTTCGTCATTACATAAAATCCTCTGCATCAACTTCTTCATCATCATCATCATCTTCCTCCTCTTCTTCATCAGAAAAGTTCATCTCATCAGGATCCATTAAATCAAGTAAATCTTGATCCTCCGCATATGGATTAATCATAACGTTTTCAATGAGTTCCAATACTATCTGTTTTACAAAAAGACAAAGCTGCTGTCTTTTTTTGTACATTCGATACGCCCGTTGCATTTTCCGAGCAGCTTGTCGTCGTTCATTGGTTTTTCGTTTTTCACGTCCTTCCTCTTCCAATTGATATTGCATCTGAATATTCCATGTCTTCCATCTTTGAAACATCAACCGTGTATTGCAACCAATCTTCAACACATGTATCAACGCTTCCTTTCTACCTCGCGCGGTTTTGCGTATTTCAACAAGTGGACCCAACAAATTGGAACCAGCAAACTTGGTTGACCAAAACATTTGACGCGAAAATTTAACTTTCGGGTCGTCAAAGACAATAAAGTCTTTCACCAATGATTCCAAGACAGACCCTTTCTGTGGTTGTCCTCCTCGCAAACATGCAGTTAAAGATGTAATCAACGCTTGTTTGCTCTGTTCCAATTCTTCTTTCATGTGTTTTAATTTGTCCAGGTACCTTCTCATGTTTTGACCAATGAGATCGGAGTTCTCCTCTGGACGAGTCCAAGCAGTGCCTATATGCATGGTACGTAATCCATCGACCATCCGTGTCATGCATTGCGACTCGTATCTAGCAGGTATACAACTTAATGTTCTCATGCCAAGCCACGTAAGTTGCTCTCTGTTTACAAGCAAGCCTCGAATAACTTCTTCTCGTACAAAGGGTTTCTCAGACGTATGTGGTGCACGAGCTTCAAAATGCTTTTGTTCGCTGTGGTCTTCAATTTGATACTTAATACAATACGTGTTAATCCTTTGACCCGAGATTCCTTCAGTTGTTTCAATGCGTTCCCTTTTTGTCGCTTTAATAATAAATGCAGCTGGTTCATTTTCCAACGCAATTAAACGTTGTAATTCACTGTATTCCCCATCCGTTTCCGTCACATCTCTTAACTCTATCCTTTGTTTCGCTAACAAAATCTCCTCTTCCAATTCACGTCCAAGGGGAAAAAGACGTTTGACGTGATGTTTGTACACTTTCACAACATCCCCTATTTGATACTGAACTTTGTCAGTTGGCTTGACTAAATAATCATACGTCTTCTGATCCCAAACTTCTTCTCTCAACCCTGCACTGGCACTAATGCACGTTGCTGTGTATTGAAGTGGCCTCCGTTCGACAACTATTTTTTCATTTTCCGTGCGATGTATCACTTCTTCAGTTTCAACCCGAACAATGGCATCCTTCTTGATCTTCTCCTCTTCTTCCACTTCGAATCCACCACCTACCTTTTTAATTTTCAATTCATTATACCAATTGTTCACATGATCTTTGTTTACAAAGCAATTATTGCATAGAAATCGACCTTTGTTGATGTAATATTCCTTTACGTTATCACGATCCATTTGTTCCATCGCCGTAAACATTTTGCTAAACATGCATCTACCAAATTCTTTTCTGCAAGTTGGCTGTGAGCAAACCATCGATCCATAACAACCTGATTCGGTGCAACAAGGATACTTCAACGTTGCGTGACTAGGGTGTCCACACGAGCATCTTGTACAATACTGATGTACATTTGTTGTCGGCATGGTTATATCGTGGCAGTCACGGTGACACGCGCGACAAGGCCAGTCCATGCTCTTGTATTTCCATTTGAAATATTCGTAAGCTTGAAAAAAGGCGGGTTTCACGTTGTCGTTCCATGCCGACCCTCCGCTTCTTTTCCTCTCAAACAGAGTATGTTTCATCATGGCCCACGAGGAGGCCGTATAACGACTCAATACCTCGTATACGGTTTCGTTCGGATTTGGTTCTATGTTTGCGTATTTTTTAATATTTGTGACGTAAGTTCCGATACTGGTAGGGCATAATTTATCACTTTTTACTGCGCAGCTTCGGTTCTTTGCATGCTCTGTCAAAAAGTATTTAAACTCCAACTGTTCTTTTCCACTTATTCTAGTACCGAACACAACGGCAACTGTCCATGGCACGCAAAGGCATCCTGCTCCATAGTTAAAGTGGTGCACAGTCGAGTCGTCTAACGAGTCCTGTGACGAGTCCTCTTCTCTAGAATTTTCGCTGTCGTATCCCGAACGCATTTTAGAATTCTATGTGTAGTATATATCACCACAATTCGTATAAATAAATGGTCGAAGATAAAGGGTGGTTTATTGTATTAAGCACGTTAAACAGTGTAAAGAAACAAACTTATATTTCTGTTTCAAAAACGTTGGTTTTAAAACACAATACTTTATTAATTCTTAAATTAAAACACTATAGAAAAATAAAAGCAAACGAAGTTTTAGTTTCATGGATGAAAAGTTCCCGTGGTGTTTATAATCGATTAAAAAGAGGTGTCGAATTAAGTTTAAAAAATAATTTTCAATGCTACGCCCCTGCTAAGTATTATAAAAAATATGGACTAAAAAAATTTAAATATGTAAAAAAAATTAGGCACAGTTAGTTCTTGCCTGCTCCACTAGCTTTCAGTTTGGTGGTTGTCTTATCTTTTTTGGGTGTTTTTTGGGTGCTTTTTTTGGGTGCATTTTTTTTGTCATTTGCCGCTGGGTCGTTTGCGGTGGGCACATTGGCCCCTAGTAGTAGCAGTTTATCTTCTTTTGACCACGGATCTTTCTCGTTGGTTTTCAATAAGTCAATTGGCAAGCTAGTGTTACGTATGACGTACTGTTTGTAGGTATTCCAGTCAATTAAATTTAACAAGTACAACTGTTTCAATTCGTCGTTGCTTATGTACGGCGTAACAGGCACTACTACTTGTATCAGATCATTGTTGGTCAACTTAGAGATATCTTTTATTTTTCTTTTTTTTGCTATTTGTGACAAACGTTGTGCTTCATCTTGTTTGTAAATATATCTATAAACCAATGTCAATATTTTGGACGTGATGTTCTTCCATAACAACACGCACTGCTTAAACACATCATGTGATCCCTCCACATCCCCTCTAACCACATTGTCCGATATCATCATGCTTCGCGGCACGCCCATCACAGAGCATATGGATTCAGAAGACGATCGTAGGATTTGTGTGTAATCATTGCGACCACTTGGTTCGATAACCGTGCCAACGCGAAAGGACGATGGGAGAGGCACAATGTTGTTCATTGTCTTTGACGTATTAGTTGCGGACTGTTCGTTTACTCCATTGATAGCATTAGCAAATAATCGTTGTTGATTTTTAAGTCTTGCTACGGCTCGTTCGTCTCTTTGGTATTGAGAGTGAGTGGACGTCTTCAATGCATCTGAATCCATATAAAAATCAAAGTCTAGACCCTCTTTTGAATCTTGTGTCGTCTCTTTCTTTTCAACAACGATTGGTGGGTTACATCGTAACATTTCTGCCGTTAACGCACTGTCGCTCATTGCGTGAATGAATTGCATGGTTGGTTCCAAAACTTTGATAATGGAACAAAGGCTACCGTTTGATCTAGGATCATAACCAAACCCATGCAAAACCAGGCTATTTGGTGCAGGTTTATCCATTGGACTGTTTGTATCAAAAAGATCGTAGGAGCAAATGCCGTCCACGGACGTTGTAATTTGTATGGAGTAGGATCCAGGTTTTGGTATATATGGAATCATTTGTTTCTCTACGCGTTTGAAACGTATGGGAGCGATACCAATGCACGTGATAATATCTACTAAATCCTTTGCGAAGGGAATCCATATTTCAGAGACTTCTGCATCAGACAATTTAATTTCCGTGCATTTTTTTTTTCCTGAGCATATCTGTATACCGTTCTCGAATACCTTGTTCAAAATTAAATTCCTACACATGAATATATCGGCGTTCCCTATAGAAAGGTAATGCATCTTTAAAATATCATTACCTGAAATAATACTCTTCGTTTCGTCCGTTATGCGCTGCATCTCGCTTTCTACGGAAGGTCTATATAATATATACTAATTTTAAAATGAGAACATTATATAAACAAGTGTAATCTAACGAAAAATGACAACCCAAGTGTTTCAAATTAAAACACCAAATGTCGGTGATAAAGTTATTTACAACTCTTTAGAATTTATTATCACACAATTAAACCCCTTAAATGGAAAAAATACAGAAACAAACACTATACAACTACTAGATGCGAATAATGTATTGTTTCCTGTATTTAAGGTAAACGAAGAATGTGGTGAAAGCAAGATAGGCAACCTCCGCCATGTGTTTAATTATTTCGACCACGTTACAAGTAATACGAAAAAATCATGGCATCAACGGAAGGGTTCCCATTACCTTGATAAATCGTATCGTTCGACGGAAATTATTAAAAATTACAACCGAGCTGCAATCGACGAAACCTATATAGCAATTGCAAACACCAAACACAATATGTTATTGTACATCAATGACGATGGTAAACCTATGACATGCGACGAAACATTTTTTGAATATGCATACAGGAATAAAGTATTTGCCTATTGTGATATGTGTATCCAAGAATGGGCATCGGCAAACGAAAAGAACGAAGAGATCATGAAGGTTCTATCCTTTATATCGCAACCGCCGATGAACACGATGATTCAACAGCCTGTATTTTGTATGTTTGAGAAAGAGAGAGCTTACGATCGAACCACCGCATACGAAGCCGCGTATGTAGAAAAGATTATTGAAACAAACAAAACAAACTTTGAAATCGAGGAGCCTGCATACGCGGAAGAGATGTCGGAGGAGCAATTCAATGAAGTTGTAGAACATTTTAAAAACGGAAAATACGATGACGTTTGTATACAAATTGACTCTTACGATGCTTACTTGATGAATACCAGGCTAATGACCACGAAGAACGTGTCTCGCTTCCTGCAAGATGGGGCATTTCGAGCCAGAAATCGATCCATAAAAGATCTTTTTCCTCCGACCAATCACCGATCTGGTTGTCAAGGAATTCACTTTGTATCGACACCCATCCTCGGGGCGCACACCCAAGTTCCGATGAAACTGTTTAACTTTAAGTTGTTTGAAGAGTTTCTCTTTCAAAATATTATTTTTGATGACAACATGGACAACGCACACAAGGTAGTGATGCGTAAAAGCTTCCAATACACTCCCCCAGTGGTAGACACAAACACACTGGCTTTATCGTTTACAATTCAAGAGTTCGAAGACAACTCCGTCCCATGGAAAGGTACTTTTTATCTACAAAAAGAAGAAGACAACGAGGTGCCTGCAAAATTCAAGTTCGAACTGTATAGGAAGGAACAACGTATCTATTTCAATTTTTTTCACATATTGTTGTTTGCTACGGATGCAGAGCACGAACCGATGCGATTGATATCCACGGATTTGAATGACCAATATGAACACCCACAAGAACGCATCATAGAACGAGGTTCCATTCATGAAATTTCGTTTGGTGCAGATGGAACGTTATTCATTACGGTGCGGTCAAATAACGATCAATTAATTGTGGTTAGCAATGACACGACTTGCCTGCCTGCACCATCTTGTGTCAACGTAGAGGAAAGAAATGTCTTTCGAGCAATGATGCAAAATCATGCCAGGGAGATACGGTTCCCCGATAAGTCCTATGCGTTGAAGAAAATCAATTTTGGATTGTATCATATACCACGAACCGTTTATGCACCGAATAAATTGCGTCTGTCCAACGGAAAGATACCAAAAAAATGCAAACTATTGGATTCGACGTGGAAAACAACATCTAGAAATTATACACAGACGTTTCAAAACCACATTGAATCGTTGAAGGATATTATCCCTGTTCCTAATACAGAGGTAGGCTTGAAGCAGACACCAAATGTCACGTTGGAGCAAATCGTACAAATGATTCGTGAAGATAAATTATTAGAAGTGCATGAAATCTTGTCGCGAGTATCGTTTGGAGAACGCAACACAATCATCATGGGATTGAGGCGAATTAACGGACTGAACTACCCATTTAATCAATTGTTTGCGTGCATCATGAACAAGTCTGCATGTTTGGCGTTGATGAAAAGCACGACGATGCAAGAGGATTGGGAAACCTTTTATTTAAAGAAGGGGACGATGCCTAGTACATTTGATACGTTTGAAATTCAGGTGGATACGTTGCAGGTTTCGGACTACGTGAAGAAAAAATTGCATTGTAAAATCGGAGACCATTTTCATATGAGTCCATTGATCCTTGGGATGTTGTTGAAACAACCAATACCTGATGCCATATTTGATTATTGCAATAGTGTCAAGGTCACCGACAACGATTTGTATCCCATTCATTTTGTGGTCAATTTTTGCGACGATGCAGCGAAACGCAAAGAATACCTGATCCGCTTGTTTAAAAAAGAGCAGCCACACAAAACTGTATTTGATTACGACGACTACCAACGCATCCATCGTAAATGGAACCCGAACGAAGCAAAACATCTTTCTTTATTAGATGCTCTTTCCGAGTGGCCTTTCGACGATGTATTTCAAGCCCTGTTCTTGTTGATGTTCCCTATGAACAAACCCGATTGCATTTACAAACGCCGCAATTGGTTTAAAAAAGATACCATGGTGATACAGAAGTTTGCATCAACCCCTGGTCACAAAGTATTGGAACATCGCATGAAACATTATGGATATCCGAAAGACGACACGTTTTTGGCTTCGTGGAAAGAGGGGTTCAGCTGGTTGAACAAGATTGGTCTAATGCGCACCGCCAATATTTTTACTACTATCGTAGAAGACCCAAGCAATGCATATATTGTTCATGAGGGGGACCAAGAAGCACTGGACGAGCTTAAGATCTACATGGCATGTTATGAGCTCCAACAAACCGATGAATGTTTAAGAATGAAAACAAGGGTTGCAAATAGAGATCAAACATTGAATTTCGACAGTATTTTTTTGTCTGAGTTCAACATCCATCACGAGCCAATCAATGGTGGAACGTCTTTTTATCAATACATGATAAGCAATCCCCGTCACTGGGCAGACTCGTCGTGTTGTTTCTCGGAAAAATCGCTGTCGTCGAAATTGGTATTGCATTATTTAGATTCAACACCCAATCTAGATGACTACTTCAAACCATTGCAAGATATATACATTGGCATCCGACTTAGCTTATTTGCCCAATCGTTTTCCATCCGCCGCTACAATTCTAGTGTGCAATTGTGCCGAAGTGGTGGCACCGTTCAACAATTAAGAGCATTGCACTCGTTAATCAAACTAGTCAAACCTGTGTATACACAATTCATGTACACGGATTTGCAGCATATCCTTACGGATAAAGTAAACAATGGATTGTTAACTTCCGCTTACATGCGAACGAAATATGTTGCATCAAGCCCAACGCATTGGAACTTTCCGTTTCGAACCGACAATATACACACCATATTAGGCTGCCCCGAATTATTATTGTTTACGAAAGACAAAACAAAATTGCGGCGCGAAATTGACAGACGGGTTTTATTGATTGTTAATTACATGGAATTGTACATGAAACAATGCACGTTTGGTATCATTAGTAAACAAATCGATAACCCTGAGTTATATCGTTCAAACAATATGACGAATCGATATATTTATTTCATTCACAAATTGACAAATACATTATTTGATGTTGCTGATACGTTGCACAAAAGTGCAGTGTGTAAAAAACAGAAAGATGCTATACCAGGAACGATATTTTTCTTCATCTTGACATCCCCTGTGTGGGATCAAACGTACATGAAAGACGTCAAACGTTTTCATTTTATGTTGACCGATCAACCAACCTTGTTGTCGCATGCCTCTATTTTATTTTATGAAGAATTAGACCTTGGGCAAATATGGTGGAAAAGCTGGAAATCCGATTTGGAAGAGGTGGATTTTTTTGAATCTGAAATGTTGAGGATTTTTCGAACGGACACTATTCAATTGCATCGGGGAAACTACTTTTACAATGCAATACAATTTATCTTCAAATATATTGTCAACGAAGACGACATATTTTGCGATCCCTGCTACAAAGTGTCCCACCGAAGCCCCGATAGACTGGCGAATTATGACTTTTTAGGAACAGCACTCATGGACATACTGGTACGATTAAAGGAAATTGCTCCGCATTTTGTCCGAAAAGTGGATGCATTGTTGCACAAAATTATTGTCAACTCCCACCACAACGAAGTGATGCAAATATTTGTCGATTACCAACCATTGGATATATTTTACATGCTTGCCCCATCTCGCTTTACGTCTAAAATGACCACCGCTAAACGAAGCAGTTTGTTCAACAACATTTGCGCAATCTTTTTGCGGTTGGATTTGCCAATATCCATGGTAGCATTTTTTCATGCAATAGAAAAAAACATGGATTATCACAGGATGGACCAAAGCAAGCCACATATATTGAAAGATGTAGAATCGCAATACATTCAACCCAATACCTTTATGCGAAACTTTAAGTTATCCGAAAAAAATATGGACTTGCTGCTTCGACAGTACAAAAAACCAGATGCACATGTCTATTGGCAAATTTTAGTCACGAATTTGCATTTCAATGGGGGATTGTCCTGGGTATATTTTCATAAACATTTGAACAACAAGATGTCCGATATACACCATATGTACCAATACCATATGCAAATTGTTGAACACGTGAAAAAACAATCCACCACCTGCTATTTTAGAAAAGATTTACTTTACTCGGTGCCGTTCTTTGTACAACATGGATTAAATCCTTTCTTATTCGATTTTATGCAATGCAAAGAAGATCCTTCCAAGGATTGGGTGATGCAATTGCTGCAAACCAAAATGAAAAAGTTGATTGGATGGCCGTTTAACATGTATTTCTCTAACATCGGATTGCCGTGCACCTATTCAACAACAAAATACAATTTTGCAACGAAATATGCGTACGAAATAACAATTGATCATATGTTTACGGTCAACGAGAACATGTATGGCTACGACTATAGGAATTTATTGCAAGGAAAACCCTTTTTAGACTCCGAATTACAAAATGGAACGGGTGCGAAACACAGATTGAGTGGATTGTACATCCTTGAAGCATCCTCGTTCATTGGATACACGATTATGACAATGTACCAGCAAAATGAAGTATTGAAATTCAACACCATTATTGATTTTGTCCGCAAAGTCTTTTTAGCATCCAACATGCCGTACAAATACATTGTTTCGTTCCCCCATGCAGTCGTGAAAAGTCAACATAAACAACAGATTGTCCACGCGAAATTAAATTTATTTTCCTTGCTGGAGTTGTTTTGTGACGACTTTACCGCAACAGATTTAGAAATTTTACTCGAGAAAATCAGCGGCTTTTCGTTTTCGGAAGAGGAATTGGAGAAGCGCGCCACGCACACCGAAGATCAAAAACTGGTTACCGCATCCTTCATTGTTGATCAAATCAAGACCAACATCGAATTTTCAATACAGTTTTCGGACAAAATAGATATATTTAAAACTTATATTAAGTGGGCTTGCAAATACATCGAACAACTCGGTCTCAGCAAACAACACATATTCACCACTTATATTTTGCCCATGAAGACCAATCATCAATTCATTGAAAACAAATTGTATACATTTGACGTGGATCTATTGACTTTTGCATGTCAATATGGAAGGACACAACATGTTCAATTCTTTGTTGACATGTTTACAAATGATGATGTTGAACTTTGGAACCTTCAGCGGAGGCTAGCGATTCAAAGCACGGATAAATCGGTACAATTTGGTGGTATACATCTCGGGTACATCCACTCGACAAAAGATCCCATACAACATCTACTGTACATTACTGCGATTAATGGCCATGTGGAGTCGTTCTCTAGTTTGTTATGTTTCGTAGACCAAGATCGTTTCATACGATTAGGCAGCCTTATGAAAGAGCTGGTGAAAGTGGTAAAATTCTCCATGATAAATTGCGACAAAATGGCAAATTTATTAAAAAGAAAACGACACATTTTGACCACCATATTAACTCACCAGAAATTCAAACCAGAATATTTAATATTAGAACCAGCTTATTCTTATTTGCACGGGCAACTGAATACCATATTAGATAAACCAACGACGTACCTAACCTTGTACAAACCAACAGGTGTCCCGCAAAACAGGTCTTTCATGCGGACCATTTTAGAAACATGGGGAAACCACATAGCCGATTGTTTGACCCTGTTGAATCAATACCATTTCCAACCACGACCCATCCACATCAAAACAGCAATCAACTTTGTCTTGTTGTATTCTAACAAATTGATCAACTACACCCTGGCCAACTACAAAGAACATGCACACGAAACAAAAACTGTCGTGCAGTATTTTGGACAAATCAATATGGACATTCAAAGTTACATAGAGAAGCATAGTGATATTGAACCGAGGAAATTTCTATACGTCTATTACATTTTGAACATGGAAAACAAGAACAAAAACACAAGCATCAAAGAGATTATATGTAATGGGTACTTAGAAACCTTGTTATCCTCGATATTGGTCGAAGAGGACATTGTCACGATCCTAAAATTTAGCGTGAAATTTTTTGAAGATGCAGAGATAATAGATGATTTTGTAGATTTTGTAAATACATTGAGGTTGCCGAAAAGAAGAAAAACAGAAGCAACAGTATAAATAGAGCATAAATATATAATTAACTACATAGCTTTTATGAATAAAGATAGTATTATTGACCTTTATAACAGATACGAAACGGAACTACAAGTGACCCTCCCAGAGTTTTCACAAGAATTGTCCGAACTCATCTTTCAATCCACCAACGTACAACCGCAACTCAACTCCCAAAAAGCAACGACACAAAATAAATCGCCTCATTTTACCTGTGATTTTGCTACCCCTATTAGTAGACATACCCGTACAGAAAAAACGAAACCAACCAAACCATCTTTAGAAACATGTCGAAATTGCTTTGAAGTGCACTCCTTGGCCTTAAGGCTATGCACCGTATGCAACGAAGAGCACTCGGGATGTTGTGAAATTATAATTGCATAACACATTTATTCATATGTCTACTCAAAGCCTTTTCCGTAAAGAAATGCAAGTCACACCCCTCATGGCTACACGACAGCGGACCTTTCATATTATGCACAATGGTGTAGTGTTTTTGCACCGCCCCTAATCGACTAAAACGTCGATTGCAAACGTAACACGTCTTACTACATGGGTCAAACTTAGATGGATCTACATAGGTTTGTGTGGCATTGTTGTGGTATTGCTGAAAGTGTTCGCGCATAAAAGCAGGACTAGAAAAAACCTTCTCGCAACTTGGACAATCTTTACCATATGGCACGTGACGTTCATGTTGATGTTTTACTAATGCTCGGGAACTAAAAAAACGCTTGTCACAGCTAGCACACGACAATGGACCCTTCATGTTATGCACTTTGGCATAATGCAAAAACGTATAACCCACTTTACTGAAGCGTTTAGCGCAAACATAACACGTCTTACTATGTGGGTCAAACACAGTAACATCTACATAGGTTTGAGAGGCATTGTTATGGTGCTGTGCCTGATGTTCTCGTAGCAATTTAGCCGAACTATACGTTCGTTCACACTGGCCGCAATGGAAGCGATCGTTCATAGACGTTTCAATGAGACTGCTTAAAAAATCATCGTTCGAAAAATCCTGTAATGTATTCATCTTTTGCATCATTTAAAACACTTTTTATTTAAAATTTTAAGAAAAAAACCAACTCGCATCTAACAATACAATGCTATTACTATAGTAATAATTTAAGGCCACACCACGAACCAATAAAAACTGGTAAAATAATATATATAGACACACACGTATGCCTCGATATATTTACATATACGTTTATACATATAGAGCATGCACTAACACTGCAAGAAGAACAAACATGATTACATTAACGAATTCTATGCAATCTACGTTGCCGTTAAAAAAGAGAAATTGTATTAAACGACGTATGTCGAAGGAGGTTAAAGGTATTGTAAACGATTTAATACAAAAAAATGAAAAATTAAGTTGTATGAAAATTATGCTGCGAACGAGAAGCATGCAACAACTGGTCAAGTTATTTAAACCTATTATTAAAGATGCAATTACAGGTAGTCGATTAGTAATGTTGACCGACAAAATCAGATACATGATGGCGAATACCACACCTGAGAAACGACATATAGACAACTATATCGATCATCTACAAGCGTATATGATGGAACATACTAAATATCAAGCACCTTTTCATAAATACGAGCGTAGTATGTTGACCTTAATATTTTCTAAGTACATAAAGTAAGAAATAAGTTATATATGCATATTATCAATTCCAAATCCAATGTATCTACCGTTGGAGATTGATGAACTTTCCGTTTGAGCAAATGTTCAAACTGCTTCATGTACAGTAAATATTGCTTGGTTCGTTCGTATTGTTCAGGGTTCCTTTCCTTTAACGATTGGATTTCGTCCATGGTTTCCCATTCCTTTAGTTCGACTGCTTTCCCATCGTCGTTTAATAAATGATCGCGTTCGGATACACTTGAATAGGTAATATTACTCATAGGATCTCTTTAATATATATGTTAAGATATTTTTATTGTAAACTTTGATAAAGTTATCCGTGCACACAAAACATAAAGGGTATACTAGAATACTACCACTCATCCTTTCGGGTAACCATGTGGTGTGGTAGCGATCTATCTCTTTATTGCAAATATCACACTTCATCGTTCTACTCCGTTCCTTTATTTTATAA
>NYWG01000144.1 GCA_002684915.1 Verrucomicrobiales bacterium
CCACGAGGGTTAATCTTAGGAGTACGGCCAAATTCTCCAGTTACAAAAACTGAAGTAGTTTCTAGTAAATTTTTGGCTGTTAAAGCATTTAGCAGTCCTGAAATACCGTCGTCTAAATTTGGAAGATTGTTATCCTTAAGTTGGCTAAAATTATCTCTATGAGTATCCCATCCTCCAAGCTGGATTGACACGAGTCGCACCCCGGATTCAATTAGCCGTGTCGCTAATAAACAGCTTTGAGAGAAACTGCCATCTCCAAACATGCTACTAATTCCAGGTGATTCCTTTGTCAGGTCAAAAGCTTTCCTAGTTCTATCGGAGCGCATCATCTGGTATGCTTTTTGACTGAATTCATCCATTCCGCTTAGTATCTTATCCTCATTTGCGAATTCACCAAATGCGGTGTCGTATCTTTTTACGAGATCATTGCGGCGATCAATGTCTTCCAATGTTAAACCGTTTGAAAGAGACAGTCCTCGAATATCCATCGGTTCACCAGCCTTAGGTGACGCGCCTGTTTCAAGTGGGCCGAACTCTAATCCAAGAAATCCAGTTGGAGCTGTTGGCCCTTTAGGGATTGCTACAGAGCGAGGGATTTCTGTGGAGCTCTCTAGTTCCTTGCTTATAACCGCGCCGAAGGTTGGGTATTTTAGTGAAGGAAGCGGCCTGTTGCCTGTCATTAGATATTCCGAACCTAAACGGTGTGCTGCCAAGCTGTGACTGACCCCTCTAAGTATTGAGTATTTATCTGCGCATTTAGCCATTTTTGGCAAATGTTCGGAAATCCTTGTGCCGGGTATATTTGTGCTGATTTCTTTAAACTCGCCTCGATGAGTGTCTGGGGCATCTGGCTTCATATCAAATGAGTCCATATGGCTTGGCCCGCCAGCTAGTCTGATGTAAATAGCGGATTTAGCTTTTCCTTTCGAAGCGCCAGCATTGGATGCTTCATAATAATCAGGCAGTGCAAATCCAGCACCCGCTAGGGCTCCGACTTTAAGAAAGTCACGCCGCATAATGCCATCACAACAAATTTGATACTTCATTATTTTATGTAATTAATGGTTCACCAAAAATTCTTTGGTATTAAGCATTGCCCATAGCAGTTCCTTAATGCCGTCGATTTTGCTTTTAGCTTTGTTGATGTCGGTCGTTGCCCTTGCGCGCTCAAGTGGCGTAGGGAAGCGGCTAACGGTTCGAAGGAATGTCTCGCTAATTAATTGATCTAAATCTCTTGATGTAATTACTTTTGGAGAGTTTTTTATTATCTTGTTTGAGCTTATTCTATTTATAGATCTGTTAATTCTTTTTAACTTATCAAGATGGTTCTTCCTTGCAGTTAAGTATTTGTCGATTGCGGCTTTGTTTTGATTGTTCCTCGGTTGTTTTGGAGCGTTTGCCACAAGTTTCTTGCGCTGATCGTGTAACCTCTTCAACTGTTTTCTGTTTTTGCTCTTTGGGACATCGTCCTTTTTAACGTTATATAGTTTATTTAATTCAGAAATCCATCCAGGTTTACGCCTGTCATTTCCGTTAACCATAGCGTTTAAAGATGGGTCATTACGCGTGTAAATAGCCTGTAATAATGTGGGGTCATCAGAACGTTCGCAGTCACAGTTTTCAGCCCTTTCTGGTTTTCCAAATACACTTAGAGCATAAGTCATAGATGTAACATTTTTGTTTTTACGATTCATTGCGTCCGGTCCGATTGTTCTGTTTTTAACAGATGATGATAATTCTTCGATTCTTGAATGACTTGCTGTGGCTTGGTTCATTGCATCTGCAACGACTTCTGCAGGTAACCGTCTAATTGCCATTCGGCTAAAGTTTGTTTCGTCTTTTTTATTAGTCTCGTTCGGTCGCCAGCTTCTTTGGTAGGCATCACTATTAAGTATTGTGCGATGAAGCCATTTCATATTATAGCCGGATTTAATAAATCCATTAGCCAGATATTCCATTAAGGGTTTATTGGAGGGTGGGTTTGCTAAATTCATATCATCCACTGGATGTACAATTCCTCGGCCAAAGTAATTATGCCAAACTCGATTAACAAACGCTTGGGCAAAGTATGGGTTTTCCTCTGAACGAAGCCAGTCCATTAGTGGTTGGCGTGGATCATTATATTCAGTCAGATGAATGTCATCACCTCCAAGCACGCTAGGGGTAATTACACGTGATATTGTTTTTTTTCTTCTCTTTCCTTTTGGTTTGCGAGATTTGCCCTTCGGAGAGCTTATGTATAATTCTTTCCAGGGAATAGGGGATCCCAATTTGGCGAGGCGTTGAATTTCATTTCTCTTGTCACGATTACCACTTGGTTTCTTCTTGTTATAACCAATTGAGCTCTCGATTTCCTTCATCAAGTTTTGGTAGTTTAAGGCTCCATCATTTTTATCGGATTTAGTGGTGTTCGCCTTAAACTGTATTGGTTCAAAAAACGCTTGGAATTTCTTAAAGTCTTGTTGAGTCCACTGGTCAAAAGGATGCTTATGGCATTGAGCGCACTGTATACGAACGCCTAAAAAAGAGTGGGCAAAACTTAATGCCTTCTCCTCAGCTTTTTGGACATTCCGCCGGCTCCAATAAAGCGGCATTGATT
Source organism: Verrucomicrobiales bacterium (assembly GCA_002684915.1). Lineage (GTDB taxonomy): Bacteria > Verrucomicrobiota > Verrucomicrobiia > Limisphaerales > UBA1096 > UBA1096. Next base: position 2,600 of record NYWG01000144.1, read on the forward strand.
CACGAGTATGAAAGGGGATTGGATCTTTAGCTCTATAATGCTGGCTCATGCCTTTTGAAAACTGGGCAAAGTTTTCATTTTTTTCGCGACTCTTTGCCATAATCAGCCCACTAGCGATTTTATCGTATGGAGTATTAGATTTTACTCTGTAATGGATCCAATCGTACCAGTGGCTTGCCATTTCATCTCGGAAATATGGTTCGCCTTGGTTTTCATTATTGTTGCCTGTGAAATCACACAGTTTAGTGCTCCACCAAGCAGCGTAACCAGGCCTGTCGAATAACTCTTCAATTTTATTAATCCTCTTTTTTTGATTCTTATCTTTTATAAATTCCCGAATTTCAGATGGGAGGGGGAGGGATCCGGTAAGATCTAATGATATGCGGCGAAGGAATTCTTCATCTGAGCAAATCGGTGATGGAACTACACCTAGTTTGCTCAACTTGTTAAGAATTAATTCATCAATCTTTGTGCGGGTTGTAATTCTCGGAAAATTTTCACCTGTCAATTCTGATATAGGTCTGATGACAGGTATCGGCTGTACTCCGTTATCATAAAAAGCAATTATATGAGTATCTCCTTTTCCAACTGATTTAACAGTTCCGTTTTCATCTACCAAGGCAATCGATTCATCATTTGAGCGGAATCGAGTTAGTTCTGTAATGTCTTCTTTTGATCCATCTCGCCAATGCACAATCACTTGGAGTTTTTGTTCTAAGTTATGTTTGCTGAATTGAATTGAGCTGGGTTTAACTTCTAGCCGATCAAAACTGGGTGTTTTATTAGAATCGTTTATGGCTCCATTTTTAATCCAATTAAGAATCAGTTGATACTCCCAGCTTCCTTTTTTGAATCGAAGTTTGCCTCGATGGCTTTCTTGCATTGTTGGCTTTAGTAAAAGCAAACTATTTTCAGGATTTTCTTTGTCCGCTCGGCTGCCCTCTTGATCGGAGGCAATTTCTTTATGGTCTTTGTCAAAATCGTAACCAAAAAGAGATAGCTGGAAATCTCCTTTTCCTGCAAATGAGCCGTGGCATTCTCGTCCGTTGCAGCCTCGCACACCTAGGAGCGGGACTATATGCTGGCGGAAGCTCGGATTAGACTCTGAGTTCGGATGTCCGAATCTTTGGGATGGTGTTAGAAGTGGGTTAGCCTGCAGTGAATACAATCCTGCTAATGAAAAAGCTAAAAATCTTGCTAGCAGTTTTATTGTTATTCTATTTGTCAAAATGCATCCACGCAAACTATCTGCTTTGAATATACGGTAAATCACTAATTTTATTCAATGTTTTTTAGTTCGAAATTATTGATTATTGATTGTGCCGATAGTCCCGACTTCCTCATGCTTAGAAGACTTAGAGCGTTAGAACGTTTTGCTAGTCTCTGTCCGTTTAAATCAGTAACAAGCGGGCAATGATAAAATTTAGGAATACTCCATTCCAGCGCACGGTATAACAGAATTTGACGGGCAGTGCATTTGAGCAGATCAGCCCCTCTAACTACTTCGGTGATTTGCATGTCGTGATCGTCAGTGACAACTGCTAATTGATAACTGGGAATATCATCATGTCTCCAAATAACAAAATCTCCAAAATCTTTATTTGTTAAGTAGCGCTGAGCTCCAAAGTATCCGTCTTCAAATTCAATATATTCCCCCTCAGGAATTCTGAAGCGCCAATTTATTTTGTCCTTTTTATTCGGTATGATGTCCTGCCCTTGATTATTAATTGGGCTGCAAGTTCCTGGGTAAAGAGGTTCGCTTCCGCTTTTGTGAGGGGCGGTTGTCGCCTCTGCAACATCCTTTCTTGAACATTTGCATGGATAAACGAAACCTCGTAATTGTAATTCCTTGAATACTTTTCTGTAACGGTTTTTTCGTTCGCTTTGTGTGTAAGGTTTATAAGGGCCGCCTATGTCAGGTCCTTCATTCCATTTAATGCCTAGCCAATGTAGATCATCTATTGCAGATTCGTGGTATTCTTGCTTGCATCTTTGATAGTCCAAATCCTCGGATCTGTAGATAAGCTTTCCCCCTGAATCACTAGCGCGTTTTGCTGCTATCCAAAATGTCTGTGCATGTCCGAGATGTAGGTGGCCGGTAGGTGTAGGGGCGATTCTACCACGGTAAGTTATGATGTTATTTTTCACTCATCAACAAGTCGCTTTGTGATATCCGAATAGGCATCTATTCTTCGATCACGTAAAAACGGCCAATGAGTCCTTGCTGTATCAACTTTACCTAAATCCAAGTCGCACAGTAATGTTGTTTCATCTAAATCTGCTTTTCTAAGCAACTCTCCTGAAGTGTCGCTTATAAAGCTTTGACCCCAAAATTCTATTCCATCTCCATTGTCTGTTGTTTCTTCATGCCCAACCCTGTTAACAGTTGCGACATAACATCCATTAGCAATTGCATGGCTGCGTTGAATTGTTTCCCAGGAGTTGTGTTGACTCTTTCCATATTTGGCTTTTTCCGATGGGTGCCAGCCTATAGCTGTGGGATAAAATAATATTTCTGCACCTTGCATTGCCGTCAGTCTGGCAGCTTCCGGATACCATTGATCCCAGCATATTAATACTCCGATTTTACCAAATGGAGTTTTCCATGATCGAAACCCAAGGTCTCCTGGAGTAAAATAGAATTTTTCATAATAAAGAGGATCATCAGGTATGTGCATTTTTCGATATATGCCTAGAATAGCACCGTCAGTATTAATGATCGCTGCACTATTATGGTAGACCCCAGAACCTCGCTTTTCAAAAATAGAAACTATTAAAACTATTTTATAGCGCTGTGCTAAATTCTGAAAAGCTTTGGTTGTTGGACCAGGGATAGGTTCAGCGAGATCGAATTTTGAATGATCTTCGGATTGGCAGAAATATTCAGTCGAAAATAATTCCTGTGTACAAATAATTTGCGCCCCATCTTTTGCTGCTTTTTCTGCCTTGGCTAAGGTGAGGGATAAATTTTTGGCAGGTTCTTTATGGGCTTTCGCTTGGATAAGCCCAACAGTAATAACTTTGCTTTTTTTTGGCATAGATTAATGCCCTGGCTCACGTTTAATATTGGCTCCAAGTGATCTTAGTTTTCCGTCAATATCCTCGTACCCTCGATCGATATGATACACCCTGTTCACTCGTGTTGTACCTTGTGCTGAAAGCCCAGCCAAAACGAGCGCTGCAGACGCCCTTAAATCGCTGGCCATCACATCTGCACCGCTTAGTGGTTTCCCTCCTTTTACGATAGCGCTTGGCCCTTCTATTGAAATGTCTGCGCCCATTCTAGCGAGCTCGTTAACATGCATAAAACGAGATTCGAAAATTCGTTCGGTAATAATGCTGATACCGGGAGACTTTAACATGAGAACCATCATTTGCGCTTGTACATCTGTCGGGAATCCAGCATGTGGCATTGTTGTTATATCGACAGATTTCAACTTTTTTGAAGGTTTAATATGTATGGAGTTTTTTTCTAGGGAGAACTTAACTCCTGCCTCTCTCATTTTATCTAGCACAGCGCTAAGGTGCCCAGGAACGCATCCTTGGACCTTTACGTTGCCGTTTGTTACGGCTCCGGCCAAAGCAAAAGTTGCGGCTTCAATTCGATCGGGAATAACTCTGTGTTCGGCTCCGTATAGCTTTTTAACACCTTGAATGGTTATTGTTGGACTTCCTGCGCCTGAGATCTTTGCACCCATTGCTATTAGGAAATTAGCGAGATCTTCAATTTCGGGCTCGCAAGCAGCGCTATGGATTACCGTTTTCCCTTTTGCTAGGGTTGCGGCCATCATTAGGTTTGCAGTTCCAAGAACTGTGGGACCACATCTTCCGCCTAAAAAGCTTTCTGCCCCTCGTAAATCCTTTGTTTTCGCGTGCACATATCCGGATTTTATACTTATCTTAGCTCCTAAATCTCGCATTCCTTTAAGGTGTAAATCGATCGGTCTTGCCCCAATTACGCAGCCTCCCGGCATCGAGATTTTTGCTTCTTTAAGGCGACCCATCAATGGGCCAAGAATGCATATTGAACCACGCATTTTTCTTATTAAGTCATAATCACCAAAGCCTTCGATTTTTTTTGCGCGTACTTTAATGCTTCCACGGCCTGTCTCTACAGTGGCCCCTAGTGATTTTAAAATGCTAGACATGAATCTAACGTCACTAAGATTTGGGAGATTACGCAATGTGCACTCTTCACCAGTAAGCAGTGTTGCAGCCATTAATGGAAGAGCTGCGTTCTTTGCCCCACTAATTTTAACTTCTCCTTTAAGAGGTTTGCCTCCTTTGATTACTAAGCAGTCCATTCGGTCGAGGTCGAGAGTTTTGCGTTAAAGTGATGCGCTGGCAATCACGATTCTAGGCTTCTTAGAGAGATCTGAAACAAATTTAACGCTCTGCCAGTTGGCGTTATGGAAAATATTATTAATATAATTTTTCTGACCATCTCCAAATTCAGCCAATAAGGAGCAACCTTCGATCAGTGATCTTTGGCTTTCTAACGCTAGCATTCGATAGTAATGCAGTCCGTCTTTTCCACCATCCAATGCTGTGTGTGGATCAAAATCTCGAACTTCTGCTTGTAGCGTTAGAATCTCTTTTGTTGGGATATAAGGTGGATTAGAGACTATCAAATGCATTTTTTCAGAATTGGATAGAGCGATACCATCTGCTTGCCGGAATTCTATGCGGTTGGCAACGCCTAGCATTCCTGCGTTCGTTTTTGCTAAACAAAGTGCGTCTTTAGAGATGTCCGATGCAATTATCTTTGCGTTTGTCAGTTCTTTTGCAAGAGCGATTGCTATGCATCCGCTACCAGTACCAAAATCGTAAATTAAAGGAGATGAATGTTTTTTAAGTTTGTTAACAGCTAGCTCAATTAGTTGCTCTGTTTCTGGCCTGGGTATTAATGCTGCTTTAGATGTTTTAAAATCTATTCCGTAAAAATTAGTTGATCTGAATATATGCTGAAGTGGTTCTCGATTGGCTCGGCGGCGAGCTTGTTCCATAATTATCCTGATTTGAGATTGGTCAAGATCTCGGTTTAAGTGCAGTGGTAATTCTGAGCGGCTACATTCTATAAGATTTGTAATCAACCATTCGGCATCAGTTTCAGGTGATTCAATTCCTGATTCTTTAAATTTAATAACTAAATCTTTTTTTACATCATCAATTGTCATTCTCG
>NYWG01000145.1 GCA_002684915.1 Verrucomicrobiales bacterium
CGCAATAATCCACTACCATTAGGCTTCGACCCAACGCTTTGGGACTACTTTAACACTTACAAGGGCCCGCAGCCTATTGTATATAGACTTATGGGTAATTACGGTAACACAAGCATTTTTACCACTCATCACAAAAAAGTTTACTTTAAGATTGTTGGGAAAGATCTAGTATTTGATGTACAACACAATAATTACGCCCCTTTCGAGAACGAGGACCTTCCTACGGGTTTTTCTATCAATTTTGATCAAACGACTACAGGATTAACTACCCAGTTGATGCAAACGGGAGTAGGTAAAATATATTCGAATGCCATCGTTAAACCCGACGATAAACTCTATTTAAGATTTATGCGATACACTGCTGATACTGCCGCGTCCGACTCGGTGGAGAATTTATCACTTGGATACATTACAGTTCCGGGAGAATTTAAACCTGTTAAGAAATAAAAAATAATTTGCTATAATAAACAACAAGATGAACAATTATTTGAACACCTGGTGGAAAATGACTTTACTGATATTTGCTGTGCTCCTAGTCGTTGTATTACCCGGCTTTGCCTTTCCGACCTGGTACACGATTGGTGGTGAGGAAGATGAATACGTTTTCAGCGGCGAGCCACCCGCTGCTTTAAACATACGGACAGCCGCAGCTTGGGACGCGGAGACAGGTTATCCTGATGGAGATTGGGGAGCTCAACATTATAAATTAAAACTTGAGAAAATGGACGCCGACGGAAATGACATGGTTCGTTTAGGTAGCTGGTATACCGGCAGCGAAGGCGGCACCGGCGGAAACTCGAATACTATAACCGTATTAAATATATCTCATGCCTCTACCACTAACGTTGACCACGGCTTAGTTATAGGCGATATAATTGTGGTTAGTTTTGTATCAACCGTGAGCGGCGGCGCGACCGTCTATCAAAATACTGAAGCTCAAAATGGCAGTTACAAAGTAGTAGGTGTTCCTAGCGCAGACAGATTTCAAATTACACTTGCGATATCGGTAGATAAAGCGGATGACATCGCTTCAGCCGCATCAACGAGTTTTATGTACTGGTATAAATCCAGTTGTAATGGCGACCAACATGATCAAAACGCCCCGTCGCAATGCAAGACTGGTACACGCAATAATCCACTACCATTAGGCTTCAACCCAGCAGCTAGCGCCACGAAGGCCCTGGAGACGCATGGGTCGGGCCTTTCGGGCGCGCTTGATCTTAATGCATCGGCGTTAGCCGCCGCAAATTGGAACAGCTACAAGGGCCCGAAGCCTATTGTATATAGACTTATGGGCAATTGGGGTGCTGAAAGATTCATTTTTGACAATCATAATAAAAAAGTTTACTTTAAGATTGTTGGGAAAGATCTAGTATTTGATGTACAACACAATAATTACGCCCCTTTCCAGAACGAGGACTATCCTACGGGTTTTTCTATCAATCATGATGCTGAGACTACCCCATTAACTACCCAGTTGATGGAAACGGGAGTAGGTAAAATATATACGAATGCCATCGTTAAACCCGACGATAAACTCTATTTAAGATTTATGCGAACAGTAGCTGATAGTTCTGTCGAGGAGACCAAGGACGACGTCGGCTCCGTGGTGAATTTATCACTTGGATACATTACAGTTCCGGGAGAATTTAAACCTGTTAAAAAATAAAAACGACTTTAGACTTTAGCCAGTGCTCAAGTGTGGACATGTTTTTTTTTTTACATCGTCGGTCCCCGATTAAGCTAACTAGTAGTTATTCGGGGTGGGGCTAGTCGTGGGAGGAAGCTCAGTTATATTTTCTCCAGGTTTTCATAATCAAGACCAAATGAATGATGACCTCGCGCCAGGCCCTCCTAATTTTTCAATTGTGGGTCGTTTCTGAATTTGAAGACGCAAAACGTAACCTCACGCGGACTTTTGGAACAAGACACCAAAAATACGCGTTTTGCGAATACAACGAGTATAGTTGTTGTCCTCGAAACCTTTTTGGAAAAGTTACGTGCAATTGCAAAACCAACAAGTTCAAACAAGAAATCATTTATTTAGATTTGCTATATTTTTACTGCAACAAACTTCAAGTAGCGTTGCGCGGCCCCCCGTTGAAATACAAAATCTTAAATGACATCTGCGAAGACCAGGTTGTGTAAATTGCCGGCTTTCGTGCAGCTTGAAATAACTAGCTATTTAGATTCCGCGACGATCTTAATCGTAAAAAAAAGAAAGATATTATCACCAAATTTTATCTTTCATTGCATTTGCATGATGCAGTTCAATTACGTCGTGAATCAGTTAAATTATTACAGTCGCGAATATAACAATTTGTGCACATTTACGCGATTTGCTTTGCACAAAAACAGACAAAAGAGGAATTTAATAGTCTAGAGTATAATGTTTTTTTTATTTTTTATAATAATAATATGTCCGAATTCAACAAATCTGGAAACTACACAAATGGCTTCTATATTACTTTGCCAGAAGCTAAAGATCGTCAGGCACAGTTTTCAAACCAAATGAAAAAACAACCAAATTTGATAATAAAACCCTGGTTTGTGGATAAAAAGAAGGAAAGATATACAACAGACAGTCACGTGGCATGTCTAAAAGAAGCTATTAAATTAGGATTGTCACGAGTCATTGTTTTTGAAGACGATGCCATTTTGCCGGAAGAAAATATACATAAAACTATTGAAGCCGTGGACGCCGAGCTAGAGGGGAAGTGGCAAGTTCTCATATCGGGACATAAGACAAAAAATATGAGATCTGGGGATGTTACGAAAATAAGTAGCTTAGTTGTCAAGGACGGGGATCGCAGAGCGGAGGGCACTTTGTTTAGGGTTCATCGTTCGGTAGCTGGGTGCCACGCCTACACCGTCAACGGCGTCGAAGCCATGTCCGAATTAATTAGAATTCAAAGCGTCTCGGAATATACTGGAAGCGGTCGCATTGACGTGCACGATGGTTGGTTCAAGGGCACGAATCCTAACAAAAACACGGGTCGCCATTGCATTGAGGGAAGTTATTTAAGGGAACAAGATTTGTGGTTTATTACTGATTTGGCGTATGTCACAGAACAGCATATAGACGGATATTCTTATAGGATGAAAGATACAAAACACGCGAGGTGGGACGACGAGAACTCGCAGTCGTGGGTCAAGCGATTGAACAGGAATATGCTTTCCCCTCCTAAAAATGTTTTAGTTTTGTCTTATCCGGGTCTCGCTGGGGACGAGGTCAGAAAAATGTGCGCAAACATATTGACCGAGACTTCCGTCAAGGGGCACGTCACTTTAAAAGTTATTCAGAAATCACAAGACGTTGTCAACGTGCTGCGCGACTGGGTTAAGACATCTAAATCGATTATACCCGGTAAGAAACACGTCGTCTTCGCCGTAACTGGAAAACCCGAATTGTCGCACGAAGACGCTCGTACAATCAAAAAATGGAGTACTCAAATAAATAAAATAACGAAAGAAAAATACAAGTACGATGCTGAATACGAACGCGCAAACAACGATAGGAATCGCGGCAAGGGAATGAAAGTTGATTTTTCTGAATGGCGGGATTTCATGTTTACAGTTTTCCACGTTGAAGATTTTATGAAAGATGCAAAGCGCGCGTCTCAGTTTCTTAGCATGCGTCTTGGAATGGATGCTAATAAGCTAATTCAAGTAGGCCAGAACGTTGCACCTATATCGCGAGCTAGTCTGCAAAAAAAAATTGATGAAGTCAATCTATCAGAGTCAGACTACGAGTCTGACGACGACACTTTGTCCGAAACTGCAAATTTTAAATTTAAGGACCCCCTCGAAAAAGCTAGGTATATTTAATTATTTAAGAACTAATGTTGTTTGTTTTTTGGTGGCGCGCGCTTGCTGCTTGCCCTTATGTTTTCGCTTGGGTTTGGCTTTGCCGCCCAAGAGAGTTTGTTGATGTGAGTTTGTCTTTTTTGGACCGCAGACCAACACTTGTGTTTGCACCGGCGTAGAAGGCTTGTCGGTCTTCTTTACAAGAACATACTCCATAATTGATCTGTTTCCTTGAAGTTTTCGCATACAATCGTTAAATTCCAAGTCCAAATTAACCATGCAATCAGTCATCCGACAAATTGCATCTCTTAATTTTTCAAAATAGTAAATTTTGTCAAGGGGCGGACCGTGATTTAGTTGCCAAGTCGGATCTTCGCCGCGAAAAACTAATTTTTCATGTCCATTCTTGACGACAACGAAATTCACTCGGTCGCCCGGAAGCGGTATGTCGCAAGTCATGTCACCTTCTAACACTCTTTTTTCTATTTTTTTGGCGAGGACGGAATGAATCTGCGGCGACTTATAGCCCTTGCCACTCAACTGCTTTGATATGATGAATTGTGACTGCGGTACCATATTCATATCAAGATTTTTTAAATTTCTCGCAAGAGTATTTTTCACTTGCTGTATGATTTCTTGCTTGTTGATTCCTTGAGACAGAGCCATGGGTGGATGAAGTATTGGCAAAATGACTTTTGATATTTGACCGTAAACGTCTCGAAGCCAGGCCGAATTATCTCGGCGCTGACTTTCGACGCCCTTGGCGCCTCGCTTTGGTTTAGGGTTAGGGCCGGGTTCCCATTCAACGTAAATATATCTTTTTTTAGCAATTTGCAAAAATGGCCACATGATCTTTTCGAATTCAAGTTCTATCGGGTTTTTGAATTTTTTTGTGACGTATTGGGCCATTTCTTCACCCAACTTAAGTCCCCTATTCAAACCGTCCAACGTCGACGGAAGCCTGGGATTTACGTAGCAAGAATCTGTATCGCCATATACAATAATTGGCTCTGGCATGTTGTGTTCTTTAGAATATTCCTTCACATAATGCGACGTCTCTTCAATAAGTTTTCGGCCTCGCAACGTCACCGTCTGCGCAATCCAAAAATTAGCAAGGTAACCGCGGTAGCAATTGCATGGCTTGTTGAACATTGTGCAACAATCTGGGTACATCTTGCAATCGGGGTCTCGCGTGCCTGTCACGCCGCAGAAACCGTAAATAGAATTGCAGCTGACCTTGTACGCTAACTGCAACTGATTGTAAATCATTTTCTCAAAAGGCGTTTCTGCGGCTTTCATCAATTTTTTTTGTAGCTTTTCTCGCCCCAAGCAAGTCATCCAATAAACTAGGAAGAACGCCTTTTCTAACTTTTTCGTCAACAAATGACACGGAAACGGTTTTCATCGACTTTTCGCCGTATTCCATCACTTCGTGTTGGTATTTCCATCTATTTTCTAATCCATCTTCATCAAAATCTTGCAACGAGGCACATATCATAGGTTTATCTTTGTTCCATTCGCACGTAGAAAAGCAGAGATTATACGCTTGCATGATGGATGGATATAAGCTTGCAAAATCTAATCCCAAAATCGGTTGGTCGTGGAATCCAAGCGACGGCTCTAACACAGTCGCGCCCTGATATCCTTCGGGCGGTATCGGAAGAGCATCCTTGTTTATGAAATAGCCCATTTTTGTAGCTTTTTGACAAATAATATTGTACGATTTCCTCTGTTCTCCCGTTAAAATGTACTGTTGTAAATTTGTCACTGTCACAGAACTCAAGCCGTACAATGCGTGAATCATCTTGACTTTTGAGACTAAATCCAAAGTCAAAACGCAATCTATCATGCAGTATTTAGCAACGTCTTCCAGCTTTTGACTCGCACTCTCGATAGTTTCGTCGCCCTTAAGACCCGTCTTTTTTCTCTGTACTTGGAACAGTCGAAACATTTCCCGCGGTGGCATGTCTAATTTTTGACGCCCGCCCAAAAAATGATCAGATAAAGCATTAAGGCTGTACGACGACATCGTAAATGCTTTTCTAAAATATATAATTGTATCGTGCACAACTGTTCCAAATGGATTGACTTCGCCGATTTTATATTTTCCCAATTGATTGTTTTCTATTTCGCGCTCTTTGAATTTACAGCAGCGATCGTCAAACAAAGACAAACCGTGCAACAATTTTTTTGATAAATAATTCCGATCAGCGCGGTGGTACAGAAAGGGAATATCAAAACCAAGACCGTTATGGGCAATCAAATGCATTACTTGATTTTCTTTCAACAACTCTAAAAAACGCAAAATCATCCTTCTTTCCGAATTGTCAAAACATTCCATTTCTACCCTTTCTTGCTTTGGGTGATTGTTTTCGCCCGCTGTTGTTTCGATATAAAAATACTCCTTTGTCGGTTCGCAAGGATCTTGTCTCGACAACATGAAAAGTTTCCGTGGTGTAATCCCATTTACATCTTGTATAACCAACCCTATTTGCTCGATGTAATCGTGTTCTTTTTTGGGATCCGGAAAGCCGTAGTCGTCTGCGTTACATTCCAAGTCAAAGACGCAAACCTTAATGTTTGCTGGCGTCGGCTGCGGGTTTGTGTAGCTCAAATCTTTGCACGCGACGTTAAATTCCCCATTGTTCAGTTGGCTTGGGTCCAAGTTTGAAATAGTTACGTACGCCGATGGCTTCAGGTCCAATTTTGTATAAAATTGCTGCTCTGGTTTGATTTCGTCTAGAATACAAACTTGTAAATGCGGCTCGTCTTCTCGTATTTTGCTTTTAATCTTTCGAGCTAGCGATTTACACGTAGATCGATCGCAGCTCGACACCTCCAAGCATGGAATTTTTTCTGGCGTATATCCGCACAACGGCCAAAGCAATTTCACAAGTATTTCCGACTCGTCTTCTGCGTCAAGGTATTGGTCAACAGAATTGACACACCTCTTCCAAACTGGGGAGGATTCGCACAATGATCCATTTTTTGGAACCACGTAGACTGAATACTTAAAGTCTTTTACTGTTATTTTAACTGGAACGCCTTCTTGCGTTGCGCCGCTCAAGCGCACGTCCCCATCGTTGTCGTATCTAAAATCTATTAGTTGAAATGTTAACGACATTTGAAATTTAAAATACTTTGTTGTTATTAGTTTTTGGAGGAATTTAATTTAAATTTTTTTACGCGGATCGTCGCGATTCATTTTTTGCGTTCGTACATGATGCAATCCGGGAATTCTGTCTGCGGCTTTCTGTAAAATTTGTTCTTCCGTAACAACGTCAGGAATTGAGTATAATTTCTCGCTACAGTCGTAAACGTAAAATTGGTTCTTTCAGACTTTCTAAAATAAATTGTCGTCTCGTTTCGTAATTTATCAAAAAAACGTCTCCGGTTATCATAGACAATATTGCCATGTTCGTCCAAATTCGATAAATTTAATGGACGAATGTATACGTCGCCACATGGCGAAAACTTGCAATGGTCTAGATCGCAACCAGTATACTCTTCGTAGCTATAACACGGGGCTACCGCAACAACTCTGCATGCGTTTTCTTCGCGACCCACTTTTGCCGCGGCGCTCTCATCGTAAAAGTCGAGCGAATACGTATCAAAGAGACTTTCCGTGTAATCTGTACAGTGCGGGGGCGCGGGGGTGTCCAGAAAAGTCTCTTGCACTGCCCAGAACGCGTCTAAATCAGCGCACGACATTTTCAAATTTAAGCCAAACGATTATTCATGTAGAAGAAGAGATGGGAGTGTTGATTGACAATTTTCTCCATATTATTTCATGGGTAAAACACTGACACGTGTAAAAATGGCCAGCCAATGCTCACGAGCGCCGGCGCCGCCGCTTGATTTGTCAGAAACCCACGCATTCGACGAGTCGCGCCCAAGGCTTACGTGCAAGAAAGGCGTCTATAAGTATTACTACGGCGGGACCTATTTATATGGACCTCCGATTAAAAAAATTTTAAACTTGGCGCTTCAAAAATACAATAGAGTCAACGACGTTTTGGCTTCTACTGCAGACCAAGGCCACCGGTATCGCTTATTTGTAAACAGAACTAGAAATAGATTAGATGCCATTCGAGAAATTATTACCATGCAAAAAAAAAAATTTACACAAAGTAAATTTGAGTTTGAGCCGTTTGCAAATGCCGTGCCATGTGTCTTGCACATGGATCATCTGAAGTCTGCTTGGGCCGTCGACATATTTGTTCTAATTTTTTTTGGAGTCTTGAAAAATGATCGTTTTAACGGTCATCCTCGTTTGAAATTAAAATTGAAGTTTTTGCATGTCGCTGCCCCGCCAGCACAGAATGATGCTTTCGCCGAAACTACAAGCAAACTTGCAAACGCCATAATAGGGTAAAATTCTAGTCGCGTTTCCACCCGTGTACTGTAATATCAAATTTGTAGTCTCTTATGTGATTATTCCCAGGGTCTAATGCATTATAAATCATAACATCGAAATATTCCGGCTGTTTATCTTCTACAAAAATATCATATATGCCAGCAGTTCTCTTTGTCAATTGGACTTTATAGCTGTTACTTGGTTGTCCAGTATTATCAGTATAAGATGTGCCTCCCGCAAATCTGAATCTCAAACCAATTTGATGGCACGGTGGGGGAGTCGTGGCGCCCCACAATGCAGTGCTTCCCCAAGTGCCAACAACATGTGTCTGTGTTACTGGTGTACTCATGTTAAACTTTTCATTCCAACTACCTAGGTCGGAAGTATAAGTGGCACTATTATTACCTGTATACTGATATGATCCTTCCGCAAACACACCCCTTTCAAAGCTACTATCTTCTGGTTTGCCAATCGTGTACCAGGTCGGAAAGGCAAATCCTGGCAATATGACGACTAGGAGCAATCCCAAAATTAGTAAAGTAATTTTCCACCAGGTGTTAAATAATTCTTGAGCGTTCATTATTTATTTATTAAACGAAAATATTTTTTTTTGTTTGTGCGGCTTCCACTGCGTTGGGTCTTTGTGATTCTTGCGAAACTGTCGCACGTTTTGTGGGTGCCGGTACGTGCCGCACAAACGGTCCCAGTATGAAAATAAATGCCCGTAGTTGTAGCTGAAAAGCTTGTGGTGCACGTGATGATCCGCCGCAGTTCCAAGACCGCACGCTTGAAAAACACAGTCCCAGGGATGGTGGGTTTCGGAATGGATTAGACACAGCCAGTTGGCATACAGCGTGCCGAAAGCCATGTACGTCCACACGTTGCAGTGGACGATTGATTTAGTCGCGAACAGAGGTAAGACAATCATTAATAAGGTGTCTGTCAAGGACCCGTTGAATGCGTCGAATAACCTAGGATTCGTAAACTTGTGATGCGGCTCGTGCGAGGCCCGGTATAGCGACTTTGAAACTTTGTGCTCGGCGCGGTGCATGACATATTGTAAGAAATCCTGAATTAGCAAGCATGCGGCGACTTTTGACCACGCTACCCCGCCTTCAAAACTGTAGTATGACGACGGCATGAGATGCAGCATCCACGTACATGTAAGATAGCAGCCGATGACAGCAAATCCCTCTGGCTGAGAGAGGTGCTCTTGGGCCGCTTCCGCGTAATCATAAAGGCGATATTCGTTCGGCTGCACGGGCACCAATTTGCCCGCATACTTTGATTTCGTCCACCTGACGTACTGGTAGCACAATACAAACGTCTGCCCAACCGCTACGGCTAAGAGTCCTAGGCACAATCCGAGAGGTTTAGGTTTTTGCTGATAGGCATACCAGCCTGATTGAAAAATATTCGCGTACGTATGTTGCAGCATGAGCGGCACGGATACGATGAGCGGCCAGAGAACGAGTGTAGCTGCTACTCCCATCGTTGAATCCCAGAGTGTTTTTTGATTTTGAAGATTGCGCTTCATTATTCAAGTGGTAAGATTTTAATATTGAATGTTAATAAGTGTGACATGTATGTTAACATTCTATGTTTTCTCATAATCATTATTATTATGGCAGTATTGCTTGTTTATTTTCGACGACCAAAACAAATTCACAAAATAAGTCTAGTTCCAAAAAAGTTTTATA
>NYWG01000146.1 GCA_002684915.1 Verrucomicrobiales bacterium
ATTGTCAATTCTTATACGTATGTCAAAGCGATTGCTGAGGAGCTTCGGGGTCTTGCTGTGGAATGTAATGTACCTATTGTCACAGCTACTCAAACTACTCGCTCTGGTTATGGCAACAGTGACCCTGACCTTACCGATACTTCTGAGTCTTTTGGTTTGCCTGCCACTGCTGACTTTATGTTTGCTCTTATCAGTACTGATGAGCTTGAACAACAGGGTCGCATCATGGTCAAACAACTTAAGAACAGATACAACGAAACCGCTGCCTCACGAAAATTCATGGTGGGAATTGACAGATCCAAGATGAGGCTGTATGATGTAGCGGAAGATGCTTCTGACATCAACATCAATCAAGAGGACCCTGGTGAAGAGTTCTCACAATTTACACAAACACAAAACCGACTATCTAAATTTGCTGAGTGGAATGTATGAAGATTAAAAGTATTATGGTTGTTGGTGGGGGATCTTCTGGTTGGATGACTGCTGCTGCTTTATCTAAAAAATTTGGTAAAGATATTAAAATATCTGTGCTTGAAGGAGAGAATTCCAATCCAGTTGGAGTAGGAGAATCTACTATTACTAAGTTTAATGCTTATTTAAATCTTCTTGAACTTGAAGATAAGGAATGGATGCCTCATTGTAATGCCACTTATAAAACTTCAATTAGATTTACTAATTTTAGAGATGGTAAAGGTGAAGTGTTTGAATATCCTTTTGCTGGAGCTCACACAGAAGAATCATTTGGTAAGTGGTCAATTGTTCGTGCCAAATATAAGTTAGGACCAGATTCTTTTTGTGAATTTTTAAACGATGCGTATTGGTTAGCAAAGCACAATAGAATGACTGATGGAAGTAATTTTGATATGTCTTTCAGCTTAAAAAATGATACTGCATATCATTTTGATGCTAGTCTCTTTGGGAAATTTCTTAAAACTAAATTTTGCAAGAAAGCAAACCATTACATTGACGATGTTGTTACTGTAAAAAAAGATGATGATGGATACATTACTTCTTTAGTTGGAAATTCTGGAACTGAGTACTCTGCTGACCTATATGTTGATTGTACGGGATTTAAATCTCTACTTCTAGAAAAAGAAATGGGATCTGAATTTATTTCTTTCAAACCATGGTTGGATAATAATAGAGCTATTGCAACTCATCTATCTTATAAAGATAAAACGACAGAGATCAGTAACGTTACTAATTGCACAGCATTAAGCAGTGGATGGTCATGGAATATTCCTTTATGGAATCGTATGGGATCTGGATATGTTTACTCTAGCGATTTTATTAGTGATGATGATGCAGAAAAAGAGTTTAAACAGCATGTAGGTAATGAAGATATTGAAATTCGTAAAATCAATATCCGACATGGCGTAAGAAAAAGAGGTTGGGTTAAAAATGTAGTTGGCGTAGGTCTTGCGTTTGGTTTTATTGAACCACTAGAATCCACAGGACTTGTTTCTACTCACGAGATGATTGATCAACTGGTTGAAACTCTTGATAGACGCGAGTGTAATATTACTGGTTTTGATAGAGACTCTTACAACTATACATGTCAGTTACTTGTGTCTGGGTACATGCATTTTGTTTCCCTTCACTATAAACTTTCTCAAAGATCTGATACTCCCTATTGGAAATACCAAACCGAACTTAAAGATTGGTTTGAACTTTCTGATCCTAGATTGTTTAGTGATAAAAAAATGCATTGCTCATATGAAAATGGATCAACATCTTTTTATGAAAATGTACATCAAATGCACTCTTTAGCACATAGATGGGATCCCGAAAAACATGGTATCGCATATATTATGGCTGGTATGGGACATGTTCCTTATGCAGATCATCTTTATGATTATTTGAGAAATGGATCTGAAGATAATTTTGAACATGATATTGATAAAATATACCAAGAGTATCAAAAGTATGCTAAACTGATGGAAGAAAACATTCTAAAACTTCCAACCTCTTACGAATTTTTAAAAGAAAATATTTACTCCTAAATTATTATGACAATCAATTTTAATCGCTATGAAGAATTTGTGGCAGCAGTTACTTCAGAATGCTCTACAAACTTTGTTGATTTTGCTGACCGTATTGGTGATCTGGATAGACAAGGTGCCAATATTGAGAGACTGCTTACTGCTGGTGTTGGAATTAATGCTGAGGGTGGTGAGTTCCTTGAGATTATTAAGAAGATGGTCTTCCAAGGAAAACCGTGGAACGAAGATAACCGTGAGCATCTTATCATTGAGTTGGGTGATGTTATGTGGTATGTGGCTCAAGCAACAATGGCACTTGATATATCCTTTGATGAGGTAATTGAACGCAACGTAAAGAAATTGGAGAAGCGTTATCCCGGTGGAAGTTTTGAAATCAACAGATCCGAGGTAAGGGCTGCTAACGATCGCTAATATATAATACTTCAGATTAATAATTTTATACAAATGAACGTAATCATTAAACAACCAGACGGCAGCGAAATTACTTTTGATTGTGCTGATGATCAGTATATTCTTGACGCAGCAGATGAAGCAGGTGTTGATATGCCCTATTCTTGTCGTGCTGGAGCATGTTCCACATGTGCCGGAAAAATTGTAGAAGGGACAGTTGATCAAAGTGAGCAATCTTTCCTTGATGATGATCAATTAGCAGCAGGATTTTTACTTACCTGCGTTTCATATCCAACATCTGATGTAATTATTGAATCTGAAAAAGAAGAGGAACTGTATTAATGTCTTGTAATCTAAGAGAAAATACTCTCGCTGCTCTACGTAGCAATGCTGAGGGTAACATTCAGAAAGCAAAAATGAATGTGGAAGTATACCTACACAACCCTGTAGGTATCGGTGAACACCCTGATGTTCTCGGTGCAATACAAGAACAACTTGATATCATTGCACACGAAGAAGAACGTATTGAAGTTCTGGATAAACATTTTACTGAGTAATAATGCTTACCTTCTGGATCCACCTACGAGCATTCTTTACTGTTGTAGTGGTGAGTTGTGCTCACCCCGTCAACTGGGATCAATGTGTTCGTGTGGACCAGTGGCTCTTACCAGAACTCCAAGAAGGATATAAAATATGGTCAGGACAAACGCACCCTTACCAAAGTGAAAAAGATTATCTCAAGAACCTCCCTTCTAAATAGTTAGACGGGAGGTTTTTTATATGAAGCCAGGAGATTTTGCTAGGAAAGCAGTAGGTGGAGCATATCTAAGTAGGACAAATACCCTCTTTGATAAAGCTCTTAACTTAAATGGAAGAGTGAATAGATTTGTTACTCAAGATGGTATAGTTGAAGTTGGTGGTTTTGAGATAATTCAATCGGTTCCTGCTGGAGGAAAAAATAAAAAGAAACTAGTTAGAAAATACTATGATTTTTCTAACATGAAAGGTGATGCAAAAATGATTGAAACAGCAAAGCATCATTTTAATTCTATGTGTATGGCTGGTTTCAGGGGTAAGAATAATATAGAATTCACATGCAACCATGATTCAAATCCAAATTGGGATGCATACTTAGACCTATCGGACTTTGAGAAGACGGCAGAGTTTGATGGGCAGGGATCTAATAGTGAAAGTAAAAATCTTGGACTTCAGTATGAAGAGGATTTGTTTGATGCTTTTATGCAGAGACAGAATGGAGAACCCGTCACCAAGTATAAAGATCATGTTGACCTCATAGTTAAAAAGATTGAGAACGAATATAAATCTCCAATTATTGATATCAAACATGATGGAACAAAGGATACTGGAAGACCTTTGAAACGAGATGGTCAAGGTCCATATATTTCAAATGGTGGTGCTTTTAATTTAAACATCGGAGCTAAAATTTCTGATATTACACTTACTTTAAAGAATAGAAACAAGATTTATTTGTCTGTGAAATTTGGCAATACACTTTCCTTCTTTAATGTTGGTGTTAAGAAAGAAATTTTTCCTGAGTCCGACATGAAAACGCATACTCTTAAAGATTTTGGTAGAGAGTATCTTGATATGTTTGATATTGATCATAATGATTTTTTAAATATTTTTGAAAAATATAAAAAAGAAAACACCTCAGCAGTAGTGTCAAACCATTTACGAACTGTCACACTCTCTGGTTCTAAGAAGGCAGCTCTGGTAAGATTGATCAAGAGCGGAGTTGGACACGGGTACTGGATGACTCACTATGATGGTGGCACACTTCATTTCTATGAGGTTAATGAGCAATATATGAACCGTGCTGCAAATCTAAAGGGAAATACAGTAAACCTTCAGTATGGCGGTGCAGGTGGTACGGCAAAAAGAATCAATATGAATTTTGAAACCACTGAGTATGATTTTAGTTTCAATATTAGAAACACTCAAGGTGGAATTTACCCAAGCAGAACCAATGGGGACTACTTTAAAAAGTAATGGCAAACGTAACTCAGCTCAAACACTTAGAACACTTAGAAGATGAGATGCTCAACTATGGAGTTGAGGGTTGTAAAGCTGCAGTGTCATTCCTAAAGGAACTCAAGAAAATGTTGGGTCACCAGGAGAGTAGTGGTTTCATGCAAACTAAATGGGATGGTGCTCCTTCTCTTATTTGTGGGACAAACCCTATGAATGATATGTTCTTTGTTGGAACTAAATCTGTATTTGCAAAGACAGAACCAAAGATGTGTTACACACATGAAGATGTTGATGCATTTTATAAGGGAGATCTTGCTGTAAAACTTAAAACATCTCTTGATTATTTTTCCGGACTTAATATTGAAGGGGTAGTTCAGGGAGATTTACTATACACAGAAAAAGATTTAAAAGTAGAAACTATAAACGGAGAAAAACTTTATACATTTAGACCCAACACTATTACATATGCTATCCCAACAGATCATCCTATTGGAAAAGCAGCTAAACGAGCAAAGATTGGTGTAGTTTTTCATACACACTATACCGGAAACTATGTTCCTGATATGCAAGCAGCTGCTGGTGCTAATATTGATGGGAATGATGATGTTCTAGTAGTAAAGAACGACACACCTATGCATAAGGTTGGATTTTCTCGTGGAGAGATGTCAAAGTTTGATTCATATATTCATAAGATTGAACGTATGTGTCAGGTTTGTGGTCCTTTCTTAGATGAATTGGTTGCTGTTGGTGGTAAGACAGGTGATGCTAAGTTCCATATTTCTAGTTTCCTGAAACAGTTCTTTAATAATGAGATCAAAAATGCTCGTACTATTAATAACGTAGACGAAGCAATGTATGACATGCTTAATTTTTATGGCGATAAGATGGAGAAAGAACTTGCAAAAATTAAGACAGTTGCAAACCTAACAGCAAAAAGAAATCTTGTATATAACAGTCAGAACTATGTTGTAGATAATGTATACAAGTTTAAATCAATGCTTGCTCTATACAAAGAATTGCAAGCAGTGAAGCAAATGGTTATAGATAAGCTTGACCACCTGGAAGAGTTTAGAACATTTGTTCAAACTGACCAGGGATATAAGGTTACAACTCCCGAAGGATATGTCTTGCATAAAGACGGTGATATGATTAAGTTCGTCAACCGTATGGAGTTTGCTTACAATAACTTCACTCTACAGAAGCAATGGCGTTAAATTGTAATACTTGCTACTTTACTTTTGGTAGGTTTCAACCACCTACTACAGGTCATAAAGAAAACTTTGCTGGTGTAAAAAGAGCAGCAGGTTCTCATGACTATCGCATTTATATTTCACAAACTGTAGACAAGAAAGGTAGCAATCCATTACCACCAGACAGAAAACTTTTCTATATGGAAAAAATGTTTCCAGAACATAGAGGAAAGATTCATTCTGGACCCAAACAACCTGTCGCTATCTTGCAAGATCTTATGCTGGCAGGGTATAATGAGGTAGTATTCCTTGTGGGTTCTGATAGAGTGAGCGCCATGCAGTTCCTTCATAAATATAACGGAAAGGATTTCTCATTCAGAAAAATTGATATTCAATCTTCTGGAAGTAGAGATGCTGATGGCGATACCTTCGCTATTTCAGGAACAAAAATGAGACGCGCAGCATTTGCTGGTGACTTTAAAACTTTTCGTTCTGGTATACCCAGAGCACTGAATGATAATGATTGCCGTGCTCTTATGCAAGAGATACAGGCAAATTTGCCCGCTAATTTTAAATGAAAAATTTCAAGCAACTTAGAGAACAAGCACTCCGTCAGGCACATCGTCAGAATGATGTAATTTCTGAGGGTGATATTGTTATGTCTGCTAGAACCGGAGATAAAGGAACAGTTCATCGCACTGGTGTCAACTATGCCATTGTGGTGACTGAAGATGGGAGAATGTTTCGGGAGTGGGTAAAGGATATTCGCACTATAAATAAACCATAAGAAGATCTTCAATTTTAAACATGGATAAGCAGAGACCTGTTAACAAAGTTGCACATAATGATGCATATTCTGCATCTTTGATGGAGATGTATACGAATTGGATGGACGGTGATTGTTTCCAGGGCAGTCATATCCCTGAGTATACTCCTGAAGCATTTGAGGGTATGGATCCTCAGTCACATGGTGCTGAAGTAGATGACATCACCAAGAAGAAAAAGAAGATTGATAAGAAAGAGAAGTCGGTTGCAGAAGAAATCGTTCTTGAGCGTGAAGAGATTGAAGTTGATGGTGAAGTAATCATCATTGAGAAAGTTAAGATGGACGGTGTTGATGACAACGGCAACACCTCTTGCTGGAAAGGATATAAGAAGCAAGGCACCAAGAAGAAAGGTGGTAAGGAAGTTAACAACTGTGTCAAGGCAGGGTTTGAACCCA
>NYWG01000147.1 GCA_002684915.1 Verrucomicrobiales bacterium
AGAACGCGGCTGAAATTCTATGGGAAAATAACGGGATATTTAGAATGCAAGTTTGCATAAACACAAGATGCGGGATACTATATATTTATAAGCAGTAATGCTAAATGTCAGTTTTCGGAGGGTGGATAAGTAGAGATGATAAAGGCGATGATAAAGACGATGACAAGCGTAAAGAGATGAGAGAAAAGCAACGACGTCTAATCGATTTACAACTCGAAATACGAAGAAAAAGAAAGCTAAGAAACAAGTTACGAAATGAAGTAAACCGTTTACGTATGATACATATGGACCTAGTACATAGCAATGACGATGAACCAACAAGTATAGTCAACCATCCAAGAATTAAAGAGGATGAAGGTGAATCTCTAAAAAATTCTATGCGTGAAAAATTAAGTCAAATACGACTTTTAAATATGGATATACTACGTTTAGATGCAGAGATACAACGTTTAGAAACAGAAATAAAAAGCCTAGAACGCGGCAGAAATTCTATGCGAAAATAGCGGGATATTTAGAATGCAAGTTTGCATAAACACAAGATGTCTTCCCAACTAAAGAAAAGGCGTTGCGATGAGCTAAAGGACGATAAAGACAATGCTTTTATCACCTCTTCTATGTGTATGGGCTCCGTTCTAAAGTCAAATCTTCCATATGAGGATGTTATAGATTAACTTTCTGAAAAGTGCTGTGAGGGAAAAAAATTCTGAGAACGTTGCGGTTGCTTTTCGTATGTTAATGATTATCACTAATTCATTTCCAGCAGATTATGAGTACACTCTTCCTATCCTTGTGGAACAATGTGATGGAACAAGGCTTGTTCATAAAGCATGATTATGAAGGCATAAAAGCAGAAGTTATGAAATGTTGCCGGATGTCAACAGAACATGCAATCAGTATGAATACAAATATATCAGTACATTATTTTTTTTGTCCAATTGGAAATCTTAGTGGCGGTAATACGCCTTGTCTTGGTACATATTTTTCCCATTCCTTCCAATCTTTTCTGTTTGCGTCCGCATGTTTCATTTTTTCTTCGAGGGTTTTGGACGATATTTTTTTTCTTTGCTTGTGCAGCTCGTAAATCATGAGACAGAACTCCATGTTTCATGTAGCTCGTATTAGTGCTTATATCCCGCATGACTATTTATAGGTGGTGAGGGTAATCAAATGTATACCTTCAACATTTGTGATTTTCAACTACTAAATGAAAAATTAAATCGTGATAATGAATTAGAGAAGAAGTTTAATAAGTGTTTGGATGATGCATCTTCGGCGTTGATGTTTTTTTCTGATGACTGTGCCACTCTTTTTTTAAACTTTGAAGCTGGAAAAAAAATGGATGATTTTTTGCAAAAACAATGTAACTTTTACATTTACAAAATAGAAGAGAACCAATTCACTTATAAAATCAAATCTATAAAAGAAAATATAAAAATGCCAGTGCTTAGGTTTTTTTAAGAAGGCATACCAAAATTTAGTCGTGTGGTATCTCCCCGCATCGTGTTCTCATGAATCATAAATCTAAGTTTTTGCTCAAGAACGAGTGATCCCATGATAGAGCCAAACAAATACCCTGCACAGACGCATATTAATATAATAAGAAGTGCAGCGACGTGCAGTGATTCCATTTTATTTAATCTGTACATAACTTATAGATCGTGTATCAGACTCTGTTAGTCGTCTTCCGCTACATAGATTATTTTGAAACTCCACATCGAAGACGATGTAATCTCCTTTAAACTGTTCAAATCCTTCTAAGTTCATTTCAAATCCATCGTTCGCCCACTCGCAGTCATGCAGACACTTCTCATTTTCATCATATAAACGATCATCTCTGCACATGGAGACAGTATGAATATTATTTGGTCTTGCAATGGCTGTGAGGACTCCGTTCGTCATGAGCTGTGCTTGGTATTTGAGTGGACTGTTGGTCCACCCGCGACATCCTCTGTGCGGGCAAGTCGTATTTCCATTTAGTACGCAGTCGATCATATGGTTACCTTTCTGAGGCACGCAGACGACAATATCTTGTATCCATGGAGTCACACCCCCGTTTAGATGCAGTCGTACCTCATCTTCCACATTGAACTCTGTTTTCGGCTCGTTGGTCGGTGTGGTGACCAGCAATGATCCCACCAACCCAATGACGTAGTTACTATACGATGTAAGGGGACAATCCACAATACTGAGATGGATGCTTGCACCAATGCGTTCTCCTGTTTGGATACAGTCTTCTTTTACGAATGGGTATATGCAGTCGTGCATCATTACTGAAAATTCGTAGTCTCTGTTTGCAAACATAAGATTGCAATTATCTTCTGTGAGTTCTTGACATTCTGTACCAACTGTAAATGATGTTCTGGAGAATTCTCCGTTCAGACTTCTTTGTATATTATCGTCGTAGAGAAATTTTGGAAATCCGAGCGGCTGCGTGGTCTCAGATATAAAATCTATCGGATCAAACGCGACCTTATATCGTGTGTCTTGGTTGACTTGTCTGCCCATGACATCCAGCACGTAATGTTGAACAAGACGGTACGACGTATTTGAATCGCATTTATCTATTTCATAATCAATAAAACGGATGAACATGGGATTATCGTACACTAAATTCATACATGTTCCAAGATGACATATATATGATTCCGGACAATTACTGTCGTCCGAGCATTGACCATAGCATGCGGATGTATTTGATGTGTTTACAATCGTATGTTGCATGCAGCCGACTCCTTCGACGCATAAATTTACTACACATGGATTCGAGTCTTCGCATGTTCTTCGTGTCCCGGTACATTTGGCTGCTTCGCAATGATCGTTCTCTGTGCATTGAAGTCCGTCGTTGCATATTTCGCCTTCTCGTCTGGGTGCACCTAGACACTCACCTGTCGTGTCTGAGCATGTTCCGATTGTGCAGTCTCCATCGATGTGTGAGCAATCTTTTGGAATACCTGACGCGCATACTCCGTTGTAACACATATCTCCGACTGTGCAGGGAGATCCGTCATCGCATGGATGTCCGTTGGCAACTTTTTGGTGTAGACATCCTTGTTCTGGATGGCACATTGCGACTGTGCACTGTGTATCTTGGCAGGCGTAGTGTCCGACACATTCGCCTGATTGGCATTTTTCCTGCACTGTGCATTTATTATTATCGTCACAGTGACTTAAATCTGGTAGTTGCTCTAGTACGCACTTGTGTGTTTTAATATCACATAATCCTGTATGGCATTCGATGGCATCGCAGTCCGCGTGGGATACGCAGCAATTTTCTTTTTTATCGTAGACACATCGTCCTGATACGCAGCTTCCCGTTTTGCAGTAGTCGGATCCGCAGTCTCCGTCAATCGAGCACTGATGACCAAATAATGATGTGAGTAGAATTCCTACGAGTGCTATGGTGACGATGGTTCCCATTCCGCACCAAACAAAGCACCAGTAGGAGTAGAAATAGTGGTGGTGATCATGAAACCTGTCTATTCTGCGGTACTTCATTTAATATAAAAAAATCATCTTTTATACAAAACAAATTCAGTGCACTATTAATGATTTATCTTCTGCTTAGAAATATGACCTACTTGTCGAAGGTTGTTGCTCTTGCAACTTTAGGTTTTGGACTCGCAAGTGCGAGTAGTCCAGTTCAGGTTGGTGATACAGAAATCCCCTTAGATGTTGACGATCAGATTCAAAATACATTTCTTCAAAGTGGTTCTGTTGTTAAGCATGATACTGATTCCAAATTTACTCTCACATTAAAAGGAAAAGGTGGAACCAGTGGCGAATACAGAAATGGCATGAATGCTGAATGTATTTTTTCAGAGGATGGGTCTAACATTAACGCAGCGTCTCATAAAATTCAAGTCAATGGTGGTCAAGTTGAAGATTTAACCACTGGACCCAAGACGGTTTCTATGATCGAAGTCCCGGCTTCTACTGGTGCTGATCTTGTATCTACTAATACCATTGAATTTGTGACTGATAGTAATCACTTGGGTGATATGAAAGTTAAGATGGTGTGTACAATGATAGGTGCTGAAACTAGTCAAGTAGTAAATAATTTTGGTGGTTCAAATGTCCAAGATGATTACTTACAGTTGGTTCACAAATACGAGAAAACAATTGATTTGAGTACTCGAAACTGGGTTGTTGTTCAGGATAATGGTGCTGATATTCGTAAAAACAGTGCAAACGTACTTGATTGCCATGCAGGTGGTTCGGATGATACAACTCTTAGTGCGGATATGAAAGTCGTCTATGAGAATCAAGATTTGGATGTTCCACCTTCTGATCCTAGTGATCCTAGCGACACAACTCCTTATGTACATTTTGTAGATGGAACTACACCAGCAGGAAAATTTAGTCTCTCTGCCTCGTTAAAACCTTTAACTGAATTTGAGGAGTGGGGTGCGGCTAATATTCACGCTCAAGATTTGGAGGAAACATCTTCACACTCTGCAGCAGTGGTAAATCGCAGGATTCGCCATACGTACGAAAATAATGCACTTTTATTTAATATTGGTGTGAATAACGCGCACAAAGATTATCTCGCGGTAGATTCATCTTGTGCAGGAGGTTATTGCACAGGACATATTGAGTTTATATTGAATAGCGAAGATGGTACTAAGCTGAGCACAAGTGGAGAAACTGATTGGTGTGCTGATTCGACAGGACTTTTTGATGGTCTTTCAGCTCTTTCAAAAAAGGCTGATTTAGGTATGATTGCTTCAAGTAAATCTGCTGGTGATATTTGGCAGTTACCCGGAACAGCTTCTTCAGCTGGTGTAGGAAATGCACTTGACTACTCTGTTGCGTTCACTAAGCCAACTGTAGATAAAGCAGGATATACAGATATTAGTGGTACTGGATGTAGCACAGAAACGTTGCTCTTGAAAGACTTTGCAAGTATTGCCGATTTAGAAGCTAAATTTAACGAAAAGCTTGCAGCTTGTCAATTTGCAGCACCTGGTGATGCGTTTTACGATGATAATATAACACCATCATTTTTGTCGAAACAGGCATACGAGGGTGCAAAGTTCAGGTTTGATACGAGCAATTGGGTGTTAGATATTGATGCGACCAGTGATAATGTTGAAGATTTAGACGTTTTGTACAATGGAAATCCGCCTATTGGTGATGTCACTCTGACGTGTGATATTGATGTTGATGCTGGATCTGATGCAAAGGCAGATTTGCAGACAGAGTTAGACAACAAACAGTGTAGTGGCGCTGCAGGTTCTCAGCCAGTATTCACGCTCAATTATCAAGATATCGAAAAGGTTGAAGATGAAACTGCTAGTACTTTCCTTGGTCCTGGAGGTTCAACACCGCCTGTTGTTAGGTGTGAAGACCAATCCATATCTATTACTGCAAACGTAACAATGGTCGCGAATGATATGGATGAAACGCATAAGTTATCTACTGCTAGTTTTAGTTCTTCCGCGACTCAGCACAGCTTAAATGCATGGACACAGCTGTACCCCACTGATGGTGGCGAGCTCGTTGAACAAACTGACGCTGCAACTGGTTTGTTTGCGGCTAAAAGTGAAGACGTCAGTGTTACGATTGATAATGTTGTGTACACGAAATCACAGTCATTTGATTGTGTGGCGAACTGCAATAAACAGACTGACCACTCTTACAATTGTGATAAAGATAAGTCTGATGCATCTGTAAAGTCTGTAACTTACAGATATGAACATCCTACGATTTGTGACAACGATAGCAAGGTACCTTTAGAGGTGAGTCAAAAAGTGCATGTAGCCTTAGCTAACCCTGAGCTGGGAATTACGTTCAAGCCTGTTGTGGATGATGTTGTAGTGGAAGATATTGGAGAAAAGGAACTGTACGATTTAAGTAAAAACAGTGGAGTTCCCCTTAGATTTACGTTTGATAAAAATATTCATGACGTTGCTAAAGCGTCTAAGCGAATTAGACTGAAAAATGGTGATAATACTGGAAGCGCTGGCAGTTACAGTGACTGGGTGGACTGTCTTCGTGCGGATACCTGCGATGTAAATTACAAGAATGAAAATCTAGATGACCTGGGTGATTTAAATGATAGTGCTCATTCGCAGACTGTTGAGTATGAAGTTGAGTATACATTTGGTCAGGAAGGATCTTGTGGATCAGAAACTGCATCTAGTTCTGAAAGGACTGGAGTTTTAACTGTCACTCCAGATAATAATGCGTACAAGGGAGAAGTTTCAATAACATATTTGGGATCTGACGGAAGTTCTAATGTGAACATTGATTCAAGTGATCCTTGTGATGAGAATGGAGTTTGTGATACGCATCCAGCTACACAAGTGGTCATGCCATCCAATGGTCTTGGATTTCCCACACCAGCCGATCCTACTGGTACATATCTCGGTGTTAAATTTACGTACGATCCTGAACTGACATATGCTGATGCTAACACCGAATACGATTATACTATAGACTTCCCTAATGATCTCGTATATTCTTGCACTGGCATAAATGCTTGCCAGGAAGACAAGACATCGATAACTTTGTCCCTAAAAGACGGACAGTCAGTGGACAAATATTTTAAGATTCACGCTGCTCATGATTGTAGTGACCAGGGTCAGCAAACTGGAGAAAATGCTTTTACTGATGAAACAATTGATTTTACAGTTAGGAGAGGCGGTGCAGCACGAACCTACAAATTACAGATGAACTGTGCGACGCAAGCTTATAATATTGTTGTGGGAGGAGATAATATGTCAGAAAGTGCTGGATTTAATGAATTGACGTCTCTTAAAACTGGTGTTAGGAATAAGTTTAATTCTCAGCAGTTTAAAGTAGGTCAGTATTGTCCTAATGGTTGTGCAACGCAGATATTTAATTTCGTCCCTGTGAGTGGTGTTTCTGCGCAAGGTTCTATTACAATTCCAAACCAGGCTTATGATGGAGCCGATAGTGCGAAACATGCGCTTCTTAACATTGAAACAACATCAGCGTGTACCGGATATGCATCTTTCAAGCTTGAGAATAGTCAGCAGTCTTATACATTCAGAACAAAATGTGTTCGCTATGGAAATATCGCAGATAGTGGTGTTGTTACGAGTGATATTCACCTTGACTATGGTTTTAGTATGACGTTTGGTATTGCGGAGAGAGCTCAGTTATCGTTGAGTGGAAACCCTAATGGAGCTGGAGTCTCTATGGAGACTAAGATTGGTGGATCTTGCGGTCCGAGTAACGACATATCTGGTGGTTTGTGCGACACAACTGTGCTTACAGCTCAGCAAGATATTGATACTTTCCTTGATAACGTGTACAATTGCAATGGAAACCAGGATTCAGACAGTGCGACCCAGTTCGAACGTGAATTTAGTATTGTGCGATCTTACCATGATACGCGTAATGGTAATGATATTAAATACTGTGAGTCGAGATCTGTGAGTGTTGCGCTATACAAAGCTGGAAGTGCTAATGCTACGATTGCTGTGAATAATATTGACGGTGTTGATTTCTTCGTCGCGATTGATGAGCTTGAGTGGGTTTCTTGTGATAGTGGATCTGGTGCAGACAGTGGGTACAAGGTTGTTATGAAATTGAGTGCTGATAGACAGGTTGGTTCGGGATCTCGAGTTGATCATAGTCTAGCTTCGTATGCGCCGTCTGGTTTGGCATCTGGAGATGATGGAAGTTATGGTGATGCTTCTGTTCAGGGAGATCTTATTGTTGTGGAGGGTACGTGTCATGCGAATACTCTTCAGTGTGCAAATGATAATAATGGAGATGGTGTGGCGAATGATTCGTTACAGAAGTCTCTTGATTTCAACCTTCACTACACTGACAGTGCATCGAATGAGTACGCTTCAGAAGTATCTATCACGACTCAGATCACTGGATGTCCTGTTCTTGATGAGAACGAAGCGGCTCACGTGGCTTCGACAATTGTTGTGAAGAAAAACAACAATACGATTACGGGTAATGATCTATTGTCCATCGAATCAAATGACGTGCTTTCGTTCTCGTTGGACGACAGTGCTCACAACCTTGATACTGATATCGTAAGTGCGACTGTTGATGGAAATAATTTCTGTGATCTTGACTCTACGGAATATAGTCAGTCTGCATGTGTGAACAGTAAGCCGACAGATGAATTTTCATTTAACGCGGCTCCTTTGGCTGGAGAGACGTTTGACGTTGTGATCAACTACGAATATACTCTTGATGGTGCTAGACGTCGTCGTCTGTTAAGAGTCAGTAAAGAGGAAGGTTCGTCTTCGGTGCATCTTGCTGTTCTTCCGGCGTCGATGGAGTTGAACGATAAGATGGAGGGATCTGCAGATGAGGCTGTATCAACGGATTCTGATGTGAACGTGTGGATGATTGTCG
>NYWG01000148.1 GCA_002684915.1 Verrucomicrobiales bacterium
GCCGCAGGATATAATAAACCTGCTACTAACGCCGCTCGAGGGAATGTTCTAGATGGTGATTACGCCATACGTTGGACTGGTCCACTTTATTTAAAATAGAGTTAGGTAAACCCGACACCTCTCTCTCACATTTACACCGTCGGGTTATGGGGGATAGAGAATTAAATTTCTCTATTTCCCCTTTTTATAGGAATTATAATGAAAAAATATAAAGTATTCTCAGCAACATATCAATTATCCAAACAATTGGGTTCTGAAATTGTTCCAGCTAAACCACCAATGTTTCACGCGGATATATTAGATAACAGAAGTGGTGTATGGAGAAGATGTGCTTTTTTGACACGGAAGACATATGATGAAACTGTCCGTGAAGCCGAAAGATATATTAACCCACGTATAAATAGTACATAAACTATAGAGGATTAAATTATGAAGAAGTTTAGTACATTCTTAGGTGAAGCCAAGAACACCCATATGGAACACATTGAAGATAATATATTAAATGGCGGTGTAGATGGTGCTAGAGAGTCTATGAATTTTCTACGTTCTGTTAGAGATATGTTAGCAGGTACATCTAAATCAAGTATAAACGTATCAGTTAAATGGGATGGCGCTCCAGCCATTTTTGCTGGAATTGATCCATCTGATGGACAATTCTTTGTTGCTAAGAAGGGTATCTTTAATGCGAACCCTAAAGTATATAAAACACCAGAAGAAGTTTCGGCAGATACGTCTGGCGATTTAAGTAAAAAATTAATTAAAGCATTAGAAATATTACCAAGTTTGGGTATCAAGGGTGTTATTCAAGGAGATTTTCTATTCTCTAAAAAAGATTTAAAAGCACAGTACATAGATGGACAAAAGTATATAACTTTTCACCCTAATACAATTGTGTATGCAGTTCCATATGGTCCATTAGCAAATGAACTTAATAAAGCAGAAATTGGTATTGTTTGGCATACTCGCTATAAGGGTAGTAGTTTTGAAAAAATGTCTGCTGAGTTTGGTAAAAACATTGCTAAGACTTTAAAACCAAATCCTAGAATTTGGAGTGTTGATGCTGAATATGATGATGCATCTGGTACTGCAACAATGACAGAAAAAGAAACGGCTAAAGTTACAAAATTGTTATCTGATGCTGGTAAAATCTTTCAGAAACTTGATGCTAATAGTTTAAATGGTATTTCTAATAATGAAGAATTACTTACAAGAATGAAAACTTTTCTTAATAAGAAAGTACGTGCTGGTAAAAGAGTTGTCAATGTAAGTAAAGTTGTATCAGAGATGATAACTTATTTTCACGATTATTATAAAATTGAAAGTGATAAAAGAAAATCAGCTAAAGGAAAAGCTGGTGTAAGTGATCGTAAGAAAGAAGTGATGAAATATTTTTCTAATACGAATAAAAGAAATTTAGAAAACATTCTCCATCTTATGAATGCATTTGTAGATGTAAAGCAAATCTTAATTAGTCAAATGAACAAAACTGCAAAACTAAAAACTTTTTTATCAACTGCTGATGGCTTTGAAGTCACTAGTCCAGAAGGATATGTTGCTATTGATAAAGTCGGTAAGAATGCCGTAAAGTTAATAGATAGAATGGAGTTTAGTAGGGCTAATTTCTCAGACAAGGTTTTTAAAGGGTGGCAGAAGTAAGTGTATGGATACTAGTATTAGTAACGGCTACGAGTGAAGGTATGATATCGAAAGATGTTGATGTTTTTAGTTGGCGTCCTCGATGTATGATGGCTGGTTCAGGAAGAACCACATTTATTAAAGATAAACAAGGTTATGTTTGTATTGAAATGAAGAGGAAAGAATATTATGAAAGCTGGAAAAATATGGGGAACAACTGAGTTAGTAGAGGCCAACTCTGCATTAGAATTTCACAGAATAGAAATGAAGAAGGGTGGGGTTTGCAGTAAGCATCTTCACGAATTTAAATGGAATGGTTTCTTTGTTGAATCTGGTTCTATGATAGTTAGAGTATGGCAGAATGATTATGATCTAGTTGATGAAACAACACTTAAAGCTGGTGATTATACAAAAGTAAAACCAGGACTATATCATCAATTCGAATGTATACAATCAGGTGTAGCTTTTGAATTATACTGGGCAGAATTTAATCATAATGATATAGTGAGAGAGAATGTCGGCCTTTTACGATAAATTACATTGGGAACATTATCCAACTAATTTAATAGCTGGTCCTTGTGTATGGGAAGGTTGGGATATTATAGCTCCCATTGCCGAAAAACTAGTGAAAAGAACTAGTGATTTAGGCGTTAATTTTATATTTAAATGTTCTTTTGATAAAGCTAATCGATCAAGTGTAGATGGCTTTCGTGGTAAAGGATATGACTTTGCTTCTGGACTTGCTGGACTGGCAAGAATTAAAGAAGAGTTTGGTTGTGAAGTAATAACTGATGTACACGAATCATCTCAAGTTAGAAGAGTATCTAAAGTTGTTGATATGCTACAGATACCCGCTTTCTTATGCCGTCAAACTGATTTACTTAAAGCTTGTGCTGAATCAGATTTACCAGTTAATATTAAGAAGGGCCAGTTTTTATCACCACACGAAATGGGTAATGTAGTTAAGAAGATGGAACATTTCGGTTGTTATAAACTGATATTAACTGAAAGAGGTACAACATTCGGATATAATAATCTAGTCGTAGATTTTCGTTCAATACCAATAATGTCACAATTTAATTATCCAGTTTGTATTGATGCTACTCATAGTGTTCAAATGCCGGGTAGTGATGGTACTAGTACTGGTGGAAATAGAGATTATGTTAACCTTATGATGAGATGCGGCCTAGCAGGCCGAGCGAGGGTTGTCTTTGCAGAAATCCATTCGGACCCAGATAATGCACCGTGTGATGGGCCAAATATGTTAGAACTTTCTGACTTAGATAATTTTCTACTTGATATGAAGAGATTCTCTAATGGATAAGATGTGTGTTATACCATGGATACACTTAAATATAGAACCCGACAAGAAAGTTTTACCGTGTTGTATGACATCTCAACATAGACACACTACATTACCACCTAATCCTGTTGTAGGTAATGTTTCAAAAGAAAGTCTTGAAGATATATGGAATAACAATAAGATGAAATCTTTAAGAAAACAGTTTATGAAAGGTGAAGAGCCTAGTATATGTAATAGATGTTTTGATGACGAAAGAGGAGGGGTTATTTCAACTAGACAATATAATAATCACACTTTTCCAAAAATGTTAAAAAAAATACCAGAAATAACTCTTGAAGATGGGACGTGTACAGAATTTAAATTGCGATATTGGGATTTTAGATTCAGTAACTTGTGTAATATGAAATGTAGATCCTGTGGTCCAATTTATAGTTCATTGTGGAAAGAAGATGCACGTAAGCTTGGAAATATGGATTTCTTGGGTCCCTTAGGACTTAACAAAAAGTATATTGAGAAATTTGATAAAGAATTTGAAAAGTTCAAAAAAACATCTCATTTAATGGCTAAAGATAATAAAGATAAAGTTGTAAAGATTGATCTAGTAGATAATAAGAAAACATTTGACTTTATTGATGAACATATTGACTATGTAGAAAAAATATATTTTGCTGGTGGTGAACCATTATTAATGGACGAACATTGGTATATTATAGAAAAATTACATAGAATGAAAAAATTTGATGTTAAAATCTTTTATAATACCAATATGTCTACACTTAAATCAAAGAATAAACATATCATTGATTATTGGAAAGATTTTCATAATATTGTTATTGCGGCAAGTATTGATGAAATAGATAAAAGAGCAGAGATTGTAAGAAGTGGTACAAACTGGAAACGTGTAGAAGATAATTTAATCGAAGTATCTAAACTAAAAAACATTGATCTTGGATTAGAGATTACAGTAAGTGCAATGAATGTATTTCGTCTTCCTGAAATATTACAAAGATTTATTGATATAGGTATAATTCATGGAGAAAGATCCCCTCCCTATCAGAATTTTCATTTAAATCATTTATTTAGTCCTAGTCTTTATCACGTATCGATACTAACAGATAGTCGTAGAAAACAAGCACTTAAACATCTAAATAATTTCTTTCTTGATATGATGATTAAACATAAAATTAATCTAAAACCAATGTTTAATCAAGTTATTCAAGAATTAAATAAGCCTCAAAATACTAATGCTCGTAAACGATTTTTCAAATTAAGTGAACGACTTGATTTTATTCGTAAAGAAAAGATAACTGATATCATACCAGAAATTTTAACTTGACATGAAGAGATTTTCTATATTATAAATAATACTAAGATTAACGGCGTTAAGTCTAAGGAAAACACGCAATGAAGAAATTAGTATTTACATTTGGCAGAATGAATCCACCCACGATAGGGCATGAGAAGTTAGCTAACAAAATAAAAGAAGTAGCGAGAAAACAAAATGCAACTCCCAGGATCTATCTCTCCCACACTCAGAACCCCAAGAAGGACCCTCTCACCTACAACGACAAATATCGCTTTGCAACGAAGGCCTTCGGCATCGTCCACCGATCTCAATCAAAACAAATCTTCCAAATATTACCAGAAATCGAAAAAGAAGGTTTCTCTGAAATCACCATGGTTGTTGGATCTGATCGTATAAACGAGTTTAATAGGGTTCTAAAAAAATACAACGGAAAAGATTATAACTTTGACAAGATAGCAACTGTTTCATCTGGTGATAGAGATCCAGATGCTGAGGGTGTTGCTGGAATGTCTGGCTCAAAGTTAAGACAAGTCGCTAAAGATGGTGACGAAAAAACTTTTAAAAGTGGTTTAGCATCTAAACTATCAGATGCAGATAAAACAAAAATTTTCAACACAGTTAAAAAGAATTTAAAAGAGGCTGACATGGAAGACTGGACAGAACAAGATGATTTAATTCTAGAAGAGATAATTCAAGAGTTAAAACTTACTGAAGAGGAAGAGGCTCTATTTGCAGAACTCGGTGAATTATATGAAGTGAATGAAGTTTTAGATATTAGACAGAGAATAGCTAAAGCCCGAGTAATGAAAAGATTAGCACCTAAATTAGCACGTATGAGAAAGATTGCTTCAAAGAAAATGAAGGGTGCTAAGAAGATGATGAAGTTAGCATCAAAGGCCGCTATAAAACTTCTAAGAAAGAAAATTGCTGGTAAGAAGGGTGCAAATTATAAGAACTTAACTCCTGCTGATAAAATGAACATAGATAGGAAAGTTCAAAGAAAGAAAGCTATGATACCAAAATTAGCTAGAAAACTTTTACCTAAAGTTAGAAAAGCTACAATGGATAAGATAGCAAAAGCTAGAAAAGGTCCACAGAATGCTGAATTTAATCCACTAGAAGAAAAGTATGATTTGTTTCATAAAGATTTTAGTGGTGCTATGCAACACGCCTATGCATATGCGAAACAGAAATGGGGTATTACAGTTGATAAGAATGATATTGATAATAAAGTTGCAACTGGACCAAGAAAGCCGGGTACTGGTAAGACAAACAGATATTCATTAAAGACAAATAAAGGTATGCTACAAATTCAAGTATATAATAAAGGTGGTTCAAAGCCTTACGAATTGAATATGTACAAAGAAGAAGTAGAACTTGGAGAAGATAAAACTGAATTGTATCGATTGACTGAAATGGCTATGAAAGCTATGCCGGGTTCTGGAAAGCAAAGAGAAATAATACAACATCTTAATGGTGTAAGAAAAACTTTAGGTATGAATCCAGTTGACGTTAAAGAGAATTTGATGAGACAAGTTGCACCAACTTTATTAGAAGCTTCTAATTTATCTAAAGTAAATAACAACATTTCTCAAGAAAAAGCAATGAATAAAGCTAAGTATGATGCACAAAGAGATGCGGCTAGAGTACAAGATACTAAAAACATTAATAAGAAAACTAAGCCAGAATCAGTAGAAGAGAAATTTTCTAAGAAAGATTTTCAAGATAATGAGAATGCAAATAATCATACAGACAATGGTGTTAAACTTGTGAATATGTATGGTACTCCTGCTGAAAAGAAATTGATGGCTAAGATAGCAAGTAATCATAATAAACGAGGTTCTATAGAAAGAAAAGATCAAGAACTGAGAGATAAATTGGTTAAAAAATATTATCCAAAATTAGAATCAAACTTAATGAGAAAAGCAGAAGTTTCTGGTATTGATATCGAAATCATCAAAGAAGTTTATCAAAGGGGTATTAATTCACACGAATATGATAGTCCTAAATGTACACCAGAACAATGGGGTTTTGCAAGAGTTAATTCTTTTATCACTAAATCGGGTGCCACATGGAATATCCACGATAAAGACTTAGCAGAAAAAGTAAGAGGACCATTAGAGATTGGTACTGATGAGATTAATGCTACTTACAGAGGTGATACACCAGGACAAACAGCAGAAAAGCCTAAGAAAATTAAAACAATGTCACAAAAAGAATTAAAAGCTTGTATGGTAAATGCTCATAAGCAACAAGCAGATGAGGCTTATAATGTTGATGATGACTTCGGTGGTAAAGTTAAAAAGAGTTTCAAAGAATTTATTAAGTCTAGGCAACAGGGAGAAAAGAAATGAGTTTAGAGAGTATAATACGAAAAGTGTTGTCTGCTGAAGTTCAGGAAACAACAATAACAAATGAAGATTTAGCACCGGGTGTCGAATGTGATTGTCAATGTGGAAAAGTTCCTTGTGTTGAATGTGGTAAAGATCATCACAAACACGAAAAAGAAGGTATCTCAGAAGATACTCTTGATGAACACTTTGATGATTTAGATGAATCTGCATTTCGCCCACCTCATATGACTAAAAAAGATGTTGATATTCAAAAGGCTAAAAAGCTAATGGATCCTGCTAAAAACAGAGGTGATGGTATTAATCGCATAATGAAAGGAATGAAACTAGATAAAGCTAAAGCAACTAAGTTGCACGATTTAGTTATGAAAAAAGATATGGGTGAAGAAGTATCTGAAGGTTATGAAGCTAAAGTATCAAAGTTATTGAATAAGAAAGGTATCGATCATCATTGGAAAGATGGTAAAGTTTATGTCGCTAAAAGAGATGTAAAAGCGGCTGAAAAGAAACTTAAAAAGAATGCTGGCCCTGGTTTGGGTACTGCTGTTCGAATGATACCAGATATTATTGGTGAAGAAGTACAATTTGATTTACATATTCAAGAAGGTGTGTGGCATTATCCAGATGCAAAACAGATTGCAAAGTTTAAGAAAGCTTTAACTAAAAAGTTTATAGTTGGTAAAGAGGGTTATCCAGCTAAAGACATAATACCATTTGGTGATGATGAATTGTATGATATGTTAGATGATGCATCTGATAATAATCCGAAACAAGATGCACGTCCTATTTTTACAAGATGGATTAACGGAAGAATTAGAGACAACTATGCTGGCTATGGTAAGAAGACTTTAGCTATTGCAAAACAATTAGGTATCAGAGAAGGAGTAGAACAAATGTCTGATGAAAACTTGAATGAAAATTCAGATGCTAAGAGATTTGGATTATCTCAAAGCTTAGTAGATGCTGTAGCATCAATCATAGGTGGTAAACAACCAACTAATGCACCAGCAAAAAAAGAAGATGCATCAA
>NYWG01000149.1 GCA_002684915.1 Verrucomicrobiales bacterium
CTGCTTGAAGATATTATTAGGATATTCTTTTGCACCTACAGGATGTGACATTATGGGCAATCAATATATTTACCAGTACCAATCTTGGTAGAACCAATGGCAGATAGTGCTTCTGTATCTAGACATGCTAAGGATGGTAGTAATTTAGCACCATAACCACCACCTCCTACGATATCAACTGCAGGGAATTTTTCAAAGGTAATCTCTCTATCTAAAATACGAGCACCAATAACAAAACCATCATCATTTATAACAGCTTCTGCAATACCCAACTTACCATTAACGTACATATCAGGAACAGTTTCATATCCAATTCCTGGTCTTAAAATAGTAAATGCGTCAATGATACATCTAACATCGTTATCAGATGCACGATTTAATTTATAACCATATCCAGAAGACTGAACTCTGATTTCTGTAACAAATCCACCATTGTCTAATAAGGCTGTTGCAGTAGCTCCAGTTCCCTCTCCATCAACAATAACAATTGGTGGTTCATCCCAAGGATCACCAGGTTTAACAATAGGAACTGTAATAACACCACCATTATCATCAGTAATAGGTGGTCCTGCTTCTGGTGGTTCAAATTCTTCAAATACTGTCTCTGGAGAATCACCTTCAGCTTCGTCTATATCATCAATACTCTGGTCATCATCTACTGTAATCAATACATCAACAGATGCTCCTTTTCCAGTAATACTGAAAGTAAGTGTCTCCACATCTTCAATCTGATTATCTTCTTCAATACCAACAGTAATTCTGGATGTATTATTACTAATAACAAAATTACCACTAAGGGTTCCACCTACAATATCAGAAATAGTAATACCATCTCCAGTTAAATTATAGTGTAAGATAGTTCCATTAGCTAGATTGGTTGTAGTAATCGTATAAATGATGAACTCACCTTCAGGACATGTACTTCTATTTGCAGTAACATCATATGTTGGAATTGGAGTTGGTGTATCATCATCGTCATCACCTGGTACACTTGGATCATCTGGTACACTTGGATCATCTGGAATATCCTCTGTAGGAGGTTCAGGAATAGGTTCAAAAGGATCTTGAGGAGTAGGTCTATATGGATCAGATGGTTCTGTTAGATCTGCTTCAACAATTGTACATCTAGAAATATTCTTTTTAAATCTTGTTATTACACCATCTTCTGGAGAATTTTTCTTTAATCTAACAAAGAATGTTTCATTAGAATCTTTTACATTATCTACTAAAGTTTGAACTTCTATAGTTTTTTCAGTTTCACCTGGTGCAAATCCTAAAATACCAGATTGTTCTAGATAATCAGATCCAGGAGTTGCCGTACCTTGATTATTAAGAGTTTTAAAAGATAAAGATGATGCAACATCAGTAAATCCACTTCTTGTTACTGTGAGAACAGCAACATCCCCTTCAGTAACTGTTTTATCATTTATGCTATATGCAATTTTAGGTACTTTATTAGAGTTATTTGGTTTTCCTGGAACTCCTCCAATAAATCCAATTGTAGTTGCAGTTAAAGGTCTTCCAGTATAAGCTTCTTCACAAACATACTGGGTATAGTCAGCAGGAGTATCACCAAATAAATTATCAATGCTCTCTAACAATCCATCTAAGAAATCTTTATCATCGTCATCCTTTTGTTTTCCACCGTCTGTACATACTTTCTTGTACTTTGCACAAGTTTGATCAGGTCCAGAACAAGAAATACCAAGAAGTTTTAACACATAATTGATTGCATCACCAATCATATCAAATGGTGCTGCAATAGCTCCTAAAATATCCTGCAAAGGTCCTAAAACACTATCAAGCAAACTATTCATCAATTGTTGAATTTTAGAAATAATTCCATTAACGATTTGATCAATTTGACAGACAGCAGCACGATATACTTGATTGATTAGATTCATTAATAGGTTAGTTAACCATTCAATCAATCTTTCTCCAAGATCTGCCATTTTACATCCTAGGTCTTTAAGGATGTTATTAAACCACTCTGTAATGGGTGTTAGTGCATTTCCAGTTTCATCTGGTCTTAGAACTGCTTTTACTAAAGCATCAACTGCATCTTTAATTTTAGTCGTGATCCAACCTTTTACTCGTGCAAGAAACTCTCTTACTACACGAATAGCTTTGTTTACATATCCTCTTGCTACTTGAACTCCATTATTGATACCACCAGTTACTTTACTAATATAATAAGTACCAATTTTACCATTATTGTTTTGAATCTCTTCTAAAAGAGTACCAACAATACTGGTCATCTGTGTTTTAAGATCTACATCTTTGCATTTTTCAGCAACTACCTGACACCATTGTTCATCTTTAATAGATTCTATTTTTTTAGTTCCTAGGGGTGCTCTTTCTTCACCATCTCCTCTTTGTGTTCCATCAGATAATCCACCACCAGTTTTAGCAGTGCCATCTTTACCTTCTAAACCATCTGTAGCAGGGTTAGGAGCTTTATCACCACTCCTAACACCTGTTTTAAAAGCTTCAGTATCATTAGGATCAATATTATTGATCACTGCTGTTGCACCTGGCACCTGACCGATAGAACCTATAATAATAGGTTTCTGCTTATCATTATCTAAGTAATATCCAGTTACCCAACAACCTGTAATTAATTGTGGCATTCCACCACCAATATTTCCAGGCATAAAAGGTGCCGTTACAGGCATTATCACGCTACACCAAGGCAATTTTTTCGTTGGCAAAACCTCTTTGTTAGAGGTGTGATCACCAACGATTCTTACCTTATAACGGTACCCGCCCTTATTATTTTCTTCTTCACTGGCGGTTCCTTCAACTTGTCCTACCCACCAAGAAAATCCATCAGATCCAATTTGATGTACAGGTACTAAACGTGATAACGACTCATCCATATCAATCTTCGTAAATTAAACACTCAGGTTCATCTGGATGCTGATCACAAAAGAGTTCAATAGCATTAGGATCATGATGATCTCCTTCTTGAATCTCTTTCTTATGATGTTCTACATAATCTTCTAACTCATGTAGTTCAATTTCAACATGACGACGCATCTGAGGATTAGTTGTAGGATCCTGTAGGATCTCTTTATCCTTCTCGATATGCTTTTCTATGCTTTCCATAAGTAAGTATTTGTCTAGGGTTATTTATTGGTTATGTTTGGACACTTTATTCTTTTGTCCATAAGAATCTCTCATCAAGCGTAACGTAGTATAAAATACACCGTTTGATCCACTAAGGGGATCATACGAGTGTGTTACTTCCTGAATCAAGTATTGTCCACTACTTTCTAGGTCGTAAGGTTCGCCCTTTCCTTCCTCATTTGGTAGCTTGCTTACTAGTCTAACATTAATTCTGTCTCCTGCACATATTTCAGCATTCCCAGGTATTACGACACTCAGCTTCTGATTTGCAAGCAATTTATACCTTGATATGGATTGTGCCATATAGTATTTTTGCCAATCAGCAAATTTAGTAGGTTTCTCAGCACCGTCTTTTTGTTCTGGAGAAGCAACACCTGGTTCGTTATGCCATGTTTCATGATCCATGAATATTGACATCATTCTACTAGGATGATCGGATAGTTCCATTTCCTGTACAGGAATTAGAGAAAGAGATTCTTGTCCTCCTAGATGTGCCATATTATCATAGCTATCTTTAATTTTATAGACATACTCTTCATATGCACCAGTGCTATGATTAAAGAATACTAATAAAGAAGAATATTTTCCTACTCTTAAAGATGCAAGAGTATCAACCTCAGACTCAAAAACAGATTTTTTAATTGTAAATCTCTCATCCGCACCATCTCCAATATTTCCCAATCTCTCAGTATAAGGTTCATCTGGTTCAGCTCCCCATGCTTCTACATTTAATCTATCAGATTTTAGAGGATTTTTTTCATCAGCACATAAAGAATCAACCGCAAAGAAATTATATCCTCTACGTGTCTCCCAGAAGAAAAATCCACCACTACCTTTAATTTGCTGATCTGATTTATTTTTATTTGATGTATTATTACTTCCAAACTTAGCTTTTGGAGAAATACTCTTAACTGCTAGTTGTGTAATAAGATCAAATGGTCTCTGTTTAGTAGGAATAATTTTGGTTTCAAGTAAAGAGGGTTCAGATGCGAAATCTTTTTTACTGCCAATATAGTTTTCATCTATTATCACTTTTTTGATAATTCCCTCAGGATTACCTTCTAATGGCTCATTAACTCTTGTAACTTCATTTTGTAATGCTTCAGGAGATATTAAACCAAGAGAATAAGTTTGTTTGTTTTGTCGAGCATAACGATTAGCAACCTTCCATATAACCATTTCATATCTAATCGGACTTTCACTCATATTTGTCTGTACATCAATAACTACCCTTTCTCCACCTTTGATAGGGAGAGCTCCAATCAAACCAGCACTATCAACTATAGTAGCTGCAGCTACTACAAATGGACTTACAATAGACTCAATATATTCAAAATTTGCAACTAATTTTTTAATCTCAATGTCTGTATTAGTTCCACTTTTAAAAATTTTAAAACTTTTAAGTAAAAAGTCAGTTGGCGTAGAAAATTTTTCCATAATTTAAGCTGCTCTGAATGCCATAGTAGCAAACATTGGATTAGGACCAACACCATCAAAGTTAGATCCTAATAAAACATCATCTCCTCCTGAGGAATTACCACCAGTTGTTGTGTTGTAGTTATTGATGATTGTAGTTCCTCCTGTTTCAGCAGAAGCTATTGTTTCTGTAGAAAGATTGTTTAATTGATCAGCACCAGTATTTGTATCTGATTGTATAGAACTTTGTAAGTCCTCTTCCCCTTTCGTTACATGTTCTAAGAATGAATCAAGTACATCTTCATTTTGACCATCTTTTGTCTCTACTCTCATAGATCCTTTGTATAAATCAAACCCACCACCATTAAGTTTGAATGCATTATGTAGTGTACCGTCATGCATAAAGTGTATTCTCTCTCCAGTTCCTGCACCAAAGTTTCTTAGGATTCCTCTAGATCCTGATTTGCTTAGATCTTGTTCTTCTGGTTCTGGAATTTCTTCTTGTTCTGGAGGTTCTGGTTGATTATTTAACGCCTTCTCTTTTTCTAATGCTTCAGCAATAACATCTGGACCAATTGAAGCAAAGTTGCCAGCACCACCATAATCAACATACAAACTTTCACCTCTTACAATGTCTCTTGCAGGTATTCCAGGAGCATAACTACCCGCTTTCATATCAAATGGAACACCAACTGAAGCAAATTCTGCTGCTAATTCCAGTTGTGCTGTTTCCAAAGTTGCACCTTCTGCCCCAGTTAAGAATTTTCCAACATCTGGTCTTTTTTGATCGATCACATATTGTTTAAATTTATCCTGAGTTTCTTCGTTGAAAACATCATCTCTACTAATACCAGCACCACTCACAAAACTTTTCATTGTGCCTGGGATAATTTGATACTTACCAACAGCAAATAACGATCCCTTTGCTTGATCATCCATAATCTGACCAACAGTCATCTGAGAAATTGGTTTTGGTGGTGTGTATCCCGCTTGAGATCCAGCAACTCCAGTATTATAAGAGTTAATTCCACCTTCTCCTCCAGAAATAGTAGAAAAAAGATCGTTTCCAACTTTTGCATCACCACCGCCACCGCCAGATCCATTACCGTTACCATTACCATTACCTCTGCCTACCCAAGGCAAAATTTTCTTTATTGCATCTATAATTGTTCCCCATCCATCTCTCTTATCATAGTATTCCGAAAGT
This sequence comes from Verrucomicrobiales bacterium, assembly GCA_002684915.1. GTDB lineage: Bacteria > Verrucomicrobiota > Verrucomicrobiia > Limisphaerales > UBA1096 > UBA1096. The sequence continues at coordinate 5,753 of NYWG01000149.1, forward strand.
CCATCTGCTTGTAGTTTAGCAAATTCTCTTTTATTTCTTTTCTGTGCTTCCATAATTCCTTCACCAAATTGAATAAAGGTTTTCTTACCCTGAATACCTTCAAGCGGAAAAACACCTTCTTTACCTCTTTCTCCAATTAAAGCATTAACAGGTCCATCAGTAATACCACCATCTGCCATAGCTGTCATATCTTTTGCCATTAAAGCGGCATCAATACCAACAGAAGCAGCAGTACCAGCACCAGGAACAGTAGATGCAGCACCAGAAGCTAATTCCAAACCAGCACCGAGGAAATCTCCCTGTAACGCTCTCTGAGCAGCAAAAACAGCACCTAATCCTAGTCCTACCAGTGGAATTTTCTTTCCTAAACTCTTTGCAAGTGCTCCACCAGCAAGCTTACCAATTGCTTTTCCACCTAATTTCTTTCCTAAACCCTTTCCAAGACCTTTACCCATCTTACCACCCAAGGCAATACCAAGTCTTTTTCCAGATCTAGCACCACCTCTTCTCATCACGGATCTTCCTAGTGCTGAAGCTGCTGCCTTACCACCAAGACCACCAATAGGACCACCACCTCTTCCACCACCACGAGTCATCATACCCATACCTTGAGATGCAAGAGCCATATAAGCAGCGTTACTAGAGAAGTCTCCTCCTTGTTCTAGAGAAGCTTCTTCTGCAGCTGCTAATGATTTTCTTCCTAATTTTTCTGCTCCTTGTTGCTGTGTTTGAGCAATTTGTTGTTGAACTTGTGTTTGTGCCTGAATAGCAGCACCTATACCCATAGTGGTATTTTCAAGTCTACTAATTGCCTGTACTATTGCTATACTACCATCGTCACCAATCCCGCCACCTGAAGGTTCTATGCGTTTGACGAACATGTCGTCACCGCCAATATCTCTCTCAACACCAAGATCTGTCGCACCAATGTCTACAATTCTATCAGAAACAAATCCTTCTGATCTTAGTGGTTTTCCATTAAATCCACTTGTAGCTAATCCACCGCCAACAATATCTGCATCTATTGCTGATGGTCCTGCAGGTAATGATTTTTGTAATGCAGTTCCACTAATCATTTTTTGTAGTGGTGCAGCTGCTAACTGTTTTTGATTACCACCTTTTAAAAGTAAAGGGTCACTTCCAGTAAGTGCTTTTTGTGCTTCTTCTTTTACGTCTTTCTTTAGATCATCTGCTTTACGCTCTTTTGTTACATGATCTTTTAATTCACCAAATTTCTTCTCAAGAAAATCCTCTAGAGCTTTTTCAATCCCTGATTTTCCTCTGTTATCTTGATATGATAGAAATCCGTGTGCCATTATTTTTGCTTAGCTTCTTGTGCTTTTTTAACATTATCTAGATGTTGCAACAAAAGACTAGTATATACTTGTCTCTCCCACGGCATCATATTTTCAATTTCAGTCAAAGAGTATTTATGGTGCTGCATCAAAGCAAAATTAGTTTTGTAGTACCCCTCTAGCGTATTGTGAAAGAGGGCTATCCGAAAAAATTCGTTAATCCAGTAACTATGAATTCCGAATCAACTCCTGTTTCAGGGTTTTTCACCGTAAATTTATGTTCTAATCTAGGAGTAGACTCAAAGAATTTCTGAATATTAGCAAATTGATCATTTGTCAGATTTTCTAAGAATTGAACAAATTCCTTTTTAGTGGTAGTAGAACTATCATATACATCCTCACCATCAAAAATCTGATCGATACAACTAGCAATGATCTCAACAACATTATCTGCAGATGGATTTTGACCCATAATAGATCCACTGATAAATTCACCCCAAGCAGGATATTTCATAATGACACCAAGTTCATCATTTAGCATGATTTTAGAATCATGCCCTTTTGGTTTATTGACCTTAACTTCAGTAAGATTCATTCGATACTTAACTTGCGTTTTTTCATCATCTTTGCAAGTTACATTCATTTCTACAATTTCACCAACAGATACAGCACGAATTTGGAGAAAGATATACTCCAAATCAAATATTGCCAAATCTTCTAGTTTCACTCGTGATTGAATACAACCCTTTAAAAGAGACTTGACAGCTTGTTCAATTTCTTTTGCATCCTGTGTTTCTAAAGCTATTAATAGTACCTTTTCCTCTTTTACTACAAAAGGTCGATATTTCAATTTCTTCCCATTAGAGGGAATTTCCAACTCATAAGTCGGTAAAACAACTTGTGGCAATGCCATTATATTAACTCCAAGGTCATATTTATATTTAGCGACTTTTTC
>NYWG01000150.1 GCA_002684915.1 Verrucomicrobiales bacterium
CCAAGTGCTACAAATTGTGTTCCTTTTAGGATCAACCACAAAATGTAGTGTTTTTTTTGATTTATTCACAATAATGCTACTTTAGGTGTTTTTTTGTCTTATCCTATAGAAAAGTGTGAAATGAACGATTTTAGAGAGCGAAGAGCAGTCGAAAATGGACAAGTTATTTGAGATAGGCACTAAAAAATTTGTATTGGATCAGTCCAAGGCCGAAGAGGCGTATGCTGCTAAAAGAATTATCAATGGCCGTCAAACTATGACCTTCAATTTGTTGCCATTAAAATATCAGTGGGCCTACGATATTTACCGAGATATGAAGGCCAATCACTGGGAGCCAGAGGATATTACTATGGCTAAGGATATTGAACAGTGGAAAGGCAGTGATCTTAGCGATGTTGAACGGTGGATTATTCGAATGGGTATCGGTTATTTTAGCGCTGCTGAGGGTATTGTTGGTGATAATGTTCAACATGTGGTTCGTGAATTGGTTACAGCGCCAGAGCTTAAACTAGTCTTAGGGCGTCATGCACATGAGGAGAATATTCATGCCGATTCATTATTATATATGATTAGTTCGCTCGGGATTAACCCTCATGAATGTGAGGCTATGTTCGAAGATGTTCCAACCATAGTGCGAAAAAATGAATTTGTAAGTCGAGTATCACAAGGTCTTCGCCGTGACATGGACTTGTCTAAAACTGAAGAAAAGCAGGCGTTAGCTAAAAACATATTTGTTTTTGGGCAGTGTATGGAGGGGACACAGTTTTATGGGTTGTTCGGAATGATCTTATCGCTGTATCGGCAAAACAAATTTCCAGGTATAGGGCAAATGTTTCGTTACACCCTTCGTGATGAATCAAATCATATAGAAGTTTTTAGAAATCTGCTTGTAGACTTGGTTAAGGAAAACCCTGATGTTTGGACGGGTTCTTTTAAACAGGAATTAACAGATTTGATGAAAGAGGCTGTTCAGCTTGAAAAGGATTTCATTGATGATTGCCTTCCTGTAAATGCTGTAGGACTAAGTTCGGATGAGTTTTCGACCTATATTGATTATATTGCTGATCGTCGGCTTGAGAATGTGGGGTTAGATCCTATTAGTCTTGGGGTTCAAAATCCATTCCCTTGGCTGGCTGAGATGATGGATATTCAAAAGGAACAAAACTTTTTTGAGGGCCGTGTTACAGAGTACCAAAAAGCTTCTTCACTTGAAATGGTGAGCGATGATGAATTGTGATTATAGATTAAAAAACCTTAAATTCGAATATGCCATTTAATAAAATAACTTTAGAAGAGGATGAGGCAATTAAGCGGCTGTCGTCCGATCAAGACCCGTTGAAAAGATTCAAATGGGAGGAGTCTTTGGGTGATAAGGATATGGCAATAACTAGTGTTCGTCTTCAGTCTGATAATGGTGAACAAATGGTTGAGCTGTCTGATATTGCTAACACTGTTGGAAATGCGCTTGCTAATCTCCTTTTGTCGAAGGGGGAGGAGGATGTTTTTAATCGCGAAAACAAGGATTTTGTCGCAAAAGTAGCGTGCGCTGTAGGGGAGCGTTTTCAGGATAATATTACCGGAAAATCTGATTCCGAAAAACTTTCAGAAAATGAATTTCATCGAGGTATTGAACGAGTGTTGATTGAAAATAATGCTCATGATGTCGCACGGAGTTTGGTTTTCGATACAGCTCGAAATATATCTCAGTCGGGGGAAAAAATTAGTGTGCGATTGATTCGTAGGAACAATCAGGTAGTTAGTTGGAATCAAAATAAAATTGATGTCGCCATTCGCAAGGCGTTTCTTTCTCAAAATAAGGATAGCGCTCCGGCAGTTTCAGTTGCTGAGGCAGTGACTGAACGAATTAAAAATGGGGGGCAAGCGTTTATTCATATTGAAGAGGTTCAAGATGTAGTTCAGGAAGAGTTAATGAGAGCGGGCCACTACAAAGTTGCTGAGGCCTATATTTTATATCGTTCTCAAAGGTCTATTCAGCGTGCTGACGATCTGGTAGTTGATAATGATCAATTAGTGACAACAGGTGAAAGCCAAGAAGAACTTCTGTTGGTTAAACAACCTGATGGCAGCTCGGTTTTTTGGAAGGGTGAGGATTTGCGAGCTCGGATTAATTATTCCAGTATCGATTTGGATTTGTGCTTAGATTTTGAGCAGATTGAGTCTGAGTTAAGAAGGTCTCTCTACAGTGAGATGACAAGAGATGAGTTGAAGACTACGATTTTATTAAATGCAAAAGCGTTGATGGAGCGTGATGCTGACTTTGCCAAGTTCGCTGGCAGGATGATTTGTACTTATATATATGAGGAAGTATTAGATTGGGATATTATTCGCGATGGGGTAGGAGCACTAAAAGATGCTCATTCCAAGTATTTACCTGAATATTTGCAGCGTGGAGTTGAGATTAATCGCTTAAGCAAAGACTTACTTCAGTACGATGTTGAGCAACTAAGCGAAGCATTGGATCCCTCCGCTGATTTATATTTTGATTACCTTGGAATTCAAACTCTTTATGATCGATATTTAATTGTGGATCGTACAAATATTAATGGGTTAGAGCGACGCATTGAAACGCCACAGATATTTTGGCTTAGGGTCTCAATGGGACTTTTCTTAAACGAGGTTGATAAGAAAGAGGAATTGGTGGTTTCTTTATACAACCTTTATAAGAGTCGTCGGTTTTGTTCTTCAACTCCTACTTTGTTTAATTCTGGTACTAAACATTCGCAATTGTCTTCGTGTTATCTTTATTGGGTTGATGATTCGATTGAAAGCATTATGGAGAGAGGTATTAGCGAAAATGCTTATCTTTCTAAATGGGCTGGTGGGCTTGGAGGTAGCTGGACATCAGTTCGTGGAATGGGGGGGCATATAAATGGGACAAACGGTAAGAGTCAGGGTGTAGTTCCGTTTCTTAAGTTACATAATGATTTATTGGTGGCAGTCAATCAGGGAGGGAAACGTAGAGGGAGTGGCTGTGCTTATTTGGAGACATGGCACAACGATATTAGTGAGTTTTTAGAATTACGAAAAAACACAGGTGACGATAGACGCCGTACTCATGATATGAATACGGCAAACTGGATTCCAGATTTATTCATGAAGCGAATGGAGGCCAGAGAGAAGTGGACTCTGTTTCGTGCTAACGAAACACCTGATCTTCATGAAACTTATGGAAAGGAATTTGAAGAACTCTATTTGCAATATGAAGCTAAAGCGGAAGCTGGGGAAGTGTTTGGAGAGCAAATTCCGGCTATTGATCTATGGAAGCGCATGCTTCAATTAATTTTTGAAACAGGGCATCCTTGGATCACTTTTAAAGACGCATGTAATGTGCGGAGCCCTCAGGATCACGCAGGCGTAGTCCATAGCTCTAATCTTTGCACGGAAATTACACTGAATACCGGGAAGGATGAGACTGCTGTTTGTAATCTTGGCTCAGTTGTTTTGGATAATCACTTAACGGAAGACGGCCAGCTTGATCTTCCTAAGTTGAGGGAAACAGTTAGAATTGCCGTTCGAGCCTTGGATAATGTAATTGATATAAATTTTTATCCAACAGAGGCTGCTCGAACTTCGAATCAACGGCATCGCCCGATTGGTATGGGCGTGATGGGATTGCAAAATGCTCTTTATAAAAAGAACTTGCCATTCAATTCACAGGAGGCGGTTGAGTTCAATGATGAGTTCATGGAAGCAATTGCTTTCTATGCCTATGAGGCTTCAAGTGATTTGGCTCAAGAGAAGGGTAGGTATGAATCTTTCGAGGGTTCTAAATGGGATAGGGGGTTGCTTCCGCAGGATACTATAGATCTTCTTCAGGAGGAAAGAGGTCAGGAAGTGGAAGTTCCTAGAGGGGGAAGGATGGACTGGGGTCCAATTCGTAAAAAAATAGCAGCTCAAGGAATGCGTAATAGTAATGTTCTGGCTATTGCTCCAACGGCAACTATTGCTAACATTATGGGAACGTCACCATGTATTGAGCCGTTGTATAAAAATTTATATGTAAAGAGCAATTTGTCGGGTGATTTTATCATTCTTAATCGTAATTTAGTTAATAGTCTTAAGAGCGAGGGGCTTTGGGATGAAGATATGATGAACGAATTGAAGTATCATGATGGAGACATGCATGATATTGATAAAGTGCCAGAGTCGACTAAGAAGTTATTTGAGACTGCTTTCGATGTTGACCCTATAATTATGATTGATGCCGCAGCTAGAAGACAAAAGTGGATTGATCAATCTCAGTCCGTCAATTTGTTTTTAGCTAAGCCGGATATGAAGCAACTCTCACATATGTATCGTGCGGCATGGCGAAAAGGGTTGAAAACTACATATTATCTTAGGACTTTGGGTGCTTCTAATATTGAAAAGGCTACGGTCGCTGTAAAGAAGCAGGGTGTTGAGGTTTCTAAAAAAGATTATACACCTGAGGAGCGAATGGCTTGCTCTATTGAGGCGATGCGCAATGGTGAAGAGTGTGAAGCTTGTCAGTAATCGCCTTTGTTCAGATTCGTATAGAGGATGTTGTGCAGTTGCGCTAAATTGCCTATCGTATTTCCGTATCGCAAATTAATTATAAATAAAGAGACATGAGTATTGCATCTGTTAAACAACTCAAGACCGTTAAGAAAAATATACGTAAGCATGTGGAGGTTGCGCTTGAGGCAACCGGTGGATTGTTACGACTTGCTCCAGCATGGGTGCCTCGTTCATTTTTACAGCCCGGCCTTCGTTTGAAACTGCATCCCAATGACACATATGCATACGGACTTAATAGAGGAGGAATTGATGAACGTTGGTTCGGTTCTACAACCGAGGCTGCAAACGAAGGTCGAGTTCCTGATGAGGGGTTAAGTTATGTGGTGCATGGCCGCAATCGTTTTACACTTCGTGACGCAATATCCGAATGCGGTGGAGATATTATCGGCAAGCGAATTTGGAAGAAGTATGGCAAGTGGCCTGTTTACTCTAAATTTTTTGATAATATGGGGCCGATACCTCATCACATGCACCAAAATGCTAAGCAGGCTAAGCTAGTCGGTCAGGAAGGTAAGCCTGAGAGTTACTATTTCCCGCCTCAACATAATAATGTTGGAAACAATTTCCCGTATACCTTTATGGGGCTTGAGCCTGGAACTACAAAAGCTCAATTACGGAAATGTCTTGAGGACTGGAACAAGGGAGACAATGGGATTTTAGATCTGTCGAAGGCTTATAGATTAAAGCCTGGAACGGGGTGGCTTATCCCTCCGTGTGTTTTGCACGCTCCAGGAAGTTTATGTACATATGAGCCTCAATGGGGAAGCGATGTTTTTGGAATGTATCAGAATCTTGTTGAGGGGAGGGAAGTTCCATGGAGCCTGCTTGTTAAGGATATGCCAAAAGGAAAGCATAAGGATTTAGATTTTATTGTTAATCAACTAGATTGGGCAGGTAATGTGGATGAGAATTTTAAAGATAATCACTATCTTGAGCCTATTCCTGTCTCGGACACTCGAAGCGAAGGCTATGTAGACCGTTGGATTGTTTATGGTCGCATCAAGAAGGAACAGCTTTTTACAGCCAAGGAGTTAACTGTTGATCCAGGTGTTAAATGTACAATCAAAGATAAAGGAGCGTGGAGTGGAATTTGTGTTCAGGGAAAAGGGAAAATTAACGACCAACCATTAAATAGTCCCAAACTTATTCGTTTCCATGAGTTAACTGAGGATGAGTACTTTTGTACCGAGGCTGGAGCTAAGGCAGGTGTTACTTTTGAGAACACTAGTGATACCGAACCTCTCGTATTGCTCCGTTACTTTGGCCCTGAGGTTAATCCTGATGCTCCTAAAATTGGTGATTATCGCAAGAGGAAATTTGACTAAATGCAATAGTGTTTCTAAATCTGTATATGTATTTAGATGTGCTTAATTTGATTTGTTGTTTAATTAATTTCCTCAATTTTTCCGGGAGGGCGTGCGTTTGCTTTTAACTCTAGATCAAAAGCTTTTGCTCTTTTGTATAGGCTATTTACAATTTCTTGGTTTGTAGATGCAACATCATTTTTTTCGCTAATATCTTTTGCTAGGTTGTATAGGGTTAAGTGTGACTGTTTAGCTTTTTGTTTTTTGTTATTGTTTCCGATATGAAGTTTCCAGTTTCCACTGCGTATTGCTCGGAGCCCGTTGCCGCGATAATAATAAAAATCAGCATGAGGACTTTTAGCATTTATTTCTCCGGACATAAGTGGCCAAATATTTTTTCCATCGATTTTATATTTGGGTAGTTCTGCTTTTGCGAGTTTGCCAAAAGTTGGCAGTATGTCGCATGCCGCAGTAATTTCTTTGCAAACGGATCCGGCTGGGATTTTCCCAGGCCACCTCATAATTGTTGGCACTCTCATGCCTCCTTCCCAAGTGCTAAATTTTGCGCCACGTAATGGGAGGGCCGATCCGCCATGATGGCGAAGCTTAAGATGCCAAGGTCCGTTATCACTCGTGAAAATAACAAGAGTATTGTTGTCAACTCCAGTTTCCTTAAGGGTCTTCAATATTTGTCCTACAGAGTGATCAATCTCTTCTATGGTTCGTATGTAAGCTTCTTTTGGGTTATTGGTATAAAATTCATCTGATACAAATAATGGAATGTGGGGCATGCTGTGAGGTAAGTATAAGAAGAATGGGTTGCTTTTATTGTTTCGAATAAATTTTTGTGCTTCCTGCGTGTAGCGTTTTGTAATGCTATTCTGGTTTACCGGCCTTTCTATTTCCTTTGTGTTCCGGAGAAGGGGAACGTTCCACGGTGATATATCGCGATTGATCCATGCTTCATCAAGGTTTCTATTTTTGCCTTTAACTCCATCCATATCGTTTGAATATGGGATGCCAAAATAGCTGTCGAATCCATGGTTGGTCGGTAAGAATTTGGGTAAATGGCCAATGTGCCATTTGCCGATTGCTGCTGTTGAATAGTTCTTTGTTTTAAGCATCTCAGCAATAGTAGTTTCATCAGGATTTAGTCCAATTATATCTCGAGGGAATAGTACTTTTGTAATGCCTACTCGCGGTGGATAGCAGCCAGTCATAAGCCCAGCTCGTGACGGGGAGCATACCGCTGCGAGTGAATAAAAATCGGTGAACTTCATACCTTCGTTTGCCATATTATCTAGATTAGGAGTCCTTATTGACTTGGAACCAAATACACCAATGTCTTGATATCCTTGGTCGTCCATGAAGATTAGAACGAAATTTGGCGTTTTATCTGCCTCTATTATAGTTGTAAATGTGAAGAGTATTCCAAATGCGAGTATGATCTTATGTAGTTGGATAATTTTTTGTGATTTACTCATTCTAATGTGCTGAGACGCTAAACAATGGCTTGCTATGATACAAGTCGCTCTTACTTTTGCTAGTAGTTGATCTGTGTTTATTATAGAACAGCGGAACTAATGAGTGAGTCTAAAGCTCCGAAAATACCAAAATGGCCCTTTATAGTGGGAGACGTAGTTTTGTTATTAACTGCGGTTTTGTTACTTAACAAAATTGAAGGTGAATTTGGTATGCTGGAGGCATTTTGGTGTTTGGCATGTGTAGGCGGAGGTGCGTGGATTATGGCGCTTCCATTTCTTAAAGAATTTCAAGCCCAAACCGAACTTACCGAGGTCAGAGAGTTGGCCGCTTCGGTTGATAAGGTGGATTCGCTAGAATTGTTGCTTAAACGAGTGGAGAACGCTACTGAACAATGGCTTCATGTGGAGGATCGAGCAAATGAGATTAATGTTACTTCTAAAGATATCTCGGATAAAATTAACGCTGAGGCTCGAGAGTTTTCTGAGTTTTTACAAAAGGCTAATGATACAGAGAAGAATCATCTTCGACTTGAAGTGGAAAAGCTTGGTAAAGCTCAGAACGATTGGCTTCAAGTTTTGACCGCTACGCTGGATCATGTTTTTGCTTTAACTCAAGCTGGACGTCAGTCAGGGCAGGAGAACCTAATCAAGCAGCTCAATGCTTTTCAGATGGCTTGTCGAGAAGTTTCCCGACGAGTTGGTTTGGTTGTACACGAGATAAAGCCAGACGAAGTGTTCGACGCTAATAAACATCAAGTTCGTGATGCCAAGACTAAGCCTGAAGACGGTGCTAATATCGTGGGCATTGTTGCTCAGGGGTTATCTTTTCAGGGTCGTTTAATTCGTAAAACAGTTGTAGTGCTAGATGGCGAAGATATCGAAGATGCTTCAAAAGCTAAAAAGAAGGAGTAAGTTGATCAGTTTCGTCGGCCGGCACTTTGCATGTTTAGGATAGTCTGAGCTTTTTTATCTCCTCTTTCGGCAGCTTCAATCATGGCATTTTGAATGTTTACTCCAGCTTCGCTTACTACCATAAACTGATCAGTGGTCAGTTTGCCTCCATAAGCTCTTAATTGATTGATAGTTTGAACAGCTACTACAAAATTTTCTTGGTCTAGCGCGTCACTTGCCGTCTTGGCTAATTTCTTTAAGTTTGGATCAGCCTTTTCAAAAAAGCTAATAAGGTCGCTTGCTGATTCATCAGTAGTATCTGCATTCAAGGCTTCTTCGACATTGCCTCCATCGCAACCGTTCAGTAGCAGCAATATTAAAATGAATATAGTGTGTGATTTCATAACCATTCTGGAATCTGTGTTTTATCTGCCTCGATTTCGAGGGCTACACCACCATCTGTTTCCTCCTCGTGGCGCTACTCGCGCCTCTTCGTAGTAGACGCGTGGTTTTATAAACTCTACATGGGTATCTACGCATGCAGCAACAAAACCTTGTTTATGTCTTTTGGCCACCGGTTCGCTAGGCCGGCTGGTTGCATTATCGTAAGCCCCAGTATCGTCACTATGGGCCTCCCAGTAAACCATGTCTCCAGGTTGGAAGTCGCCGGCTTTATATGATGCGCCTTTTTTTCTTGGATTTAAATCACAGGTGAATTCGCAAAACGCACCGTTCATGATATAACTGGAAACTTGAGTTTCTCTTTGTTTGAAATTTCGGTGTGAACGATTTTTAACAATATAATCCATCGAACATTTTAGCACGTTACTGTTGTTGTGGTAATTCCATAATTGGCTTTGGTGAACTAAATCGCGTGCAGGTCTTCCTCCTCCAAGTCGCATATATGCCCAGTTTGGAACCCCAGTCATTCCCGAACACCAACCTGGATATGGCATGTAATCGTCATTGTCATTGGTGTACATCATTGTTGCCTTTCCAATTTGACTGAAGTTGTTGATGCAATTTGTTCGATGAGCTTGTTCTTTTGCCTGTGCTAGTGCTGGAAGTAGTAATGAGGCCAAGATTGCAATAATTGCTATTACCACCAGTAATTCGATTAAAGTGAAACCTTGGTGGCTTTTTTGTGGTGTTTTCATCTGTATGATTGGGGCAAAAAGATATTTTGCTTTTCGTATCAATTTTGCAACATCAAAACCATGATCTTGACAGAGGGGTAAAACTGAAGGATTTTGTGATTTTGTCGAAAGACTGCGCACAATTATATATTGCGGATTATGGTACAAGTGCCGTGATTAGAATCTCTGGTCGTGCTACCTTTGCTTCTAGTGTTCCTTTTAAGAAACTGATGAATACCCTCATTGATCGTGACTGTGAAAAATTCACTTTGGATCTGTCAGATTGTCAATTAATGGATAGTACTTTCCTTGGGGTGCTTGTTGGTTTGTCTCGTAAGTTTGTTAACTCGGTCGGATCTATACTTCTTTTTAATCCTTCTGATCAGGTAAAAGACATGTTTGATAATTTAGGCATCCTTGACTTGTTCGGTTCAGTTAATTCACTTTGCGTAGAGAGCGATTTGATTACTCCTGTACCTCAAGATGGGGTAACTAATAAGTCAGAGCTGGCTAAGAATAGTCTTATAGCTCATAAATCATTGATGGATGTGAACCGGGAAAATGAAATTAAGTTCAAGGAGGTTGCTCTTTTTTTAGAGGAAAACTTGAAGACTTCGCTTAAGGGTGGGGCTGCCGATTAGTTTGATATTAAGGCGTCAGTTGGTGATATCTCCCTAATTCAGGTTGTTTTAGAATTTTTGTTTTTCCACTCGGCCAGTTGATTTCCAATTTCTCAACCAATTCATTTTCTCCTAGCCCGAAATGAGCGGTCGAAGGGTGCTGTGCTGTAAATGAGTCGCCAGTTACAAATTGTTTAATAATTTGCTGGTTCTTTGCGAAAAGTTTAACAGTGACACCATTGGATGGTTGCCCAGGTGCATCGTTTACATGAAGTCCAATCCATTTGCCTTTTGTTGATAGTTGATTGAGCATGACAAAGAGTCGCTGTTGCCTAGCGTTGGCGTCGTATTGCACTACAAGAAGATCGTTGCGTCCGTCTACATTAATATCCGCAGTGATGACTGCTCGAGCATCAAATTCGAAGGCAGTTCCAAATAGGAATGCTACATTGCTGAATCCATTATTATTATTGTTCAGGAATAGATGGTTATGCTCAAAGCCGTTCCATGAATAATTTGATCCAAGACCAGAGAGCTTTCCTGAGAAAAATGTTTCGAGAGTTTCGTTTGGTTTTGATGTGCCTGTGTAAACATCGTGGCACCAGAAACGAGTGCAGTAGTCGAGAGCTGAATTTCCGCTTAAATGGCCGTTAGCGACATAGATATCTAGATCTCCGTCATTATCAAAGTCAGCTGCACCCGTGCCCCACGACCAACCAGTGCGTGCAACATCATCACTAAATCTAGGTTGGTGAAATCCGTTTTCACTTCCGAAATAAAGTCTGTTTCCATATGTCATTGGAGCCCTCATTGAGTCGTTTTTTTCAAAACCTTTTCGACCGAGATTGAGTCGATCTAGTCTTCTTGCGGTAGTAGAACTCATTCCTACCATGTATATGTCAAGCATGCCGTCCCCATTGAAATCACTAATGGTATGTCCCATTCCAAATCCATGCCGTTCTTTTACTAATTGATCTGTCATGTCTGTGAATGATCCTTTTCCATTATTATGATATACGTCTATTCCGGAGAAATCGCATACGCAAAACAGGTCGAGGTCTTTGTCTCCATCTAGGTCTGCAAACGATGCGCTATAGGTGCGTCGGTTTCGCTTAGGAGCTAACCCTGCGCTTTCAGTCTTATCATTAAAATTTCCATTTCCATCGTTTATTAGTAATGCATCAGGATAGCCGTCGTTTGCGTTATAATATGGTGTTGGCATAGACCCATCCATATAGGGCTGCTTCCATTGCCCAATAAATAGATCTAGATCACCATCCAGATCAACATCGCCAGTGGTCATTGTGTGTGGATTTTCAAATTTGGAATCAAATATAATCCTTGATTCTGTATTAAATATTCCACCGGCATCAGCTTCCCAAATTCTGAGTAGTCCATCTTTCTGGCTTGTTGATACGAAGTCGGCTTCGCCGTCGCCATTAAAGTCTGCGAGTATGCCTGCTTCGCCAAGGGGGATGATTGGGTGTTTCAGCATAGGTCGGCTTTTAAATTCACTATTTTTGTTGTGGTAAACAAGATTGCTGCCAGCAAGGATAATTTCCGGCTGACCGTCTTTGTCTAAGTCATGAACCATTATTGGTGTTACACGTGGATACGGGTTCGATTTTATTTTTTTTGGGTCGATTTCTATTAGTTTTGTGAATGCAGGGTTTCCTGTATAGTCGGTAATGGTTGTATTTTGGATTTGTATTTTACCCGGCATTTTTAGGCCGGCACGAATTTCGTTTGCGGACCATGTAACCTTGAGTTCTCCTTTAACGGCGGCACGACGTTGTTGCTTTATATTTGTTGCGTGAATTTCGTAGGAGACGATGGATATAGGAGCTTGGCCGTTACTAGCTGGCCGAAACTCAGTGTGATGCCATTCTGTTTGCTTTACTCTCCATCCATCTTTTTCTATCTGATCAATCATTGATAGATAGCTAGGGTGATCTATAGAATTTTTTTCACCATTGAGTTTTGCTTGTCTTATATTCTCAACTCCAAGTGTTAGGTTGCTCCATTTATTTAGTAAAGGCAGCTCTAATTGAGCAAAAGGAAACTGACGAAACACTTTGAATGGCTCAGTCGTTCTTAATTTATCCCATAGTGCAACAAATGTACTTTCGTATGCTTGAGCCTCAAGCTCGTTGTTAAAGACTGTTTTATCATAATGAATTTCTTGGTTGCTCAGATTCTTAATGGCATTTGTGTTTATAGTAGCTGGTTTTGGGGCAGGGGGATTGGATGTATTGTTTTTTGAATCGCAACCAGTATATAAGCCAGATGAAATAATAGCCAAGAGGGCAAAAAAATTAATTATCGGTTGATTATAATTTGTTTTCATCTAATTTGGATTCGGAAAAAGTAACGGCTAAGGAAGCAATGGACAATCTGATAACGCTATTGTGCTTGAGTTTCATTGGTAAAAAAGGACCTCTAATATATTTTAAATTATTTACTAA
>NYWG01000151.1 GCA_002684915.1 Verrucomicrobiales bacterium
CGGACGGAGCGGAAGCCGCCGAGACGGCCGCCACATACTACGAGGACGCGGGGAAGGACGTGCAGGTGAAGGACGCGGGGGCATGCCCGCTTGGCGCCGGAGCCCAGATACACGCCAAGGGCGAGGATCCCCATAATCTTGCCGGGGTCTACGACCGCAAAGCTGACGCCGCCACGTTCCTCCAGGTTGGAGGCAGTGCTCGCATCGTGTTCCACAAGAGCGGCTGCGGCTGGGCTGTCGAGGCAGCTGAGGCGGAAGCTGAGCAGCGGTTCTGTTCCGACAGCCCCGCTGCGTTGGCTGCCGCGTTCGGCGTTAGTGAGGTCGATTGCGGACCCGCTGAGCAGACCAACGGTGGCTACTGTACTCACCCGCTCTTCGCTGCGATGTGCCCAAAGACCTGCAACGCATGCGAGTCCCCTGCGGAATCCTCGGAATCTGCGGACTATCCGTCGGCGATTCCGGTCTTGGCTGAGCTCCTCGGGGTAGAGAAGTCTTCGTGCAACGAGCTGAAGGCGTGGTGCCACTACGCCGTCGTTTCGACCGCCTGCGCCGCCACGTGCGCGACCAACAAGCGCCCGTCTCGCGGCAAGGTACCGGCTGACTTTGCTCTGCGATTCCGCGCGTCGCTGCGTCAGCGCGAGATCAAGAAGGCCTCGCACGCTTCGTACGTCGAGAAATACCTCACGTTCAAAATGACGCCGGAACTCGATTCCGATGCTTGCGCAGAAACGCCGGATACGCTTCCGCTGAATGGCCGTCTTCATATCGAGGAAGGGCTGCCGCTTTACGATGTACGGGGAGTTGAGAGCGAGGCTCTCGAGCTCAAGGGCATCTGCAAGGGCTCGGCACTCGAACGACGCTTGTCGTTCGTTCATGACGAGGATGCGAAAACCATGACGGCTTCAGTATTATCGTGGGACAATTTCCTTGATGAGCTCAACTACCTCTACGATAAATCTGGCAATAGACCGTATTGGCCCTACACTCCCATGGAGCAGCCTTCCACGTCCCCGCCCACGCAAGGCTATACTGATTACGGTTACGGAATGACTGATCCAATCTTCTTCAGACAATCTGGCATCCCCAACGGCATTTCGGTCCTGCATAACGATGCGTGGCTTGGTCACGCACCTGACTTCACTGACGCGAGCAACCTGAACGGGGACGGATTAAGCAACCTGTTCCCAAAAGTCCTCTTCACGGCTTACCGCACGCAGGCGTTCCTCCGAGCTAACAAGATGCTCTACGGGAAGGAGTACTACCGCCCCGTTCCAAGTTCAACGCGCGTGCGCATCACCCAGATCCCAGTGGAGACTGACAGCATTGTCTTGACACTCTCGGGAAGTGAGCTCGAATGGCAGGATTTCAACCTCAACTCGGAATACGCAGCATTGCCTGGGACAAATATTATTACGGACGTCGTGCGCATCGAGCCTTTCTCTGGCTCGTATGCAGGGGCGGAGGCGCCCCTCTCTGGAAACGCTCCCTTCACCTTCGAGATGTTCATCCCCGGCATGGAAGCCTTCGCGGAGCAGAACCAGTGGATTCCTACAGAGGAGAACCCGTTGCCTTTCACGGTCTTGAGGTACCCGCTTGGGTGCTCGTTCCCCACAGAGTCGTTCGCACCCGAACTCACGTGCGGCCCTCCCCAGGCCGTCAAAGTCACTCCAGCGATCAACCAGCCCAGCGAAGACTGGTACTCCATTACGGTGCCTGCGAGTCTCGCGAGCGGAGATTTCTTGGCCGTCCTTGATATCAACGAGTGCGCCCAAAAGGACCTGAACCACTGCGAGCACCGACGGGATGGCGGCAAGTGCGTGAACGAGATGGGATCCTACCGCTGTGAGTGCATTCTAGGGTACGTTGGGCAGGCAGGAACTCCTGCGTTGACGAAGCTGGGTCCTGATGAGCAGTGCGTGGTGAAGAAGTACAGCCCGCCCACGTGGGGCTTCCTCATCTACCACGAGGACGACGCGGAGTTCGGCGTCGAGATCAACGAAGTGAACACCTTCTCTGGCGTCACGGAGGACAACAAGCACTGCTTGGAAGCTACCAAGAACGTGAAGACTGTGCACAAGAACATCAGCACCTCGGAGTTCTTCCCGAACCGTGGTGGCGCGCTCCTTTTCGACGACAACATGGGAACCAGCTTCAAGTCCATCAAGCTCGCCGCGAGTCGTGACGATGGTACTGGCGTGTGGTTCTTCTTCGAGGTCGAACCGACCGTCACAGTGAACTGCATCCGCGTGAAGATTTCCTGCACGCACGAGCAGCCGCACGTCTTCACCGCGCACAAGGGCAAGACTGGCAGCGGCACGTTTCTCGGAGAGGGCCCGCTGTACAGCGAGGCCTTCGGCATGCGCGGGCTGCCCTTCAACAAGGCCGGCATGCCCGGCTGGCTGGCCACCGCGCGCGCTCACGATGAGATCAACACTGACGGCGACGGGGCTGGTGTCATGATCGACCTTCCCCTCACCTGCGGCATCGCGAATGCTCAGTATTTCGGCGAGATTTTGCTGGAGTACGTAACGCAGACCGTGTGCGAGTGCGAGCAGCTGTGCTATGACCACGTGGATGAAGGTTGCACGACGTACAAGTGGTACGCGGAGACGAAGCACTGCTTCCTGCAGGGCGACCGGTTCGATGGTGCTGACGCTGCGAGCGTAGTCGCGGAAGGGAAGGCGCTCGCCACCGCGCGGGCAACCCTGCGGGGCCAATACACGAAGGGCAGCGGATGGTGGAAGCGCAATTTCGCCACCGGCTGGCCCGGGTGGTACACTGGAGAGGTCGGCCCCCTGCCGCTCGCGTTCGAGACCACGCCCGAGACCGTCGTTGTCGGCGAGCCCTTCACGCTCTCAGTGCTCGGCGTTGGGCTTCCCTTCGACGAAGAGGTGCAGGAGGACCACGGCTCGCGCCAGCGCATCAAGTTGGTGAAGAGCCACCAAACCTGCGTCGACCTTCCGCCAGAGACGGTGTCTGGTCTTGATTGCACCAACAGCTTCACATGCACGCCGCGCCCGAAGTCATACAAGCGCACCTTCGCGACGTGGGACAAGATCAGCCTTGCGGGTTCAAACGAAATGGACACAGAGTACAAAGTGTGCTACTGTGGAGGGGAGTGCTGGTATGAGCAGAGCTGGCAGGAGGTTCCGGGTTTCATCAAACCGGAGCAAATCGCGTACGCGTGGACTTTACCCAATTCGGTTGACCAGAAAGTCAACCGCCAGGATGGCGCGACGGGCTTTGACCTCCACGTAATGCGGGCGGCGTTCGCCGACTATTCCAACCCGAATTACTGGTCAATCACGGTCGTGAAGAGCGAACTCGACTGCAGCGTGCCTCTCGAGGATGAATCCTTGACGTCAACAAAATTTACATCGTTGGTGACTCCGGACACAGTGGGGTGGACGATACAGGGGGACAATATTCCTGCCGGCAACTACGTGGTCTGCTTAAGAACAGAGCCTGGGGCGGCGGCGGTCGGCATCCCATCCTCTACCACCATCAATGGCCGGTCCAGGTACCTGACTATTTCGCCGCTGGACACGGATTCGTCGCATCCGCGCAGCCCTTTCCACTTCCAGACCATGTCTGCAAAGGCCGGCACGAAGGCGAAGATCACGGTGCAGGGCTACCGCATGCACCAGCCGAACTACTATTCGCTGGCGCTGACAATCACGGACAGCTGCAGTTCGGATTTTGATGGCGTGAGCTCTGCGCAGGGCTCTTGGAGCAACTTTGGCGTCGCGGCAGTACTGGCCCCGGTACCGTCAGAGAGCACCGCGGACGCGTACGTCTTTGCTGGAGACGTACCAGCATGGGGCGACGGCACCTTCACCGCCTGCTTGTGCGACGCAACGAAGAAATTCGACGGCACTGACACCTCGGACGTGCAAGTTTCCGGCAGTCCTGAATCCAATCTCGCGACTACTCCGACAGGAACGTCGCAGTATGCCGTGAAAGAGGATCACAAGGGCGCTCATGCATCTGGGAGCACCTGGAGCGGGTGGAACCAAGACGCCTGGGGCAGCGCACAGCTCTGCACGAGCAAGTGCTATGCTGGCTGTGTAGGGTCGGATTGTCATTGCGAGGGCATGCTGTCAACCGATTATGACACTTATGGCGACGGCATAGATGGTCCCCGCTGTCTGACCGCGTCGGGCTGCCGTGACCTCTGCGACACGATGGGCAGCGTTTGTGCGGGGTACTCTATGCACCACACGCTCCCCAGGTGCTGGCTCCACGAAAGCGGATCCGGCGAGGCTGTGGATGTGAACTTCGACTTCTGGAAAAAAACCGAGGGTAACCCGTACTGCACGATGCTCACCGACTTCATCGCGGATGAGACTCAGCCGGAGCTCGCAGCGAAGCGAAACATTGGGAAGGTGACCATTACACAGAAGACTGACGTTGGTGTCGACTACATCGTCACTCCTGGCAAGCCCGCTTCGATCGAGGTGACTGGGACGGGGATGTCTGTTGGGTCCGACCGCGTCATGGTGATTGATTGCACCGGGACGTGCGGTACGGCCGGGCCGGCCGCGTCCGTGACGCAGCCCATGACGCCGGTGAACGCTTTCGTGGACCGTCCGGCCCTCCCTGCCGGGACGGAGTACGACTACATTCCCCCGGTGTCCTTCCGGCGTCACGAGCAGCAGTACTGCGCTGGTAGCGCGGTGCCGATCGCGCCGCGGTCGCTTGCTGACCACCACCGATGCTACAAGAAGTGCTTCGCCGACCCAGACGGCGACTTGACCTTCTGCAATGGGTTCATGAACGGGCTCGACACGCCGGAGAGCAGTTCCTTGTGCCTCGACGAGGACCAGTGCACGATGCTCTGCGCCTTGACGCCCGAGTGCCACTCCGTGGACATGCATCGCGGGCTCAACCGATGCTTTCTGAACACTATCGAGGGGTGTGACCCGATCGTTACGGCGGCCCAGACAACCCACGACTCTAACTACGACCTCCTTATCAAGCATGCCGACGACAACAAGCGGCGCCTGCGCGAGCAGGGCCGCAGCCTCCGCGGAGCCGAGGTCCGGCAGCTCTTGGCCGGGTCGGACCCCGGGATCAGCCGGGAAAACCTGCTGCGCTTCGACGGCGTTCACTTTGCCCAGGGCGGCGAGTTCAAGCTGTGTTTCTGCGACAGCTCGCACCTGGGGACGAACGAGGTGTGCAAGGACCCGACTGACTTCGCCGTGGAGATCGGGAAGGTGCACGCAACTGGTCTCGAGTGCCTCCTGAAGAACCCGAAGATGACGCGCGGCACGTGTGTGGACCAATTGTACGGCGGCCTCCGCTGCTACGACGGCGAAGTTCCTGCGACACCCGTGCCGGAGGGGTTCATCGCTGTGCCGCCAAAGAGCGTGGACGACCTGACGCCCGCTGAGCAGATGCTCTTAGGCTTCTGCCAATATGCGCCGGCGGAGCACACGCAGGAGTACGAGTGGTTCTGCGCGCAGCACCGAGCCTTCCCTGTGTCCACAATTACCGCGTCGGCCGCGCCATGAGATTCGACAGTTGAACATTGTCGGACCTTTTTGAGACCTGCCCTGAAATCATAGTCGAAATTCCGTCAAGAGATATTTCATCGGAACGCGCGCTAGCTTGCTGGTGATGCGGTTTCTAGCATTTGCAGGACATCTGTTGAAATTGTCTGAAAAA
>NYWG01000152.1 GCA_002684915.1 Verrucomicrobiales bacterium
CCCCAAACACGCCTAATCTCAGGCAGCTACAAGACAAGGCTGCACTTGATGAAATATTATCCGCCCTTCAGTCTAACAATATCAATCAGAAACCGATTCTTGTTAAAGTAGCCCCAGACCTTGAATTCGATGCGCTCGATGAAATTCTCGAACTTGTTAATCCTCATCGGCTTGCTGGACTAGTTGCCACAAATACAACTATCGCAAGACCAAAAGAAACTAACGCCAACAAAACTAAACTATACTCAGAAAAAGGCGGACTAAGCGGGCGACCGCTGTCAGCACGAAGCACAGAGGTGATTCGGCATCTTTACCGACAAACGAAAGGTACACTGCCCATTATCGGAGTCGGTGGTATTTTTTCATCTGAGGATGCTTGGGAAAAAATCAATGCTGGCGCATCACTTTTGCAAATTTATTCTGGATTAGTTTATGAAGGGCCTCAAATAAATCGATCCATTCTCAAGGGTCTAGCCAGACGCTTAGCCAATGAAGGACTGACAAGTATTACAGACGCAGTTGGAATTAAGGCATGAATTATGCCTATTCAATTGTAATGCTGCCTGTTGCCATTGCGTTTACCTCCCAAGCAGACGAGATCAAAAAGCTGAAGGAACTGGGAGCAGGGATTTTCAAAACAAACGGTGTAGTTAGGGAGATTAATTTAAATCGATCAAAAATAATTGATTCTGAATTGAAGCTGTTAATTACTTTTACAAAGCTTACTGACCTGTCGTTAGAACAAACAAGAGTAACAGATAAAGGTCTATTTCACCTTGAAAGTTTATCAAGCATTGAATGGCTGAACCTATTTCAAACAAATGTAGGAGATGAAGGAATGGTTCACTTAACTAAACATAAATCATTGCAATACCTACCAATTGGTAAAACGAAAATTACCGATATAGGGTTAGCGCATATTAAAAAAATTAAATCGCTAAAATACCTAGGATTACGCGGAAATAAAATTACAGACAGAGGATTAAAACATCTACGAGAATTGCCTAAGTTAACTGAATTACACTTAGGCGAAACTCCTATTACCAACTTAGGAATCCAAGAGATTTCAAAATTCACTCAACTTAAAAAGCTGTGGCTTCATGATACTCAAATTACAGATAAAAGTTTATCGGACTTGGCTAATTTAAAAAACCTCAAATCACTCTATCTTTACAAATCAAAAATATCTATCGATGGTATCCAAACACTACAAAGGCAACTTCCTCGGTGTGAAATTTTTTATCAGTCTGAAAACACTGCTGAGTAATTTCATAAAATAATAAATTATAGCATTATCAAAAACTAACCATATTTATGACTATTTCCAATGGTGAACTTTTTGAGCTAATTTATGAAGATAACAATATACTCGTTATTAATAAACCGGCCGACCTAGTTTGCCATCCTACAAAGGGAGATGTTTATAGCAGCCTTATAAGCAGAGCGCGGCTGCATCTTGATCAGACTAATACCGTACATATGATCAACCGACTCGATCGCGAAACATCCGGAATTGTTTTGATTGCTAAGAATGATGAAGCCGCAAAAGAACTTCGGAAACTTTGGGAAAAAGGCGATGAAAACAAGTCATATGACGCTATAGTACACGGACATATCAAATCAGACTCAGGCACTATTGATGAGCCTTTAGGTCGCAACACGACAAGCAGAGTAGCGATAAAGGATTGCGTAAGGTCAGATGGACGCCCATCAAAGACCTGCTTTACAGTAACCAAGCGATTTTTTAAGCCAGAAGGAAACTTCTCACTGCTAGAGGCGAGGCCGGAAACTGGTCGAAAACACCAGCTTAGAATTCACCTAGCACATATTGGACATCCGATTGTTGGCGATAAGCTCTACGGACATGATGAAGACTGCTACCTTGCACTGGTCGAAAGGCGACTAACAAATGAACACAAAAACCAATTGATTCTACCTTGCCATGCTTTACATGCAAAAGAACTAAACTTCGACTGGCGAGGGAAAAACTGGAGTTTTAAAGCAAAGCCAGAAGAATGGTTTCGTAATTTTATAACAACCTAGTCTCTAATAAAAATAAACTAATAACTCGTACCGTCTTATTCAATTAAGAATAGATGGCTAGATGAAATTATTTCTTTACCACCCAGATATTTCGATAGCGCACAGGATTACTATGATCCTGTAAATGTAAAAATCCCGGAGATGATCCCTCCTCCAACGGACTCGCCGTAGTGCGTTTAGGCAATTCAACATCCTCATGAATTAAGACACCATTATGACGAACAGTAATCCTAGCGTTCGCGGTCTTCTTTCCCTCGCTATCGAACTTAGCGGCTGTAAAATCAATATCGTATGTCTGCCACTGAAGAGGCGGATAGCACATATTCACATCAGGATCTTTGATGGTGTAAATACCCCCACACTCATTGTGCTTACCAGCAAGCCCAAATGAATCGAGTACTTGCACCTCGTAGCGCGCCTGAAGATAGCAACCGCTATTTGCTCGGCCCTGTCCACGTCGCGTCGGCTCATATGGCAAACGAAATTCCAAATGCAGCTTGTGGCTTTGAAATTTTTCGACACTATTAGCTCCCTCCATTAGCAAGCCATCTTCAGTCATTTTTCCCGGTTTAAAGTCCTTCGCAGATTTGCCGTTGAACAAAACTATGGCTCCCTTTGGTGGCTTTGCCCCTTCTGTTGAACTTTTACGGATAACCCTATCGATTGAAAATGACTGACCATCCATTTCAAATGTCAGCTTTCCATCAGAGATACTCTTACTCGTAGTTCCTCCCTCAAAATTGACAGTATCCCCATCCCGAGTTCCCATATATTCACGTTTTTCTTCCCCATCATATCCTGCCCCTGGAAGGCCGCCAGGGAATAGCACCATTTTAAATTTACCTCCACCTAAAGCAATTACCTGACCACCAACATCGTATTGGCCATTAAGAGATCCAGCATACTCGCCTTGAAACTTAAAGTCCGCATCCACCTTCTTGGGGTCTGCTGCATCCAGGTTCTTAGCGGCAAAAACAATATTCAGCCCTGTTAACAGAACGCCTGCCAATAGACACAATGAGAGTTTAGATAATTTTAACATAGCGATATGGACAACCGTTATCCTGTCAAATTTCATCAGTCAACGAAATTGATACCAACTAGGATCAAAGTTTAGCCTAAACAGCGTTTTTTCTTTCATCGTTGCTTGATTTGCCGATGATGCGCGGGCAGTTTTTTTAAGCATGAAGATTGTTTTAGCATACTCGGGAGGGCTTGATACCTCCGTATTATTATCCTGGATTAAGGAAAAGTACTCAGCTGAAGTTATCGCCTTCTGTGCTGATGTCGGGCAGGAAGAAGAAACAAAAGGTCTGAGACCAAAAGCTCGGAAGACTGGGGCTTCTGATATCTACATCGACGACCTAAGGGAGGAGTTTGCTAGCGATTTTATTTTCCCCATGATGCAGGCTGGGGCAATTTACGAAGGGCAATATTTCCTCGGAACAAGCATAGCCCGACCTCTGATTGCCAAGCGAATGGTAGAAATAGCTCGAAAGCATAAAGCAAAAGCAATCGCCCATGGAGCAACAGGAAAAGGAAATGACCAGGTCCGTTTCGAACTGGCTTCTGCCGCGCTTGCGCCAGATTTGGAAATAATCGCCCCCTGGAGGGACGAAGAATTCCGGAAGCAGTTTCCTGGAAGAAAGGAAATGATAGACTATTGTATAGAAAAGAAGATCCCGGTCGAAGCAAGCATGAAAAAGCCCTACTCAATGGATCGCAACCTTCTGCATATTTCCTATGAAGCTGGCATGCTAGAGGATCCTTGGCTAGACGCATCCGCCGCAAAATATAAACAAATGTACAAGCTCAGCGTCTCGCCAGAAGATGCTCCTAACAAGCCGGAATATATCACTGTTGATTTCGATAAAGGAAACTGTGTAAGTGTAAATGGCAAAGCGATGACTCCTTTAAAAATAATGCAAACGCTGAACCGTCTTGGAGGTAAACACGGCATTGGCCGTGTAGATATGGTTGAAAACCGCTTCGTTGGTATGAAATCTCGGGGAGTATATGAAACACCTGGAGGAGCAATCCTTCATGCAACACATCGCATGATGGAATCCATAACCATGGATAGAGAAGTAATGCACTTGCGCGATTCATTGATCCCCGAGTACGCAAAATTAGTTTACAATGGATTTTGGTACGCCCCAGAACGTGAAGCATTGCAGGCACTGATTACTGAAAGCCAACAAAATGTCAGTGGAACCGTTCGGGTTAAACTTTATAAAGGAAATATTATTGCTGCAGGGCTTAAATCATCAGTAAGCTTATATAATCCTGATATAGCGACTATGGAAGCCGACCCAACAGATGCTTATAATCAAGATGATGCAACAGGATTTATCAGATTAAACGGCCTCCGTCTCAAAGTAGCTACCAAGGTTAGAGCTGCTACAAAAAAACGGGCCAAAAGTAAAAATAAAGCCAAGCGAAAATAATTTTATCCATGCAAATAATATATAAAAAGGCTATTCCAAAGCCCAATAATTATTACAGCAAATTATTCAATTAATACTCTGAAAATTTAATATTAATTAAAAGCTCCACTAACCCTATCGCTGTCCTTTTGCTCTTCAATATATTTAAGTAACAATTCAACGGCTTCATCGACGTCGTCAGTCAAAGTCATTAATTCAATATCTCCAGGGCTGATAAAGCCTTCTTTTTCAAGAGTATTTCGCGCCCAATTAATCATACCGCGCCAATGCTTTTTACCAAATAAAATCAGTGGAAACTTCTCAAGGCAGTGAGTCTGGACAAGTGTAATAACCTCGAATAATTCATCTAATGTTCCAAAACCTCCAGGCATATAGACAAAACCTAGACTATATTTCACAAGACAAACCTTCCGCGAGAAAAAATAATGAAAATTAATTGGCAAGTTAGCGTAAGAATTCCCACACTGTTCAAATGGAAGTTCAATATTTAATCCTACCGAAGTTCCCTTGCCTTGAGCGGCTCCCTTGTTTGCGGCTTCCATTATGCCTGGCCCCCCGCCGGTAATCACTGGAACACCTGCTTTGGCTAATTTTTTACCCATCTCTACCGTAGCCTTGTAATACGGATCTCGCGGTTTAGTTCGTGCCGAACCGAAGATAGTCACGCTGGGCTTTAGCCTAGAAAGCTCCTCAAACGAATCAACAAATTCGGCCATGATTCGAAAAATGCGCCACGGATCCTCTCTAGTAAAAGGGGCCTCGTCCTTGTGGGTTATGCTTGCCATGCAAAAAGAATAATAATCGGGGCACAAAAAGCAGTACTTTAATTATAAAAAATACCTCAGATTGATTGGTTAAAATAGTTAGTCTTCGATCTCGTTAATAATAACGCGATAAAAACGAGATTGAACACCTTCCTGAGGATTGAATTCAATCTCCCCTACACCATCATCAGTGTCTATTGACTCTAATATTTTCCAATTCTCAAAATTGTCGGACACCTCTAAAGCAAACTCCAACTGCGGCGTCAGATCTCCCATTCCATAAGGGCCAATAATCCGAATGAGATCGTTACCGTCGTCATCATATATAAAATCTAAACGAGTTTTTTTCTGCAGAAAAGCAATCGTCTCAAATGCATTATTGTTAGCAGCTACGTCCATTGGTGTTTCACTATTTTCATCCAACAGATTAATATCTGTGCCAAAGAAAAGATGCAGTGACAACTTGGCATTGTCCCTCGATCCGGCAGCATCGTGAATAGATATCTTCGGCCCATTTATGCCTCCCGCCTCACGAACTAACTCTGCAATCGCCTCCGATCCAAACTCCTCTGCTACGTCTAGTGATGAATAATGCCATTGATCCAGCGTGTTTGGATTAGCGTCAAACTCGAGTAAAATACCGACAACTTCTTGAAGTTGAAGGCCGACAGCCAAATTGAGATTAGTTCGCTGAAAGCTATCAATCGTATCAACATCCGATCCAGCTTGTAGCAGAACGCGGCAATTTTCAGGTTGATTTAACCCAACAGCATATCCCAGCGGCGTTACGCCAAGCTCTGTCTTAGCCTCCAAATCGCCATCATTTTCAATTAGAAGTTTTAAGATCTCTATGTCGCGAGAATGCGATGCATAGTGCATTGGTGTTTTTGAGGTATAAGCTGGTTCGTTAACATCAGCACCTTGTTTGAGAAGAGATTTAACCGAATCGATATTACTTGTTTGGATAGCTGCAATAAATGACTTTCCCGCCCCACTTGGGACATCGTTTTCTCTAAGAATATCCTCAGCCTCAGTAGACTGCATAATAATTGACCAATCCAATGCTGTTCTCTTAGCTTTATCTTCAGCAGCCACATCGGATCCACTATCAAGAAGCAACTGTAATATCTCAGGATAATTTTTTTCAGCTGAAATTATTAAAGCGGTAAAGCCATCCTGATCCTCAGTTTCTAATTCAACTTCATGCTCAATTAGTAGATCTACAATCTCAGTATGCCCTAGCTCAACGGCAAGCAGAAGAGGATAATTCCCATATTCATCTTCTTGATCAATATTGGTGCCCGAGTATATATGCAGCTTCACTCCCAGTAAATCACCCAAAAAAGTTAACAAGTGAATTGATTCAGTTGGAGTATCTAGCCCGGCACCTGCCTCCAATAGTAAATCAATGATATCCTCTTTGCGCCCGGCTATTGCTATATCCAAAGCAGTTTCTTCAAGAGAATTTTCAATATCCGTTTCGACTCCTGCATCAAGAAGGATCACTACTACCTCGGTTTGATTCTTTGTAACCGCATAGTGGAGTGGAGCTTCTCCAGCTTCACTCAAACTATCCAGATCGGTTCCAACATCGATATGGGCTTCAACCGCATCAAGATCCCCCTTAGCTGCTGCCTCCCATATAGATATCGCAGGATCCTCCTGCGCAAGCAGGATCGCTCCTTGAGCTAAAGCAAAGAAAACAGAAAATATGAGAACACGACTAAATCTCACGAGCTAAGACTACCTCGGCCTTGAGAGTATGCAAGACGGTTTAGCCATTTTTGTTTGCATTGGCTTACGTTTAAGCATCGACTAACACCTGTTCAACTAAAATTAATTCTACATAGTTAATTATGGAAACTATCGACTATATCGTACTTCTACTCTACTTCTCGATAATGGCTGGAATCGGCATTGCACTAATGCGAAAGCAGAAAAGACAAGAGGACTACTTCATGGGCGGAAGAAATTTTGGCAAACTAATGCAAACCTTTGCTGCCTTTGGGGCTGGAACAGGCTCCGCCGATCCAGTGAATACTGCCAGAGGAACTTTCGCGAATGGAA
Source organism: Verrucomicrobiales bacterium (assembly GCA_002684915.1). GTDB lineage: Bacteria > Verrucomicrobiota > Verrucomicrobiia > Limisphaerales > UBA1096 > UBA1096. Next base: position 7,322 of record NYWG01000152.1, read on the forward strand.
TGAGTGGCATGTGGGGAGTCATGTATTGGCTCTTTGTAACGCCAATTTATTGGATTAGCGCAGTTTGGTATCGACGCATGCGCTGCCTGACCTTAGGCGATTGGTTTACTGAACGTTACGAGTCCAAGCCTATGGGAGTGGCTTATGCAATCTTCGGTTGCTTTTATTATATCGTGTACGGGGCAATGCTCTTCACCGCAATTGGTAAAGTAGGAGTGCCACTTTTAGGGGAAGTATTATTAGGCACCAAAACCGAATACATACTAGTACCAGCTGTGGCTATAATCGTGATGGCGTACGGCATGCTAGGAGGTTTAACTGCAGCATACTGGACTGATGTCATTCAAGGCATTTGTATAATCCTATTATCAGTTCTGCTTATTCCCTTTGGCTTAAGTGAAGTAGTAAAAAAATTTGGTGTCGAAGGCGACACTTGGACTGATGGCTTTCGTATTATGCATGAACAGTTACCGACTGAGACTTTTGAAATAATAGGAGGCAGTGCAGCAAGTGAATTCCCTCTTTATGCAATCGTAACCATTGTTATCATGAACATGATTGGGATTGTTCTAACACCACATTTTATTGTCACTGGAGGAGGTTCTGCCAAAAACGAAACAGATGCCCGCGTAGGACTGGTTTCTGGTAATCTTATTAAACGCTTCTGCACAATCGGATGGGTTATCACAGCACTAATTGTGCTGACCCTTTACAAAAATGATACAGCTTTACTGGCAGATGCAGACATGGCATGGGGTAAAGCTACAAAAGAACTGCTAGGCCCACTTGGCATCGGACTTGTAGGCTTAATGCTCGCCTGCTTACTGGCTGCTTTGATGAGTAGCGTGGATTGCTACATGCTAGTTTGTTCAGCACTTGTCGTTCGGAATATTTACGTGCCTTATGTTAATCCAAACGCTTCTGAAAAAAAATGCCTCAATTTAGGCCGAATTACTGGCGGTATTATAGTAGTTGGGGCCGTGGTGGTATCACTAACGATGCTGGATATGTTTAAGCAATTAGAATTAACATGGATTGTTCCCATGACATTTGCAGCATTGTTTTGGCTGGGCATGTACTGGCGCAGGGCCACAACTAAGGCCGGTTGGATCACAATTATTTTTTGCCTACTAAGTTTTTTTGTTTTACCTCGTGCAATACCGAAAATAGTTCCAGAGCTTCGCACTAATGAGAACTACCTACATATTAACAAACCCGAAAAGGCAAAAGGGGGGAAAGCAATTTATTGGACAGAAGGAATTCATCAATCAGACAACGGTGACAAATTTGGAAAAGGTTCGTTCCGCTTTGAAATGGTGATCTATAATAAGCTACTTGGAATAGATATGACCAAGTTTCAAAATGCAGCCCTAAAGACTATGGAATTCCCATTCAAAATTATCGCGCCATTCTTAGTAATGATTATAGCGAGCTTATTAACCAAGCCAAATAACAAAGACTCACTCGATCGCCTATATGTTAAAATGAAAACCCCGGTCGACCCAGATCCGGAAAACGATAAGAAACAAGTAAAACGCAGTTACGCCGAACCGAGCCGATTCGATGACCGCAAACTTTTTCCTGGAACCAGCCTTGAGTTCCAGCGACCAAGCCGCCTTGATTTTTGGGGCTTTATTGGTTGCTTTGTCATTTGCTTTGGGATCATAGGTGTCGCAATCCTAGTTTCCCGCATCGGAAACTAACCAATAAGCCAAGCGCTTGGCTTGCGGACGAAATTAGTTATTATGTCGCGCATGCACTCTCCCTTGACCGGAGATTTTCCCGCCTACCGACCACGCCGATTGCGTGGCTCCGATGCTATTCGCCGCATGGTACGCGAAACTCGACTGCACGCAGACCAACTTGTGCTGCCCCTTTTCGTTCGCCCCGGAAGGAAAGTACGCGAAGCCGTACCATCTATGCCGGGAATTTTTCAGCTTTCGATCGACGAAGCTGTGCGAGAAGCTGAAGCAGCTCAAAAGGCAGGAGTTTCAGCTGTCATTTTGTTTGGTATCCCTTCGAAAAAAGATGATAAAGCGAGTGGGGCTTATGCTAAAAATGGCATCGTACAAAAAGCAGTACGTCAGTTGAAAAAAGATTTACCGGGAATACTGGTAATGACTGATGTCTGCCTTTGCGAATATATGAGCCATGGCCATTGCGGCTTAGTGAAGAGGCGAGGTAAGGAGAAAATTATAGACAATGATTCCTCTCTTAAACTTCTTGCCCGAACAGCGACTAGCCACGCAGAAGCTGGGGCAGATGTCATAGCCCCAAGTGACATGATGGATGGCCGTGTCGCAACAATACGAAGAGCACTAGATGCTAATGGGTTTAAAGAAACCCCCATCATGTCTTATGCAGCTAAATTCGCCTCTTCTTACTACGGACCTTTCCGAGATGCTGCAGAATCTGTTCCACAATTTGGGGATCGAAGAAGCTATCAAATGGATTTTTCAAACGCTGAGGAAGCATTACGGGAAGTTGCACTCGATATACATGAAGGAGCAGATATTGTCATGGTGAAGCCAGCACTTGCTTATCTTGATATCCTTTATCGAGTGAAGGAAAAATTTGGATACCCTACCGCTGCCTATGCAGTTAGTGGAGAATACGCAATGATTCAAGCGGCAGCAAAACGCGGATGGATAGATGAGAAAGCTTTGACGATGGAATCCTTGCTAGCTATGAGAAGGGCAGGTGCTGATATTATTCTGACGTACGCTGCAATTAAAGCAGCTAATTGGCTTAACGGTTCTTAAAATGAGCAATACATCCTCGACGAAGGATATAGAATCAACCGCCGCCTTTAAATTTGTTTACTACCAAAAAAATGACTCCAATTAAAATAATTGTTACCAAGATTCCAGCAATCATGAAGTAACGACCTGTCTTGTCAGATTTCTTAGTAAACCCCTTAGCTGGGCCTTTTGGAGCCGCCCCTAAATCACCAAGCTTCACACCCTGCTCAAGATGCTTATCAAGGGACTGAACTTTTCGATCTCCCTCCAATTTGAGTTGCACCTCACCAAATGTAATCACCTCACCAGGCTGTACCGGAGATTCGGCAACCTTGTTGCCATCGATATAACTACCATTTGTAGAACCAAGATCCCGAATATATACATCTTGATCTCCTCTTAGCACTAACTCTCCATGGCTACCTGAAACCGATTGATGGTTTAAAACCATGTCGTTTCCTTCCACTCGCCCAACAGAAGTAACCTCCTTTGCTAGCTCAAAGGAGGTAGGTTCAATTCCTTCAGTTAAAACAGTCAGCTTAGGCATTTACTCATTCCGGGTGAGACAAACTAGCTTCCGAAGTTATTCCAAGTCAAAGAGTTTCTGATTTGATTAGAAAATGAATAGGTCAAGGAGTAGCTGGAGCTGGGTTCCCTAACCCTTCATCTAACTTAGGTTTATCCTTCTTGGGCAAATCCGTAGTTGGAGTTGCTGGATTCGCGCCTGTAGGCGGATCAGCATCTTTTGGAGACTCCGGCGGATTAAACTTACCAGTCCGCACAATGTCTTCTACCTGTTTCCCATCCAAAGTCTCATATTCTAAGAGCGCATTAGCAATCAACTCCAACTTATCACGGTTTTCCTGAATCAACTTACTGGCACGTTGATAGCCTTCATCAACAAGGCGACGAACTTCCGTATCTATTTCCTGTGCTGTTTGTTCGCTATAGGTTTTGCCTTGAGCGAGCTCTTTTCCGAGAAAAACATATTCGTCACCTTCCCCATAGAGGACCATGCCTAACTTTTCACTCATTCCCCATTGGGTAACCATCGCTCTTGCCATATTAGTCGCCTGTTGTATATCTCCAGCTGCACCGGTCGAGATATCACCAGTTACAATCTCTTCTGCAATCCGACCACCCATGGTCATTGCAATAGTGTCACACATCTCTTGGCTTTGCCTGTTCAGGACATCTTCTTTCGGAAGGGACATTGTCGCACCTAATGCCTGACCTCTTGGTATAATTGTAACCTTATGTAGTGGATGGCATTTCTCAAGCAGTACATTAATAATTGCATGCCCAGCTTCATGCCACGCAGTTATTTTCTTATCTTCATCAGTCATAGCTAGACTACGGCGCTCCCTGCCCCATCGCACCTTATCTCTGGCCTCTTCCAACTCGACCATTCCTACAGACTTCTTGTTACTTCGCGCTGCCAACAAAGCTGCCTCATTAAGCAAATTAGCTAATTCGGCCCCTGAAAAACCAGGCGTGCCTCGAGCAATAACGCTTAGATCTGCCGCTTTGGACAGCTTCACTTTCTTAGCATGAACTTTAAGGATATCCTCACGACCACGAATATCAGGAAGGTTTACTGTAAGTTGACGATCAAAACGACCTGGACGCAGCAATGCTGGATCAAGCACATCTGGCCTGTTAGTCGCAGCTATAATAATAATTCCTTCTTGAGTATCGAAGCCGTCCATCTCAACAAGCAAAGCATTTAGTGTCTGCTCACGCTCATCGTTGCCTCCTCCCAAGCCGTGGCCACGCGATCGGCCTACTGCGTCAATCTCATCAATAAAAACCAAACAAGGAGTACTCTTTCGTGCCTGTTCAAACATGTCTCTGACACGGCTTGCACCGACACCAACAAACATTTCAACAAAATCCGAGCCACTGATACTGAAAAACCCCGCATCAGCCTCTCCGGCAATAGCTCTAGCAAGCAGAGTTTTGCCCGTTCCCGGCGGTCCGACCATGAGAATGCCCTTTGGTATCTTGCCTCCAAGCTTTTGAAATTTTTTAGGATCTTTAAGATAATCAACAAGCTCAGAAACCTCTTCGCAAGCCTCCTCAACCCCCGCAACATCCTTGAAAGTAGTCTTGTTATTATCCTTATTTAGCATCCGCGCCTTGCTCTTACCAAAGCTCATAGCCCCTTTGCCGGCGCTTCGAATCTGACGGATTAACACAAACCAAATCAAAAGAAAGATCAGCAGTATAGGTAAAAGCTGAATCAAAAACGCCGTCAAAAGGGTGCTTTTATTTTTTGGCTGGAACCCAGCTATCTCAATTAAAAATTTTTCACGACCCTCAATTAGCTTATCCTCAAATTCAAAGGGAATTTTTTTCCCATTTTCAACTCGATATCCAGTAATAGTACAAAGCGCCGAAGAATTAGGAGGAGGATACTCAATGGAACCTTTGACATCTGCTCCGGAATTAATCCACCCTTCAAGCATCTCATAGTTGACCTTTTGAGTGGAATCTTGACCAGCAGTGCTTCCAATTTGAAAGAGCATAACAACCATAAATATGCCCATTGCCCATAAGATCCAGGATCGCGGATTAGGAAAGCGCTCTTCTGAAGCAGGTTTATTTCCGTCTATTTTAGGCGGTTTATTGTCAGCCATACGTCTCGAACAGATGATATTACCACATGCTATTTAATAATAGCAACTAGCAAAGAAAATTATAAATCCTCTAATACTTAAGATTAAGAACTATTGTAAAAGCGCTATTTCTTCGCTTTGGTTTTACTCTCAAATTCAAACCCAACATCCCCATCAGGCTTCAAAATAAGAAAAGCCTTAAATGGACGACCTTTCTTAGAAATAAAGTTCGGAATAAGATCCGTCTTGCCATCCTTAAGCAACTTAATGACTTGCTCTTTCTCAATATCACGCTTGAGAATCAATTTGCCAGTCCGAAAAGTACATTTACGTTCTTTGCCCGTGTTTTTTTCGCAAACATATGAACGACCATGCTCGTAGACCATAGCTTTGCATTTTGGACAAATCCCAACCGACTCCTGACCACTGAAATCAACCTCCTCCTCATCGTCATCATCATTGCCAAAGTCAAATTCAACTTTTTGGTCATCGGTTAACTTAAGTTCAGCGGAAAAAGCACGGCCCATCTTACTCCTAAATCCATCTAGAGGCCCGATTCGGCGGTTGGACACAAGCTCGTTGGCTTCTGCCAGCTCAAACTGACGCCCTCCCATTATTTTCCAAAAACTAAAATCACATTCTTCACCTTTACAGTGGAAACGTTTATAGGTTTCTTTAATGACTCCTCCACACTTCGGACAGGCTACCTCAAGTTGCCCATAATCTCCTGGAACCGTATCTCCATCATAGGCTTTGGTGGCAGTAACAATCTTATCGGTCATGCTACGAATATTATTCATAAATGACTCCCGATCAAAATTACCACGCTCAATTTCCTTTAGCTTAAATTCCCATTCCCCAGTCAGTTCTGGCTTTGATAGGGCATCTACATTCAAGGCGGTTAAAAGAGTAACTAATGAAAAGGCCTGAGCTGTAGGGATCAATTCACGCTGCTCGCGGACCATATACTTATGGCGAATCAATTCCTCAATGATTGAAGCTCGAGTGGCAGGGGTTCCGAGCCCTTTCTCGATCATTGCTTCTGCCAATTCCTCATCGTCAACACGCTTGCCGGCGTGCTCCATTGCACTCAGTAATGTGGCCTCAGTGTAGCGAGCAGGCGGACGAGTGGCCTTCGCATCAACATTTGCCTCGCTGACTTTTACAGACTCTCCCTCAACAACGGGAACTAAGTGCCCTGTATCATCCTTTTGTTGCTCTCGACCGTATACTACAAGCCAACCTGGCTTAACTAACACTTTTCCCTCCGTCTTAAAAGGCTCTCCCGCTACTCTTGTAATACGCGTGGTAACCAGAAACTCTGCAGAAGGATAAAATACAGCGAGAAAACGCTTCACAACAAGATCATAAACTTTCAACTCCTGCTCTTTAAGCGTGGCTGGCGCTGCTTTGAGCGTCGGAATAATTGCAAAGTGATCAGAAATCTTTTTGTTGTTAAAAATCTTTTTGTTGCCAGCTTGCAACAAATCATTTTTTAAAATATTGCCGGCAAGGCCATTGTAATTAGCTTGATCAAGCGCTTCTATCGTCTGCTTTACAGTGCTTACATAGTCTTCAGGCAAGCACCGCGAATCAGTTCGAGGATAAGTTAAAATCTTATGTCGTTCATATAGCGCCTGAGCAATGGCTAGCGTATTCCGAGCAGAGAAGCCGAACCGAGCATTAGCCTCTCGTTGTAGTGTAGTAAGGTCAAACAAAGCCGGAGCCGATTGTTTAGACGGCTTACTCTTCTCCGTAACTTCCCCGGACTGACGCTCGCATTTTTCTTTAATCCCCTCGGCTTTAGCATGCTCCCAAATTCGTTCGGCCCGCTTGTGAGCATCATCCGGATCTTTTTTATATCCTTCATCAACCCACCTCCCATTGTATTCTCCAGACTGAACCTTAAACCTAGCTTGAACTTCCCAATAATCTCTAGGGACAAAGTTACGAATATCCTTTTCCCTATCAACCACTACAGCCAATGTTGGTGTCTGAACTCGACCGACAGGAGTCAAATAAAAGCCTCCACTCTTGGAGTTGAAAGCCGTCATCGCTCGAGTCCCATTAATTCCAACCAACCAATCAGCCTCACTCCGACAACTAGCCGCATTAGCAAGCGGTGTCATCACATCATCACTACGCAGATTGGAAAACCCACTTCGAATCGCGTCTGGCGTCATCGATTGCAACCAAAGTCTAGAAACAGTTTTACCAGCGGTTTTCTTTGGATGTTTAGTCCGGGCATACTGAATAATATATCTAAATATAAGTTCCCCCTCTCGGCCGGCATCGCATGCATTCACAAACGAAGTGACTTCATCGCGTTTAATAAGACGCAATAAAACCTTTAGCCTCGACTCGCTCTTAGCAATCGGCTGTAAATCAAAATAAGTAGGGATATGAGGGAGTTTATCAAATGTCCATTTGCCACGCTTGATGTCCTGTTCAGGTGGCACAACTAATTCGAGCAGGTGGCCAACAGCCGATGAAACTATATAGTCATCGTTCTCGAAAAAGTCCTTCGACTTATCCCTTGGAGCTTTAAGAACTCGAGCAATATCGGTGGCAACCGATGGTTTTTCCGCTATGATTAATGCTTTTCCCACAATAATTATAAGTTCTGATTCCCAAAAGCCTGAAGCAAGGGAGGTAAACCTACGAGACGCGGAAAATGGAGAAAAAACAAAACCAAGTCAAAGCTCAAAAAAAAACTTTATTAGGTTATTTTATATAAATGCTTGCCTGAGATTCATATTAACTAGCAAGAGAATTCATTTGATTAGCGGCAAAAGCGGCTCCGAAACCATTGTCAATATTCACTACAGTAACTCCGCTTCCACAACTATTTAGCATGCCTAAAAGCGCCGCAACTCCACCAAAATTAGCCCCGTAACCCACACTAGTTGGAACTGCTATAACAGGTCGGTGCACCAAACCCGCCACCACACTAGGCAGTGCCCCTTCCATGCCTGCAACAGCAACAATAACGTTAGCCTCACGTACAACTGGTATATTAGCTAGTAATCGATGCAAGCCCGCTACTCCTACATCATTTACTCGTAAAACCTGATTCCCCATGAAATCTGCTGTTACAGCTGCTTCATCAGCAACTGGTAAATCACTAGTCCCAGCACAGAGTATAGCTATAAGACCCGGGCGTTTATCTAGTTGCTGAGACTCAACGGTAATGCAACGAGCCGATTCGTGATATATCGAATCAGGCAATCTGGCTCTCATAGCGGTGGCTTGGTCATTATTTGCTCGAGTAATCAGGACTCTTTGCTCCCTTTCCATTATCTTTCCTGCAATAGCCACAACCTGTTCAGGTGTTTTACCAGATCCGAAGATTACCTCTGGAAAACCTTGACGAAGTGCCCGGTGAGTATCGACCTGTGCAAAACCTAGATTATCAATAGGTTCAGCACGAAAAGCATTTAATACTTCACTCTCACTCAGTTGCCCGGCCTTAAACTTTCGTAACAGTTGGCTTGTTTCCTCTGATGTCACTAGGGGAGAATTAACATTTTAACCACTTGAACACCACGCTGAAACGAGCCCGGCAATAAGGAATCTCCCTTGACCCACCAACGGGTGAAGACTAGCCTCTGGTCCGTTAACGTTATCAACGTTAAGAAAAAGGCGAATTTTTCGCAGAAAAGGATTAGAAACCCGAGGATTAACCCTCTAAAACTTTTACCATCGTGGAATTCAAAGATATCAAAAGCATTGTTGATTTGATGAAGAAAAACTCAATTTCCGACTTCGAGTTGGAAAAGGAAGACTTCAAGATCAAACTCCACCGCACAGACGGTAATAAGACCGAAAACGTCCAGTTACAGAACTATATTCCTCCTGCCGCAGCGCAAGTAGCAGCAGTTCCTGCCCCCGTCTCGGCCACTCCAGAAATACCGGCAGATGAATCTAATAAACCAACTGACCCTGAAATTAAGTCGCCAATGATTGGAACTTTTTATAGAGCCCCATCACCTGAAGCCGATGATTATGTACAAGTTGGTGACCATGTAAGCGCCGACTCTGTTGTCTGCATTGTCGAAGCAATGAAGGTAATGAACGAAATAAAAGCTGAAATGAGTGGCGTAATCACAGAGATTCTTATTGATAATGCGAGCGCAGTTGAATATGGCCAACCGTTGTTTCGTGTTCGTCCGGCATAAGTTAAAACCTGATCGCTAGCATATAAAACCCACGCATGTTTGAAAAAATACTGGTAGCCAACCGCGGGGAAATAGCCGTTCGTATTATAAGAGCTTGCAAAGAGCTCAATATAAGATCAGTTGCGGTATACTCTGAGGCGGACGCAAACTCCATGCACGCCCAAATGGCTGATGAAGCAATCTGTATCGGCGGAGCAGCAAGTAGTGAAAGCTATTTGCGAATCGATCGGATAATAGGAGCCGCCGAAATAACCGATGTCGATGCCATACACCCTGGATACGGATTTCTATCTGAAAACGCTCATTTCGCCGACGTCTGCGAAAGCTGCAATATACGCTTTATAGGCCCGAAGTCAGCCGCAATGAATGCACTTGAAGATAAGGCGCTCAGCCGAGAACTTGCACGTAAAGCCGGAGTGCCGATCCCACCGGGATCAAAGGATGTCGTAGGAACTGAACAGGAAGCTCTAAAAATAGCAAAAAACATTGGATATCCAGTTATGATTAAGGCTGTCGCAGGCGGCGGTGGAAAAGGTATGCGAACAGCACATAACGACATATCTCTGGTAAAAGGCTATCACACAGCACGTAACGAAGCTGAAAAAGCTTTTGGCAATAGCGGTGTATACATAGAAAAATTCATAGAGAACCCTCGCCATATAGAATTTCAAATTTTAGGAGATACAAAGGGAAATATTATTCATCTCGGGGAACGCGACTGCTCCATTCAGCGCCGAAATCAAAAACTTATCGAAGAAACCCCATCCCCACTGCTCGAGAAACACAAAAAGCTCCGAGCGCAAATGGGTAAGGCAGCCGTTCGAATCGCACAACATGCCCAATACTCCAATGCAGGGACTGTCGAATTTATCGTAGATGACAAGGGCAACTACTATTTTCTTGAAGTTAACAAACGCATTCAAGTTGAACATCCCATAACGGAAGAAGTAACAGGCTTCGATCTCATCAAGCAACAAATACTCGTAGCAATGGGAGAGCCTATTAAGCTATCCCAAAGTGATATCAAAATCAAAGGCCACGCCATTGAGTGCCGGATCAACGCAGAAGATCCTTGGAATGATTTTCGACCAAGTCCAGGCAAAATAGAAATGTACTATGCCCCTGGCGGAAGAGGAGTTCGACTGGATAGCCATGCTTATGCTGGCTATACCATTCCTGCCCACTACGACTCAATGATCGCCAAACTTATCACCTTTGGAACAAGTCGACGGGATGCTATGGATAAAATGAATAGAGCTCTTGATGAGTATATAATCACAGGCATTAAGACAACAATCCCTTTTGAGAAGGCAGTCCTTCACGACCCTGAATTTTGTCGTGGAGTCTACTCCACCAACTTCGTTGAAGAACTTTTAGGCGGTGGGCGGCGCGAACTCATTCAGGAAAAAGCCTGAAGCTTGTAGATAATTTCTTAATCCCTTTGTACCTTGCAAACTAATCATGCTTGGTTCATTTTTTTGAGATGACTCAACAGAACAATTTCAACAGAAGAGCTTTTCTCAAGCATACTAGCGCTGCGACGTTAGGAGCACTAGCTGCCGGCTCTCCTCGACAAATTTTAGCTAAAACTGCCTCGGATTCAATTGAACCAACCGCTGACTCAGTGATTCTTCTATGGATGGGCGGCGGAATGGCATCGACCGAAACGTTCGATCCAAAACTTTATACCGAATTTGAAAAAGGACTTTCCCCTGAAAAGGTATTGAGCACTTTTCCAGCAATCGATACATGCGTAGACCACATAAAACTTACCAAAGGCTTGGAAAAAATTGGTTCCGTGATGGATCGGGGTACTTTGATACGCTCCTATAAGGCAGGGGATTTAGGGTTTATCCTTCACTCCCGCCATCAATTTCAATGGCACACCGGTTATGCACCGCCACTTTCGGTAGCTGCACCTCATATTGGTTCGGTAGTCTCTAGAACACTTGGGCCACGGAACCCAGCAATGCCTGCCTTCATTGATATAGGCCAGAGGCTCGATGTAGGCGAAGGAGAAGAACTTAAGGCCTTCCACTCTGCTGGTTTCCTAGGTAGCGAATACGGGCCATTTCATATTGCTAATCCTGACCACGCTCTGACAGCCGTTCGACCGCCTTCCGGAATGAGTAAATCGCGATTTGCCAACCGCTACAATACCTACAAAAAACTGGTGGAGCAAAGCCCCATAGGACTAGCAGGTAGCGATTATCAAAAGGATTCACTACTACGTTCACTCGATAACGCTCATCGCCTTTTAACCTCACCATCTGCCAAAGCTTTTGATCTGTCCCTTGAAAAGAAGGAAACCTATGACATATACAACACAGGCCAATTTGGGCGCGGATGTTTGCTCGCACGTCGATTAGTGGAGTCGGGGGCACGATTCATAGAAGTAACAACTGAATATGTTCCATTTCTCAACTGGGATACTCATGAAAATGGTCATACTAGGCTTAGAGATATGAAGCGTGCAATTGATGCTCCAATCGCACAACTCGTCCTTGATCTAGAGGAGCGAGGACTGCTCGACCGTACACTAATTGTACTGGCAAGCGAATTTAGCCGCGACATGCTCGTTGAAGGAAAACCGGGTAATAAAGTTCGCGATCAGGTCCACGTGCCAGACAAAATCAACGAACTAAAACATTATGGAATGCATCGACACTTCACAGATGCCGGTTCTGTATTAATGTTCGGTGGTGGCATTAAAAAAGGACATCTTCATGGAGTTACTGCAGACGAACGACCCTGCAAGACCATAAAGGATCCAGTAATTATCGAAGACTTACATGCTACAATTTACAGAGCCATGGGAATATCTCCCAAACTCGCCTACGAAGTGGAAAAACGACCCTTCTACGTTACACGTGACGGCTTAGGTAAACCCATCGAAAGCCTGTATAGTTAATTTTCATTAAAACGAAATACACTGAGTCATTCTAACTTTAGCTTATGGAATAAGCTTAACTTATACTCCTATAAATGTACTCCCCCCCCGAACGGCTTCTGCTAGGCCCTGGTCCTAGTAATGCAGCGCCGACTGTTCTCCAGGCAATGAATTCTAAACTAATCGGTCACCTAGACCCAGAATTCATTAAAATGATGGAAGAAATCAAATCTATGCTCCGGCTGATATTCAAAACGGAGAATGAAATGACATTTCCAGTCAGTGGAACCGGTAGCGCAGGAATGGAAACCTGCTTTGTTAATTTGATCGAGCCAGGAGATGAGGTAATCATTGGAGTAAACGGAGTATTTGGAATGAGGATGTGTGACGTCGCTGAGCGATGTGGAGCAAACGTTATAAAAGTCGAGGCTGAATGGGGAAATATTATCGAACCATCAGCCATCAAGTCCGCCCTAAAAAAATGTCGGCCTAAAATAGTTGCTATAGTTCATGCCGAAACCTCGACAGGAGCACTAACCCCGGTTGAAGAAATCTCACGAATCACTCACGAGGCAGAAGCTTTATTATTACTCGACACCGTAACCTCGCTAGGCGGCTGCCCTGTATCCATAGATGAATGGCAAGTCGACGCTGTATACAGTGGCACACAAAAATGCTTAAGCTGCCCACCTGGCTTAGCTCCTGTTTCCTTTAGCCCGAATGCAATGGAAGTGATATCTAAGCGAAACTCGAAAGTTCAAAGCTGGTATCTTGATATAAATTTCCTTGCCAATTACTGGGGTTCAGAACGCATATACCACCATACAGCCCCCATATCGATGAACTATGCGATCCACGAAGCATTACAACTTGTGCTCGCTGAAGGACTCGAAATTCGCTGGAACAGACATCAAAAAGCTCATGAAACTCTTAAAAGAGGCTTGGCTAAATTTGGGCTTTCAATAACTTCACAAGAAGGCCATCAACTATGGCAACTAAACGCAGTCAGTGTTCCTTCCGATATAAATGAAGAAAAAATACGAAATCAACTATTAAACGAATTCGGGATTGAAGTCGGCCCTGGCCTTGGCCCATTAAAAGGGAAAATTTGGCGTGTCGGCCTTATGGGCTACAATGCAACGGATGAAAATGTTGAACACTTTTTGGAAGCTCTTAGCAAATGCCTTCCCTAATATCCCCCACTAACCTCGCACTTAAATTTTAGGCAAGTTGAACCTTGCGGTTGCCGCTGTCAACAAACCCTATATCCCAAGCTTTAAATTTGTTTGCACGAATCATTCGAAGTATCCCTTTTGAATCATCTCCTCGAACAATAGCCACCATTCCTATTCCCATATTAAATACTTGGTGCATCTCTGATTCGGTAATTCTACCTTTTGCTTTTAATAAATCAAAGATGGGCAGGACTTCCCATGTATCTCGTAAAATTACCGCGTTACATTTTTCCGGTAAAATACGCGGAATATTATCAATAAATCCTCCCCCGGTAATATGCGCCAAACCTTTTATTCCCCATGATTTACGCACCCCTTTATTAAATTTTTTAAGCAACTTCTGAACAACTAGTCCGTAACTGATATGAACCTTGAGCAACTCATCGGAAACTTTAATACCCAACCCAGGTAATTTACTTGATGGTTTCAGTTTCATTTTGTCGAAAAGAATGCTTCGAGCCAAAGAATACCCATTGGTATGTAATCCGGATGAAGCTATACCAATGAGTTTGTCACCTGGCTTAATTGTTCTCCCATCAAGAATTCGGCTTTTATCCACCACCCCGACAATTGTCCCACTAACATCATACTCGCCAGCCTTATAAAATCCCGGCATCTGTGCCGTTTCGCCACCAACCAGTGAACAATTATTTTCACGGCAACCTATTGCAAATCCTCGCACAATATCTGCAAAGGCTTTTTTCTGCAAAGTGCCGGCACCTATATAATCAAGAAAGAACAAAGGTTCAGCACCAATCACCGCGATATCATTAACACAATGATTTACCAGGTCCTGGCCGATGGTTTCGTGACGCTTAGCAGCAAATGCTACCTTAAGTTTAGTGCCAACTCCATCTACACTGGATACAAGCACCGGCTTCCGATACTTGCGCGTATTTATCTCAAATAACCCCCCAAAACCTCCAACTTCACCCAGCACCTCAGGGCGCATAGTAGAAGCAAGCAAAGCAGGAAGATCGTCCTTTAAACGATTGCTAACTTTTAAATCCACTCCAGCAGCGGCATATGCAGATTTCTTGGCCATTGATTCGACTTACTCCGAAACGGAAGTGGAATTTTCCTGATCAACCTTCTCTCCCGATATAGGTTGGGCTTCCCCAGCATGAGGATTGTCTGGTTCATCACCTTCTTTATTAACAGCAGGCTTATCTGTTTCTTTTAATTGCATATTCTCCTCTGGTTCCAAAGCTGATTTATTATTTGCCACTTCAGTCTTTTTATTTGCTTTTGGTTTTTTCTTTTTTTGCTGAGGAGGCTGAGGCTTTGGCGCTACTTCCATTTGTCCATTGGCATACTCAATCACATGTCCCTGGTGAACAAGCCAATGTAAATCGCTCATCACAGCTGTGCGCTCAGGTGATACATTTGAGTCAGGTTTTTCATCTCCCTCAGGCGCAAATTTCTCGAGCACTTGACGCCGAGTACAATTTTCCGTTTCGCTAATGAATAATACAATGCCCCTAATGCTTTCACTAACTGGAGTGTTCTCAAGATCCAGATGATGTGGGCGGGAAACAGAAACATGCGTTACACTTTTTTTACGCTTGAAGAACTGCAAACCATGACTACTGAACTCCTGACTAAGCATATTAACCACCTTAATAGGAAATCGGCGCTGTTCTTCATACGCACGGCGAACAAGATTCTGCATACGGGGAGGAGACTTCTTAGCATATATGCTCCCTTTAATCGCAACGGTATCGACTCTTGTAATAAGATTAGCAGAATGATGTTCCCGAAAATGAGAGCGAACCAATTCGAGTGTTTCTAATTTAGCCTCTTCAGGTAAGTTTATCGCAATATAATCAGTCTTGAAGCTTTGCTGTTCTATCCACTGTTTGACTGTCTCCTCATCTCGAACAATTTTGACACGGGATTTGTAAACATCAAACGGAAGCCTTGCAAAGCGCTCTGCATGAAGCCTACGAAGCTTTTCTTGATATCCGTGGTAGTTGGGCGGGCCTAAAATTTCATCACTCATACCACACTGCGCAACAAATGTATAAGTGCCTTTTGGCGGATCAATCTCCGTTTTTTCACTTTTGTAAAATGTATCAAAATGCTTACTTAGTATATGATCAATAGCCTGCTCTTGCGAAAGCCAAATTGTTTCGTCGACCTGACAAAAAAACAACTGCTGAAGAACGTTCCCTTTTTCATTACGTTTAACTTGGAACACAGCTTCATAACGCTCGCCTTTCGCTATGATAAGACGAGCAATATCAAACAGAGGATAGGCACGCCCGCTGCTCTTTATCTGTTTCGCCAAGGCCTCTACCCCATTTCTCTCAGGCCGAATAAAAGCATCAAGCTCCAACGGCGGACGAGGAGGTACATCATTACGACGAAAATTACCTTTTTTACTCGATGAACGTTTTCCATCACGACCTTGAAATCCCTGACGCCGCTCGCCATCTCTATCTCGATTAGGACGATCATCTCTCCTCTTAGTGTCGCGATTTCTGTTGCCATCACGTCTGCGAGGAGAATCCCCCCAATCACCACGACTTCGGCTACGTGATTTATCACGGCCAACGAAGTCGGCATAAGGCTTTGCATCTTTCGGTTCCTGCGCCCAAGAGGGGAGGAACGCCAATTCCAAATCCTTTAAAGGATCGGTGTTATTTTGATCACTCATGTTGCGGATTTACTATCCGTGTATTCTGGTTGCTGTTAAAAAAACCGGTCGGTAAAAATGACGGTGTCCTAGTCTAATAACAAGTCTTAATTCATGTCATTGAGACCGAAAATTATTTGACCATCCAGCCCTTTGGAGCCCTAAAAGCTTCTCTTCCACGACTGTAAATTTCAATACTTGTTGCTGGTTGCAATCTTCGATAATCAATCAGTTTTGCAGCAAGCCGCTCGGCAACTGGAAAATCTGCCATAAGAAGGTTGGTAGTCTCATTTGGATCAATATCGATTCGAAACAAATAACTTTCGTGCTTCGGAGTTTTCCATTCGCCGGTTTTTATATTTGGGCCATGAATCACAAGCTTCCACTTAGCAGTCCTAATCGCAATCTTCTCTTTCGATTCGCCAGCTTGGCCATGATAAAAATACAGTTCACGATCAAGGCGTTTGCGTTTGCCTTGCAACACATCAAGAACGTCATGACCATCAAACGGTTTATTACCGAATGAAACATCGCCTCCCCCAGTGGCTCTAATCAGTGTGGGAATTACATCGATGCATGAAAGTGGCACACTAATCTTGCGACCATCTTTCACCCCTCCGCTGGGCCACCGCATTGCAGCCGCTACTCGCACCCCCCCTTCCCATACATCGAGTTTGTTGCCGCGAAGAGGTAAATTGTTTTTCGGCAATCCTCCAATACCTCCATTGTCACTAAAAAACCAAACAATTGTATTATCAGCTTCACCAGATGATTCAATCGCCTTTAGAATTTTACCAATACCTTCATCCATACAAGCAACCATTGCAGCCACAACTTGACGGAGAGATTTATTTTTTCCCTTAGCACTTGGATTTACAAGGTGTTGAAATTTTTTAATATATTTATCCGGAGCTTGGAACGGTGAATGTGGCGCATTGAAAGGCACATAACAAAGAAATGGTTCTTCTTCCTTAGCTCTATGCACAATAAACTTACTAGCTGCTGTTGCTATCAGATCTGTTGCATAGCCAGTTTCAGGGCTGCTTTTTTCGTTGAGATGCCAATCACGCTCGTTCTCGCGGGAAAGAGTAAAATAATCGATCGCACCATTGTAATGGCCATGAAAATGAGTAAAACCCTGATTATTTGGATGCCACTTGGAATGATTGTGTCCGAGATGCCATTTCCCAAAAATTCCTCTGTGAGAATAGCCTAACTGCCCGAGCGCCTCCGGTAACGTAATCTCATCGGGATCTAACCCAAAAATACGCCAAGGGGGAATCACCGAACGTGCCATTCCAAAACGAATTGGGTAACGCCCTGTCATTAACCCTGCTCTTGTCGGGCTGCACATTGGAAAAACATAAAAGCGATCTAGCTCAACACCTTCTTGAGCAATTCGATCTATGTTTGGCGTCGGAATTCGACTCGAATGAAATCCGACATCTGCCCAACCAAGATCGTCGGCAAGAATAATGACTATATTCGGCTTAGTCTCAGCACGAACATTTGAGTTTAATAAACTCTTTAACACCAACAAAAACAATAAGTGATATAAAGCTCTATAAAACATAAGTTTAAACAGTCAGAAGGCTAAAGCTGAATGAATTCGGGATTTATTTTCTCATCCTCAATAAAGAGCCGAACAAAGCTGGGAGCAAACTCCCCACGCGGCCGGGTCACTGAACCGGGATTCAAAAAAAGAATACTTCCGATCATTTCGCAGAATGGTTTATGTGTGTGACCAAAAACAACGACATCAGGCTTAACATCGTCAAGACGATATCGAAGAGGATCTTCAAGCTCGTGAGGGTTAATGATATGCTGAACGAAAAATTTTTTCCCCCCAATCATAGTCACCTCACTTTGATTGATCGGCAAATCTCCATCAGTGTTTCCAAGTACCGCTGTAGTTGGAGCAATGTTTTCCATCTTAGAAATAAGTTGGTACGGCCCAATATCGCCTGCATGAATAATTGCATCCACCCCTGCCAATGACTTCGCTATGCTTGACGGCCAATCACCATGGTTGTCCGAAATAATGCCAATTGTTATCATACAGTTTCAGGAGTTGGCTCAGGCGATTGAGACTCTTCTTCATCTTCTTCAGGTTCTAATTCCTGCTCGGAAGCATCCATGGCTTCACTAACTTTCATTGACCCTGCAAATAATCCTGTGAAAAGACCTGTGCCAAGTAGAGATTTCAAACCAAAAACCCAAGTCGGCGGAAAGCCGGGCAATCCCACAGTCAAAGCCTGAATCCAGCCGGCAACACTCTTTACATAAGCTGGGTTCCCAATCCATGAAATAGTATTGCTTACTAGATAAAACAATAGCGCGCCAAGAAGAGTGCCAAGAAATACTCGGCCATAACTACGACGCTTGGCCAACCACTTGGCTAAAACCACAAAAATCGCGAGAGACATCCAAATCGAAATCGAGCCTGAGGGGAACAGAGCTACATTATAAACGAACGAGTTAAGCAAAAGATCCGTCACAATGATGGTTAACATCGGCAACACCCAGCCCAGCCAACTAGGAAGCCAAAACGCTGCACAGAAAAGCAAGGCATGGGCAGCACTGAAGTTATAAGGCAAAAGAGGTTCCAAATTGCCTTCATGATCAACCGTATGCCACCGGCTTGCAGCAAAAACGAACATCAATATTATTGGCAATAAGACCTTACGCTCCACACCCACATTCTAACCAAGCATTAAGCTGAGCGCAAACAGCCACTTGCAGCCGTTGGTTTGTCCCGCTAGCCTCACTGCTGTCATGAATGAAAGTGCTCCCCCAATAATTCCTACCCCACCCGCTCAATCACAACCCGTGATTCAAACACCAAAAAATCGCGGCTGGATGTGGGTGTCTTTTTTTCTGATGCTGTGCATCTTGGGAGGAGGACTTTGCCTCCTAATTCTTGGCATGGTGGGGATCAATAGCGGCCAGTATGAAGGCGGCAACAATTATACTGTAGAGACAATTCGTGATAATGGAGGCAAACAGCAAATTGCAGTAATAGACTTAAACGGAGTCATTGCGAGCTTCTCAGTCGATGCCAATGGACACAATCAAGTGCTCTCCCTAAAACGGCAGTTCAAATGGGCCAATGATGACGACAATGTTGTAGCCATTCTGCTACGGATCAACTCGCCAGGAGGAGAAGTATTAGCTTCAGACAATATAGCTGACTTTGTACGCGAAAGTGAAAAGCCTGTTATATCGGTAATGGGTTCCGTTGCAGCATCGGGAGGCTACTATGTAGCCGCTCCTAGTGACTGGATCGTTGCACACGAATTAACAATCACAGGAAGCATCGGAGTTATTATGTCCGGATATAGCTTTCGCAATCTTATGGACAAAGTTGGCGTTCAACCAATCGTCTTTAAAAGCGGCAAAAACAAAGACATGCTCAGCATGAACAAAAGAGAAGAAGATATAAGCGAGGAGGAGCGCAAAATCGTACAAGATATGATTGGAGAAACATTTGGTCGGTTCAAAAAAGTAGTCCGAGAAGGACGAAATGTAGATAGCCGAGAAGGAGAAGAAGGCCGTTCGCTGTCAAAGGACTGGGAAACATTTGCAGATGGACGCATCCTGTCTGGCAATACAGCTCTTGAGCAAGGA
Organism: Verrucomicrobiales bacterium; assembly: GCA_002684915.1. Classification (GTDB taxonomy): domain Bacteria; phylum Verrucomicrobiota; class Verrucomicrobiia; order Limisphaerales; family UBA1096; genus UBA1096. Next base: position 27,249 of record NYWG01000152.1, read on the forward strand.
TTTATAGATGAATTAGGTGATCTCGACACTGGTATTGAACGAGCACTTGAGATTGTAGGAATCTCAGAAGCAAATGTAATACGGTATCAGCAACCCCTTAATTTCTCTATGATGTTTCCGTTTCTCGGCAAAAATGAAACCAAGCAAATCAAGATTGATTGGGGCATTGAAATCCCAAAACTCAAAGCTGGCCGGCTCTATTTTCTCTCTCCTACGCTGCTATACTAATTGGTTAATTTTAACGGTAGGCTAAGAGCTTATTTCTTATTATTTGCCCGCTTCTGTCTTGGTTTAGGCCTAGTCGAATCTGGGTCTTCCTTAGGGACATTGTAATACTTACGAAGTCTTGCCAGTTCTTTTTCCAAACGAGATTGAATACCAGCATACTCTTTGCGCCCATAGATGCTTTGCAACTCGTTTGGATCTGCTGTGAGGTCAAACATCTCCCAGTCTTTGTTTTCGTAGAAATTGATTAGCTTGTAATGACCATCCGTCACTCCGTAATGGCGAGCCACACTGTGTGCTCCAGGGAATTCATAGTAATGGTAATAGAAAGTTTTTCGCCAATCAGCAGGAGTACTACCCTTCAATATTGGTAAAAAACTCTTCCCTTGCATATCGTCTGGAATAGTTGCTCCCGCAATATCTAAAAAAGTCTCAGCAAAATCCAAATTTGAAACAATATCTTCATTAATTGAACCCGGCTCTACTACTCCAGGCCAGCGAATTACTAAAGGCATAACAAGTGACTCTTCGTACATCCAGCGCTTGTCATACCAGCCATGCTCTCCAAGGTACCACCCCTGATCTGACGAGTAGATGACAACCGTGTCATCAGCCAAACCAGTGTCATCTAAATATTTCAATACTCGACCTATATTATCATCAACAGATTGAACACAGCGGAGATAGTCTTTGATATAGCGCTGGTACATCCACTTTATTCGATCCTTCCCCTGAAGATTAGCCTTAAGAAATGCATCATTCTTAGGCTGATAAGCAGCATCCCAGAGTTTCTTTTGCTCTGGTGTAAGATTGTTAGGCCCAGCGTTAAGCTTAAGGTCATTAGGGGTAAGGTGACGAGCGATAGTCATCGTCTGATTAGCCGCAGCTTTAGAACGACCCGTGTAATCATCCCATAATGTTTCTGGTTCAGGAATTTCAATATTATTAAAACTATTCAAGTGGTCTGGGCCTGGCTGCCAGTTACGGTGCGGGGCTTTATGCTGAAGCATCAACATAAATGGCTTATCGCCTTTCCTCTCCTGTTTCAGCCAATCCAGCGCCTTATCAGTAACCAAATCTGTGGTATAGCCAGTGTTCTTCTCTACTACCACTTCTCCAGCATCATTCGTTGTCCGCATAGGAGGGTTGTAGTAAGGCCCCTGACCAATCAATACATCAAAATGATCAAAACCCGTCGGAACACTTTTGAGATGCCACTTGCCAATCATTGCAGTCTCATAACCCACCTTGCGAAGTAACTTAGGAAACGTTTGCTGCGAGCCATCAAACGGCGAACGCCCATTCTGAAAAAACCCATTAAGATGACTATGCTTACCGGTAAGTATTACTGCACGACTAGGCCCACAAATTGCATTTGTTACATAACACTTCTTAAAGCGCATACCTTCCTGCGCTATTCGATCAATATGCGGGGTTTTATTTATACGTGAACCGTACGCACTGATTGCATGCGCCGAGTGATCATCAGTAAAAATAAAAACCACATTAGGCTGCTTCGCAGCTTCAACCGAGGAAACAGCTAAAACACCTGCCATTACTACAAGAGCTGAAATACTCGAAGTTTTGTTCATGAATAGTTTCATATAAAAATTTTGTTCAGCCAAACATTAGAGACATATCTAGCCACTTATCTGGTAGCCCCAAACGTAGGTGAGTCACCCCTGTTTGGCCAAGCCATAATAGACTTAATGAAGAAGTTAGTTATACCCCTTGAAAACTAAACCAAAGTAGTCAGAATTGGCTCATGATCAAATCTCTTATCCTGTTAATATTATCAGGTGGGATGCTGATAAGCTGTTCCCGGACTACAGTAGAAAACGAAATCCCTCTTTCTGAAGAATCGAAGATATCAATTATGACTTTCAATACCGAGTGGCTTCTAGGGAGCCCGGAACAAGTAAAATCCTTAACAAAAAAAGGGGTTTGGGGATTAGAAACTAAAGACACTGAAGCAAAGATCGAAATGCAACACCAAGCCGTTGCGGCCGTAGTAAAAAAACATTCTCCAGATATACTTTGCTTACAAGAAGTCATTAATGAAATTGCTGCAAAAAGACTCCAAAAAACTCTTCAGAATAAAGACTTAAATTATGAAATTCATTTCCTTGAAAGTCGTGACACATATTTAGAACAAGATGTTGTCTTCTTTACCAAAAGCAACCTCGGGGTGATTAAGGACATCAAAGTCAATGATCCAGAGAGTCCTGTTTATCCATCAAAATGTACAATTTTGACCTGTCTTATTGGAGAAGAGCGAATCGCCTTGATTGGGCTTCATCTAAAAGCAATTCCAACCAAGCCAAGTGCAGTAGAAAAAAGAGAGAAACAAGCGGATGCAGTTGCTGAACAATTGAAAAGACTTTCCAATGCCGGTTATTCCCCCTTGGTTCTTGGAGATCTAAACGACTGGGACCCGATTGTCCCAGACGTCGATACTAGCCAAAAGGCAACTCCAACTTCCAACGCTATAAAAAAGATCAAGGATTACATACCTGGCGGTGATGATGAACTTGTGAATAGCCTAAAATGGGTTAAACCTATGCAAAATAGATACACCTACGACTACAAGGGCTCCAAGACCGTGCTGGACCACATTCTTATACCTAGAGCATGGCAAGATAGAGTCTTCCGAGTCACTATTGACCATAAAAGGCCTGATCTAGCCAGCGACCATTACCCGGTAATTTTAGACTTAAAATTATAACGGATTAGAACTCTCATTGAATTATGAACCATATAATTCCCATAGTCATAAGAATCATTTGCCACTAAACCCTTAGGAAGTACTAATGAGAAAAAAGCTAAAATATCAGTACTTGGATTGACTACAAATCTGGTGTATACACCCTTTTGCTGAGTATTATTAATGCCAAACTCGAGAAAAGAAGGGAAAAAGAATGTTTCTGCGTGGATCGATCAAGATAACAAAGCAGCGCTATTAAAGGCCTCAAAAGCAAGGGGCATCTCATTAAGTGATTTACTAGATGAACTGATCAATGAAAAACTTGATCAACTAAAAAGAAAGACAAAGAAGATTCGTAAAAAGAATTCATAACACTGTCATGGATAAGAAAACTGAAGAACAAATTATCGGCATAAAGCATTCGCTTAACCAAACATTAGATGAGTCCATTAATCTTGCTGATTCTCAACAAGATCTCATTGCTCATGTTGCTGAATTGGGTGGTGGCACACGCTGCCTTCCCAAGA
>NYWG01000153.1 GCA_002684915.1 Verrucomicrobiales bacterium
GTACTTCGATCCGCAAAACCAGCTTCTCGCGTCCCTCCAAATTTACGTAGACAATACGCTAGACGAGCTATCAGACATCGCCGAGGGAAACATCGAGAGGTGGAAGGTTGGCCTTCGAGACGTGCAAAATTGGGACGACGAAATCCTTGCTCAAGAGTGCTTAGTTTTAAACGATGTTGATCCTGAATTTAACAAGTTGTTCTCTAGCATCGTGGACGAAGTTCCCGACATGCGAGAATTCATACACGTTTTTATGATTGAAATTTGCAAATTATCGTCGATTAAGAACAGAGAATATTTCACTAGATTCGGTCACCGAGACAGGGGCGATCTGCAGAAAACAGTTTTGACAAAAGTATTTAGGAAATTGAATTTGTCGCCCAAAAAGATAGTCCCGCAACACGCGGCGATGCAATTGAATCCAAACGATTCAGTCAGCTGCGTGCCAAGAGAGGTGGAAGTGTCTACTCATAGCAGGAGAGAAGAAGCTTTTAGTCAGCCCAGCAAAATATCAGCAATCACGCAAAACGAGCAGTTGTCGCGCCCGCCATCTATAAGACCCAGCCCGGCGCGGAATTTGTCGACGGTGCGCGAGCCCAGCGTACGCTCTAGACGATCTGTAGCTAGGGACAAAAAAGACTCTCAAATCCTTGAAATGCGCACGGACATGGAAGAAAAATCACCGGCTGAGCAGGCCATTGATCCCGTCCCAGAAGACGAGTGTAAATTATTTTCTATAATTTCCCAGCGCGACGCAGCTGATTTAAACAACGTACCCGATAGACCGCCAACTATTAGACTTTCATCGATTAGCAAACCAGAAAATGATTTAGAATCTGTCTCTAAGAAGTTTCCAGAGGCGTACAACGATTTGATGAGTGGAGTTTCTTTAATGAGATGAAAATCTGAATTTGAGTCAAATTTTTTTTTATTTTGTTTACTAAAAGATATGAATTCTCCGTCGCCACTGTATAGTTTATTCCTATTCGTGATGGTTTTTGTAATTTTCCAATGGTTGTTCACTGCATTTAATATGATATATTCTGACAGCTTGTTGTATCCCTACGATTTGTTCGGGCTCACGCTAGACGTAACGGATTCGTTCGGCCCCAGAACATGGGGTTGTAACTTATATCAGAACTTAAGCGCAGGCATAAACGAAAAGGAGAGCGACCGGTATCCTAGTCATCAGGGATTAAGAATCACACAAATTGTTGTATATGGCGTTGTAACGTTATCGATGTTGTTGATTGGTATGCTCGTCATGTTTCCATCGATGATTGGCGACGGCTACGGTGGAAAATCGTTGTTGTTCTACATACCGTATGGATTTCTAATTCTTGGTGCATTAAATCTCCTGATTTCTTCGTATGGTCAATTAGGGTACTTTAAACAAGCGGATGCTAAATACTCAAAGCAAGTTTCGTTTGACTTCATAGGGACCCTCTCGCAAGTAGCGCTCTTTCCACGTGCCACAGAAGACGGTATAAGCAAAGTCTGGGACGTCCAAACGAGTTTCAATTTTATATTTGGCCTCGGTGCGGTCTGTCTCTTGTTTACGGGATTTTGGTACATCATAAAAATAGGCGGCGTAGATTCTTCGTCTATACAACAAATTACTAGATGCGAGGGCGGTTTAACGCGGACGGCTTTAAATTGGAGTTTTTTAGCACTCGTCATGGTAATTTACTACGGTGGATTCCTGTCCATAACTGTCGGGGCGATTAACAATAAATACGTCGGCTACCCGACTGTCGATGGTAGTTGCAGCAAAACGTATAAAAAGATTGATTCTATATCAATAACTCCAAAAACTTTCACCGTAAAAGTGGTATCCACTGCCGATGGAAATAGGTATTCAATCGATGGAAATCTGACGAATGATATAACGCTCTTCAGGAATTCCACGTATACTTTTGATCTTCAGGATGCAACAGTTAATGAACACCCATTCTTGATAGGTTCTTCTGAAAATAATCAATACCCCCAAGGAATCACATATTTTCTCGACGGCAACGCAGTAGACTATAGTGATTACACGGGGGCTCAAACGATCGGCGGTGGGGGAACCCCGAGCCCTAATATGTACTATTTCTATTCCAACGGTTTGCCCGGGGATAGTTGCACCGCCGGTTCGCCATGCACTGGCGACCGGAAAATCACGTTTACCGTTCCCGATGATGCACCGAACGAATTAGTAATTTATTGTCAAATCCACGGTGGCATGTTTGGAACTAGAAAAATTAAAATAGAAAACTACTAGATTGTGCATTTAAAATGCCTTGTAGTACTTAGGGTTGGATTCTAGCCGGACATGCAGATAGCTCACGCCGTGGCCATGCGTGCTTATGTATTGACCTTTTTTTACATTTTTCGCGACCCTTCGAAAGAGCGCGAGCCATTCTCGGTCGGATGAGCGAATAGCAAATTGGTATATGTTGGCATATGGTTTGTTGGGAATGACTAAAATGGCATCTTTGGACAAATTTAGAAATTGGGTCGAAAGACTTCTAAAATTTTTATCCAAGTAATTTTTGTATGGTCTCGAGTCGGGAACGCTCGGTAATCGCGGCGACTTTCTGATCCTGTACTCTATTTTGTTCAATTTATCTAGTTTACGCGCTTCAAAATAAATATTGTTTTGCTTGCTTGCGATTTCTTTTTTAAAATCCAAAATTCCTTTTTTATTCACGAGGTCTAAAATTTTAATAGACGAGCGCCGAGAATTGGATTTTTTCATGTTTTATTTACATGATGATATATTTTATTAAATTCTAGGTTTGTGATCAAAATGTTCGTTGCTTCTTTTTTGAAAGCCTATTTTTTTGATGACGAATCCCTTGCTGGTGTAAAACCGTTCTCGACCCTTCGCCATGGTTCCGAATAGCGAAAAATTGTCAACAATGTCGACGATTAAGTTATCGTGCCGTTTTTCTTTGCATTCCCGCTGACAGCGGCCGATGGACTGCTCAAGATTTGCACCCTGTCTCAGGGGCGTGGCCAAGACGACGGCGCTAATTATGGGTCGATCAAAGCCTTCGCTTGCCATGGCGCGCGTCGTAAGAATGATGTTATTGTTTTCCATGGCGACATCTCTAATTTTTCTAGCTTTGACACTGTTTTCCCCCACGTATTTAGCAGATTGGATGTCAAGGTCAAGTAGCTTGCGCTTGATGGTGTCGAGCAAATCGATGCGCTCGGAAATGACAAGAATATGTCTCCCTTGTTTATGTAAAGCTACGACGTTGTTGACGATCGTGTTTGTCCTGTGGTCTAGTTTAATCAAATTTGTGAGCATTTTGGAATACATGAGCGTTTTTTGCGCCGTTCTAATTTCTGGCACGAAGCTTTTGGTGTATACCATTTCTATGCGTAGGTCTTCCTTGCAATTTTTTTTCCTGGTGCATGCAACGACGGGGTAGCCAAGAAACCAAAAAATAGCTCTTTCGTTTCCATCGCCCCTCTTTAACGTAGCAGATAAACCGAGCGTGTACCTCGCTCTAAACAGCCGCATGCATTTGTGGAAAGTAGAAGCTGCTAAATGGTGACATTCGTCGACGATGACGAACTTGATTTCGTCAAATTTTTGCATGTCGTATTTTCCGTTGCATATGGTCTGAATCATGACAAGGGTGACGTGCTCAATCTGAAAAACATCGCCCTGTACTTTTCCGATTTTTATGTTAGGACAAAATTGCTTGATTCTCGCTAGCCACTGCGACAATAAAAATTCTTTATGAACGATCACGGCCGTTTTTATTTTCAGCTTGCACAATAAAGCAATTGCCATGCAAGTTTTGCCCATGCCACACGCAGCTGACAAGGTTGCGCTATGTAAGGGCGGCGCGAGCAAGTTATCGTAAACGTGGTCAACGACTTGGGTTTGCCACGGGTGTAATATTAAAGCGCTGTCGAATATGCTCGGATCTAATTTTGAGTCAATGTTCTGAGTTCTATTGTCTTGAAGCGGCGGGCCAAATTGCAAGATGCCAAACGTCCGGGGCAACAATATTTTTTCATTTTTCTCTTCGTACAGATGATAAGGGGGTGGTGCCGAAAATGTGCCAAATGACTTGGGTTTGAGCGTGAGGGTATCTTTTATGAGAGATATGGATTCGATGTCGCTGTTGATTTCATACATGGCGTTGACGATTGAAGTGCGGGGTATCGCGCCGCAGATGAACGGTATGGGCGCATTTCTAACTGGCACCTTGGAATTAAAAATTTTGATTTCTTCCTGATCAGCCATATTATGACAATTGAAATTTGAATCCAAATTTACAAAGCCAACAAACCTAATTTTGAAATGTCTTTTATTGGCGTGTCAATCAAACTTGAAGAAAACGAAACGTATCAGGCTCCAAAAAAGTTTAAGCAAATTAATGAAAGACCTCCCGTTTTTAAAAATAGAAAAATTTCATGCATCGTGCCCTTGCCCGTTGAACAAAAGGACTTGGAAGAATTGTTAGAGGTAACACCGGAGAGAGCGATTTACATATCTAATTTACAACAGGGAACGCAGGAATGGCTCGATTCTCGCAGACCCAGCGGGATCGGCCGCTTTACCGGGTCGCAGCTAGGTGGTCTTTTGGGTTACAGTCCGTACCAAAGTGTAAAAAAGTCTATCTCAGAACTGATTCATCCAACGTTTAAAGGAAATTTTTTTACGAGATGGGGCTCAGACCACGAAGATTTTGCCTGCGACAGGTTCCAAAATCATCTAAGCGATAAACATCCAAACTGCAGAGTTGAAGTCAATCATTTTGGTTTGCTTATTGATTCAACGCATCCATTCTTAGCGTATTCTCCAGATGGAGATGTAAAAATTTATGATGAACATGATAATTTGATTGAAGAAGCCTTGCTTGAAATCAAGTGCCCGGCTGGAACGGCCAACAGAAAGAAAGCTGGACCGTAGGCTATTTACGGCCACAACGAGTACCCCAATGGGGACTCGGGCCCGGCCCCGACGCATTATTGGTTTCAGATGCAACTTGGTTGCTACATTTTGAAGCGCACTAAATGTTATTTTGCCGTGTGGAATCCGCTGCAGTTGCAAGTTTCGGAAATAAGATACGATGAAGATTATTTTTTGAACGTGACACTGAAAGCAGCTCAAGACACTTTCTGGAATAAGTACATACCGGAGCTAAAGAAAAATCGCGAAAATTCCCTCAAAGTGTGGAAATATTGGGATTCCGGAATAATTTATGACATGCCGGTTGGTCTCAAAAAAAACTGGTACAGTATAATTTCCACCTTTGACGACGGTGGCGGCGTCGTAGCTCTAAAAGACACGAGTGGTTCGTATTGGAACAACAAGTTAGTGGACGAGACGACTTACGAATACATCATGCCTGCGAATTCTTCGCTTGTGACGACTCTCAAAGTAGATGTGAATTCGGAGGTTAAGAAATGGATCGTGCGAGTCTACAAAACTAAATTCTGCAAAGATTTTTACCTGGGCGAATGGTTGGTTCAAGGCGTTCATAGAGTTTCATTGAATTACAAGATTGTACTCAAAAGATCTGTACAGCAATCCGAAATTCACAGTGGCATTGCAATCGACATGCATAGAAGCAAGAGCGAGCAACGTCACGAAGTTTTTTTGTCGAACACCTTAAGCGATTATACGATTCTTTACGAAAGCGAAGCTTTTTGCAGACCGTATTACGACCTCGTGACGTCTGGCACGGAAAATACAGACGAGCAGCTGAACTACACCATCGATTTCGTGGCAATCAATAAAAAATGCCAGCGACTTTGTTTCGAGTCTAAATCTGATTGGGATAGTTTTGACGAGACGGCTAAAAATAAATGTAGAATGATGAGAGATTTTGGAGGAAATGCAGTGTTTGGCATTATTGGGCAAGAGCCAGAATTCTATTTTTTTGGTTTTTTAAAGAACAATACCGAAAAAAAAATGAACAAAGAAGAATTTGTTTCATTCATTAAGTCCATATCCCAGTAGTAAGTTCATATAATTCTTAAAAAAAAATTGTATGATATTAATAAATGGATCGCATTCTGAATTTAAAGGGTGGGCAATTAGAGAAGAAAAAGATAATAATAATTGTCATTACGATTGTTTTACTAATTTTAGGGGCAATTGGGGGCGCTGTCCCGATGCTTCTAAAATCAAAGAAGGACGAGGCGCGCGATGAGGGTAAAGAAGATGATCGACAGCCTCAAATAAATCCTAATTTACAAATACAAACTAATAGATTTTACGATTCGGTAGTAAATTTTTTGTTCGCACTAAACTTTAGCGTATTTGACGATAATATAACTTTTAAACAGCTGAAACTTGTGTTGATAGAGACCTATGTGGATTTGAGCCTGTTGGAAGAAGATATTGTTAGCGTTACCATACTTCCGCTGACCGTAGGCAGTGAGGAATTAACACAAGTGCTCTATGTTATTCAGCCCGAATTTGATCCGAACGAAACTGATAAATTTATCACCGTGACGAGCGGAATAATTATAGAAAATACACTACTCCAGGATATTATCGACAACGATAGATTGAAATTAGCTATTCAGGGAGCGGTAGCGAGCGCTGTATCTAGCATTGCTAACAAACCGCCATTCGACTTCGCGTACGAACAAAATAATAACGACGTCTTGATTACATTTAAAATTGAATTGAAAAATCCAGATTACGTTTCAGTCTCAGAGCAACAGTTTTTAAACGACTACATTATTTCGTCAAAGATAAAAATATTCAAAACCGAACTGGATTCTGTCAAGAATTACATCGAAGACTTTCTAAAAAACAAGTCTTCCGATATAGAAAGCGATATAAACAATTACGACGATTCGGACGATGTGGTATTTTCGGTGAACGAAAATGTCATCGTAGAAGACGACGTCATCGTCGTTACGGAAGCTAAAACTCTAGAATCTCACGCAGAAGATTATTCTCCAAAATTAAAACAAGCCACGCAAAATGCATTAGAATCTGACGGCGGTTTGAATTTGATAGAACAAAATTTAAAAACACAGGGATTCATAACAACATCTTCTTCTTCGGAAACACAGGGTCTTGACGGTTCCGGTAATTTAGAAGCCACGGTAACGCTGCAAGAGAAACCGAGCATGGTCATACCCGTCAGTTTTAAACTGTTCACTTTGCAACGAGGCTATGAATTAGAAAACAATTCCATTTGGCTAAATCAATTAAAATGGAGACTACATCATGATGACGACTTGTACGCGTCCGTTTCAAAATCGCATACAGATATATCTATTCTTGTCACGGATGAGATAAGACTGTCGTCCGAATCTGAATCACAGTCCGTGAGCGAATCACGGTCCGTTAGCGAATCACAGTCTATGAGCGACTCAATATCTTTGTCCTTTTCTCCGGATAATTCTTTATCTGAGTCTGAATCTGACTCTTACGGCGCCGACGAAATTCACATCAATTTGTCGCAAACTTCTAGCTACATAGAACTAGAGTCAAATTCGGATGCGAGTTCCTGGCCTGTTGAGTTTTCAAATAAGTTGGAGCTTGAAGATGTTTTGAAAACAACGGTATCGTACAGCGATGGCGTTGGCATTTTTGACGACGTTTTTGTTGTGAATGATGATTACTTCCGATTTCTACAAAATGAAGATTCGAGTAATTTTGACTCTTTTGATGTAGCTAATTCTGATTATAACTTCTCAAGTCACCAAGCAACGTATTCTCAATTTGTTGGGACCATACCAACTGCCGTGCAAAATTTCGGTCATTTTTGGACTCTCCAAACCTACAATAATCTATTTGCTCGAGATTCAAATGGAAATTTAACGTATTCTTCGTCTAGCACAGTGAATGAATGCGCAGAGCTCAGCAATTTTTGCTATTCTATACCATATGGAGCAAAAGCTTTTAAGCTTGTTGTCGATTACAAGGTATACAAGGTCTATGCAAGAATAAACGTAGGTGGTGGTAATAAAATGGAAATTTACAGAAACGATAATTCTGATCTGGTGCCAGTCACTAGCGATTTCATTAATGCAGAAAATGCTAGGACTAGGTGCATCCTGCAACCTTGGGATTTTTCCGAAGACGTTGAAACAACGCCTACGATGCTGTCTACCATGATGACTCGAACGATGGAAGACTCTGAAGATACGATAGGTTCTGTTACTCTGCAAGTAAACATCATTTCGAATAAGTTTACCTCGGAACAAGATTATGCAAATGAAATCAAATCTTTATCAAAGCAAAATTTGATAAAGGGAACTTTCACAAAATTGTTTGATAAGGGCGCAACGAATTATGCGCCGGAAAACACTTACCTTGGATTTAACGAAACTTTGGAATTCGTTGAATCCATCCAAGCGAGTGACGTAATTTTGGTGGAAGATTCTGAAAGTTTGCCAGATCTTGGAGCCGTAGTTATTAGCTCGACGCTAAACATTGGCGGTTTTTCGAGCGTGGACGAAGTCTACGAAAACCTAGATTATTTTAAAAATTTGATTAAAAATTCGTTCAAAATAATAACCGCCGGCGAACCCGAACCTCAGCCGCAAATCGCCCAAAACACGGAAAACCCTTCTGCTTTTATGTTTGCGCAAACTGGGGCGATTGATTCCACAGACCAATCAAATTCCGTGTCATTAGTAGAATCCATAGATAGCATTCGCATATTGAATGTGACAATATCCCCTTTCGGCACGGTAAGCATTGAATACGAAATCGAAATTGCTTCGAAAAAATTAAGACTTTTGTATGAAGTCATGTACGACCAAGTCGTCGATTCCGATTCCGAAGTTACGCCTGCGGGCAATTTGGACGAAGACACGCTGCATGAAGTTTTGATGCCAGCGCTTGTCGATAAAGTCAATGACGATATGTTTGAATCTCTAAAATCTGGCGAAATCAAATTAGATTTCCTGAAAGAGGATTCCCCGTTCAAAAATAAATTTACAGTGCCGCCCACCACCCCGAATAATTTTGTCACAAATTCAAAAGAAATTTTCGATTCACCATCTGAGTCCCCGTCCAATTCCGAATCTCGTTCCGAGTCAACGTCTGAATCAATGTCAGAATCCGAATCAATGTCAACATCAGAATCCGAGTCGGGGTCGTTATCACAATCCGCGTCCCAGTCGCAGTCAGAGTCTGAGTCGAATTCTGAATCTCAATCGGCCTCGGAGTCGCATTCAAATTCTGGCTGTGTTTCCGACTCTGAATCAGCATCTCATTCGAATTGTTTATCAGAGTCCAATTCTGAATCTAATTCGGGCTCGATCTCGCGCTCGGAATCAGAATCGTTGTCAGAGTCCGCATCAACTTCGGGGTCGCAATCCGACTCTAATTCTGGATCTCTGTCTAATTCGGAGTCTTTGTCGGATTCAGAATCCGCGTCCTTATCGACGTCGCTATCCGCGTCTGAGTCGCAATCAGAATCCGCAAGCGCCAGCTTTTCCCCGGCTGTCTTTCCGGGTATTTTGATCACCACAATTTTTAACGTCCAAACAAATTCACCGGCCTCTGCGTTTGAGCCTAACAAAAATTTGATATATTCTAGGGTTTTGCAAAGTCTTATAGTTCATAGCGTTTTTGCGGCCAGCTCCGATACTATAATAAATTTCAAAATTGAAGACGCTGGCAGTGTTGTCGGGCTGTCTTTTAATTACGTGCTGGGTTCGAAGGAAGTGACGAAGGAAATAGAACGTCGAGAAGACATTGAAACGTTGGTCACAGGCAGTCTAGCAAACAGGTGGGATTTCTTAGGGTATCCTAATTTGAGACTCGTCGACTTGACATCGGGTTACGTTTTGGAAGAGGTCAAAAGTAATTATGAATCGCAACTAGTCCATTTTGATTTACACCTCGGCCTTGTTTTGAAAAAGGGTGCCGTCGTTACCACGATCCAAAACGAGTTAATTACAGATAACAATTCTCACACTATAATTGCGTGCTTCCAAATAAGCACAACCGGCGACCAAATCGTTTTTGTTCTGGGAAACTTAGAGCTGAAAATCACTGATAGCCGTTATCTCATATTATCGTGCAAATCCCCGGGAAAGAAAACTTATTCCTTTTCAGCAACTGAACGGATGGATCTCGGTGAAGACATAAAATTAAGTATTGTCATTAATTCAGGTGTTTCCATGTTTAAAGATGGCGTCAGTCTTCCAGGGTTTGGAAGTTTGGAGGATAGTTGGTATAACACTACGTCAAATACTGATTTATACATGAATGATTTGCAAAGCGCAGAAAACTTAGATCTTTCCATAGGATTTGCACAATTGAATACCGATGCGCTGAGTTTCACCGGATCTTTTACAGAATTTTTTATATATAACAGAGAATTGACTTCGCAAGAAATCCTTGACATGAATGACGTTATCACGCCAAAATACGATAGTCTTGTTAATCATATTCAAAGTGAAATGAGTAACGCGATTTCGCTGGAAATGGCCGCCGGTGGATTGATAAAAACGATTTTAGATAACACAATCGGCGATCAGGTATCTATCGACGATGTCTTGACGGAAAACGTTGAAGTTTTGGATTCTGAATCAGACTCAAGATCCGAATCAGAGTCTGAATCCGCATCGCAATCTACGTCTGAATCTATGTCAACGTCTGAATCTAGGTCAACGTCTGAATCCGAGTCTGTTTCCGAATCCCAGTCTGAGTCCGAGTCGCTATCTGCTTCCGAATCCCAGTCCGGCTCTGAATCTGCGTCGGGGTCCACTTCAGAGTCGGGTTCGCAGTCGGAATCCGATTCCGCGTCTACGTCTCTTTCAGGTTCAGAGTCGCAATCTGGGTCAGAATCGCTTTCGGAGTCTGACAGTTTGTCTCATTCTGCGAGTGCTTCAAATGTTGAAATTCCAGACGTGACGATCACGACATCGTTTCTTATGTGGGGCGTCAACGCTAGTGATGTATCCACAAGTTCTTCGCCCGAGGCAATTCAAGCAGAATTCCTATCCATGGTCACCGAGATGCTGTTGTCTCAAGGCGTCATCAAATCTGCTTCGGAAGTTCAAGACGTGCAAATCAGTAACTGCACAGACCCGGGGCCCGACGGTGTCGTGTTCGATTGCTATGGGGCACCGGCTACGAGAATTACATTTACCCTTAAAATTGAAGAAGAGACAATCCAGTCTAAATTAGAAGAAGAAGTCATCAATGCGAGAAGTCTGGATTCGAGCGAAAGAATCGTCATAAATGATTCAGATGTTGTCAATTTTGAAAAAACGTTTTCTGAGAATTTGATTAGTCAAATTGAAACTGCCGTCCAGAATATAGATGCTGTAATTGACTCTGATGCTGATGTATCTATCCTGGAAAATTTTAAGATTAACGTGCAAGCCATCGCCCAACAGGATAGTGACGACATTGGTCAGGCATTTGATACCGTTTTTAACGACGCGTCGCAGGTCAAAAACCTAACTTTGCGCTTTAACTACGAATCAGCAAGCGAATCGCACAGCGGCAGTATCTCAGAATCAGAATCCACGTCCACGTCCACGTCGCAATCAGATTCAACGTCATTATCGACGTCAGAATCCACATCGTTGTCAGAATCCGAGTCTACGTCGACATCGGAATCGCTGTCTCAATCAGAATCCCTATCTGCGTCAGAATCACTTTCTGAATCAGCATCACAATCAACGTCGGTTTCGTTGTCTGAATCGGAATCGCTGTCTGCGTCCGAGTCACTCTCTGCGTCGGGCTCGCTTTCTACGTCTGATTCTCTCTCTACATCGGACTCTCTCTCGACGTCGCAATCCTCATCTGAGTCTGAGTCCGAGTCTACTTCAGATTCTTTGTCTGTATCATTTTCCCTTTCAGAATCCACGTCGCAATCGCAGTCTATGTCTGAATCTGAATCTTTGTCGGCATCTGACAGCTTATCCGAATCTGCGTCGCGCAGCGAAAGTGCCACCTTAGGCGTGCCCGACTTCGTAACGCAAAGCTCTTTCGTAATTGCCACTTCAGACATCAGCGCTGCGGATCAGCAAACCGTCGAACAGATCGTTCAAAGCTTTTTGCAAAATTCATCATTGCAAGCCAACGCGTCTGACGTTGTATTTGAGCAAATTATATTGGATAAAGAGTCGCACGTCATTACGGTGACGCTCGACGCGGTGAACGGTGGTTATCAGTATTCTCCGTCTATACCTACAATTAGCGTTGGGGACACCGTCAAATTTGCCGTGTCAGCCTTTTACAACCCTTTCAAGCTAGTCCAATATTTGGACGACCAGACGGAAGTCATCGTCCTAAATGTCGGCCAATATTGTCAAGTTGACGTTTGTCCCGAGTGGGCCGTGGATGCGCAGGGCACCTACAGAATTTACAGAAATGATCCCAGCCTTGGTCAGCAACTGGATGCAACAATTGTCGTTGGAGACACGGCCAATATTCAGACAAAGGTGACGTTTGAAGTAAAAATTTCCGGCGAAGATATTAAATCCTCGATAAGGTCGGGGTCGGGAACACACGTCGTGCAGCCAGAAGACGTCGAGGATTTTAAAGAATCATTCAAGGGCAATCTAAAAACTATAGTCGACGATGCTACAGAGACCGGTAGCGAAAATCAGGGTGTAATTTCCGCAGAATTGGCCTTTGAAAATTTAGATTTTGACACAAATTCAAGCGCAACTAAGGAAATCTCCGAGCCAACAGTTGTTTTGCTGTACGACTCGGAAAGCGAATCTAGATCAGAGTCCGTGTCGCAGTCAAATTCAGAATCGGACAGTAGGTCAGTGTCAGATGTGGAAATCCCCGACGTCGTGGTAAGCACTGGTCTAAAATTGCAGGGCTTGTCAATATATGCCGTCGACGGCGCTAATACAGAGGAAAAGCAAGCAGAGATTTTGGAACTTGTGTTTAATATGCTTGCAGCACAGGGTCTGATTACGTCAAAAGAACAGTTGTTAAATTTTGAAGTGTCTAATGGCGGATTAGTCACCGACCCAGCGACGGGGGCGCAGATCCCGGCCGTAGATTTGACGTTTGATATTAAATTTGACGACTACACAATACGACAAAACATTGCTAAGGACGTTGTTCGCGACGCCAACGACCCCCCCGTGGTCGTTGACCAAGAATTGCTAGACAACTACATAAATACGTTCACAGAAACCGTTGGCGAAGAAGTCACTGCTGCGGCTAGCAATTTGACAGACGTCGCAAACGAAAGTTTATCAGACAGCGCTCCAAACTTCTTACAAACATTCGTCGATAACTTCAAGGACAATTTTAATTTGACGTTAAACATAGATAATTTGAATACGTTAGTAGATTCGCCCGCAGTCGACGACGACGTCGTTCTGCAATTCAATTCCGATTCCGACTCGCGTAGCGGGTCCATATCAGAATCTGCATCCGTATCTTTTTCAGAGTCGACGTCTTTATCAGAGTCGACGTCGTTGTCAGAGTCGGCGTCGTTGTCAGAGTCTATTTCTACATCGGAAAGCACGTCGACGTCAATGTCTGCGTCGCTATCTGATTCAACAAGCGTTTCCGATTCTTCGTCAGTTTCCGAGTCGGCGTCTACCTCGATTTCGCAATCCGACTCTGATTCAGGCTCTAATAGCGTATCTGGATCCGTGTCTCAGTCGTATTCATTTCCCTCTCAGTCGAATTCAGAATCGGCTTCGGGTTCTTTCACGTTTCCCAACATATTAAGTACTCTTAAAATCAGCTACGACGTCGGCAGCGAATTGAGCGAGGAACAGCTTGAAGCATTGAAAGAGCAAATAGTATTGACGTTACAGTCTGATGGCGTCATTGAAGATGGTGATGATCTTGCCGAGTTTGATCCGGTGGTCATCTACGACGCGGAAAACAACGTCATTGGTGTAGATTTGAACATATCTGTCAGAGTCCCTAATTCTAAAGTCCAAGGAACAATTGCTCCGGCAGTAAAAGATTCAGATTCTACAACATCTCAGCTGACTAACGAATACTTTGCTAATTTCTATGCCAACTTACCGAATTCCAATCAATTTGGGATTCGAGAATTAGTTTTCAATTTATTGCAAAATAATTATAATGAGGGATTGACGGGTCAAGATTTAACCTCGGATAACGTACAGTATCTGCTAGGCACAGCTTCATCCGAAATTTCACGGGGCGTCAACGTATCGCTGAGACACGGCGGTACGCAAAACATAATTGCGTCTTTTAATTGCTTCAAAGTAATTTACGAATCTTATCCGGATTCGCAAACTTTTACGTACGCTGGTTTTTATAGATTGACATTTGTATTAGATGATCTCGCAACAAGGAACGCAAAATTACAAATCTTGCAAGAATTGGCTAGTGCCCTTTTGTCTGATGATGAGGACAGCTTAAATATAATCATTGAGATCGACACGCGCCAGCCAAGTATCAACGAATTCGTTAGTCAATTTGAAGATACGCTTGCGTCGTCGCTTAAAGTTGCGATTGATGACGATGGACCGCTCTCGGCCGAAAATATTAATAGCTTAGAGGCTTTTGAAGACGCGGACCAAATTGAGATCGATGCGACGCAAACAATTTCTTTAGAAACCGTAGGCGCGTTCGATTCCACTAGTCAATCCCAATCAGAATCGCAATCCGTCTCGGAGTCGCAATCCACGTCTGAATCGCAATCCGTCTCGGAATCCGAGTCCGTGTCCGAGTCCGAGTCCGTGTCGCATTCAGAATCTGAATCTCGGTCGGCTTCCGAGAGCGCCCCGGCGCGTCCGTCTTTGCATTTGAATTCAACAATAATCCTTGACGACGAAACAATCGAGACCTTGGACGAAGAATCGGAGATTTTGTTGAAAGAGGCACTGGCAGAAACGATTTCGGGGGCTGGCGGGATTCAATTTTCTGCGAGCGACATCGTCATAACGGGTGTTTCCGGCGGCAGGATCGATTACGTCATCGTAGTTCCAGACGATCAAGTCAAAGTCATTTTAGAACAAACGCAAGACAACGAACTGTGGACGGACAGCGACTTGACGTACATGATTTCAGCAATTGAGGAACAGGTTAAGGACAAGATGGTCGAAGTGGCGCGCAATTCCGACTCTGACTCCTCTCAGGAAACCACGACGTTTACAGAAATTTTGAAAACTAAAGCTGCGGAGTTAGCTGATTCTGACAGCTACGTAGGATTTTTAGTAGATGTGCAAGTCGATGCCACCGCTACAAAAAATGCCGCCGAAACATTGACTGTTGTCGAAAAATTTGACTCAGCGTCGCAATCTCAGTCAGAATCGATTTCAGAATCAGAATCTGTTTCCGCGTCGGAATCTATATCGCAATCGACATCCACGTCTAATTCTGAATCTATTTCGCAGTCCGAATCACAATCTTTCTCGCAATCCGAATCAGCATCGCTGTCGCAATCGCAATCATTGTCTACGTCTGAATCGGAATCCTTATCGCATTCCGAATCACTGTCTGCTTCCGAATCTTTGTCTCCTTCGGAATCGCAATCGCAATCGCAATCTTTGTCTGAATCTACGTCTGAGTCGGAGTCCAACTCAGCGTCCTTCAGCGCCCCAAATTTTAGAAACATAGAAATAGAAATTAATTTCGTGTTATCTGGCATATCCGAAACAGATTTTAGTAGCAATTACGAAAGTCAAATTATTACTTTCGTGTCCCAGTATGTGAACGTCAGATTGATGATTGGTGGTATTTATACGGGATATTCGAGCGATAACATCAATATTGTATATAGCCAAGTGTTTGATTATTTTAGCCGGGAATATTTACAAGTTCAGTTTGTTCTGATTTTGACCAGCGAACAATTTTATTCGTACGATTCTCACCAATACACGGGGTTTGAAGGAAGTGTCGAATATATTCGCAGTTCGCTGTACACAGAAATTCCAACTCAGTTGAGCGATCTTACGTTTGTCGCCGGCGAAACCGTGGGGGTGAGAGACGACGACCCAGAGCTTGAACTCTTAAGAAGCCCGTCAGAGTCGGAATCGCAATCATATTCAACCTCTGTTTCCGAATCCGAATCAGTATCGCAATCAACTTCTGTGTCGATGTCTGATTCTGACTCGATGTCTTTCTCAACATCAATGTCTGATTCTGACTCGATGTCTGCGTCGGAATCTGTTTCTCGATCGGAATCAGAGTCTAGGTCACATTCCGCCAGCAACCCGCCGCGTCCGACGCTTGAGGTAGGGGCAAGCTTTGAATTTAACAATCAAACCGCACCCAATCCTCAAACCGTCGGTAGTGACTCGGTTGAACTACTGCAACAAGTTATCGCTGCGTGCATACAACCATCTATTGACACAGTTACGCAAAATGATATTAGAATAACCAGCATTATTCTAGAGGCCACGGCCACGATTACGTTCATAATTACCGTTCCAGATGACTATGTTCTGGAAAAACTAACAACATATCAAGGAACTGATACTTTTTGGGACCAAAGCGATTTGTTACAGGTGCAAAATTTCGTAAAGATTATTATCAATAATAGTTTGAGTAGTAATTTGATTAATAAATTTGAGCAATTTATCACAAATAATGATGACTACAGCGGGGATTTGAAATCTGCAACTTTCGCACCGTATGATGACGCCAACATAGACGTAGAGCTGCCAGTGGAAAAATTTGCATCCGATTCGCAGTCGGATTCAGAATCCATCTCGCAATCCGAATCATTTTCTCACTCCGAGTCCATTTCAGAGTCGACGTCCGAGTCCCAGTCCAGGTCTTTGTCCGCGTCAACATCCCAGTCGGATTCAGAATCGGTTTCGGCGTCCGCATCGCAATCTCATTCTGTCTCTGTTTCTGAATCCGCGTCACAATCTAATTCGGCGTCTGTATCTGAATCTCAGTCCGAATCGAATTCAGAATCGCTTTCGGGGTCGCAATCGTTGTCGGAATCCAATTCCGACTCGGCGTCCCAATCCTTGTCGCAGTCAAATTCTGACTCAACGTCCGAATCCGCTTCTGCCTCTGAATCCGAGTCTAGATCAACGTCTTTGTCGCAATCCCATTCGTTCCCGTCGGAATCTGAATCAAACTCTGCATCATTTTCAGTACCTTTAGATTGGCAAAACGTTACGCCGCAACAACTTGAGTACGTTTTGATGGAATCGTTTACTAGCGGCACTTGGGGCGACGACAATTTGCAGTTTAGTAATGCCAGCGCTGACCTTCTCAAATTTTACGACGAAATTCTCATAATTACGAATAATGGATCTATCCTTGGACAAGAATTCTTTTGTTCGTTTTCAAAATCTTCGCTAAACGACGCCATGACCAAAATACAAAACGGAGAAGTTGCGTACGTCGCGTTGAATGAATTCGGCGGAAATTTAGTTCCGTCCGATGCAAGCAGACGCGATTTGGTTGAATTAAATTACGACGGGTCGTACGACCTGAGTTTTACGGATGTAAATGGCACAACAAATTACATTTATGGCTCGCCGGACCAACCCTTCTTTAACGTCGGCGACGGCACGCAGATGACCGTGCAAGTTTACATACGAGACGTTATCTCGTTCGCATCGCGTTCCGAATCCGAGTCGGATTCTTTGTCTCAGTCGACATCCGTATCCCATTCTGCGTCGGTGTCCGATTCTCAATCCTTGTCAGCTTCGGACTCGCTGTCTGCGTCTGTTTCGACGTCCGAATCGGATTCCCTGTCTACGTCTGTTTCGACGTCCGAATCAAACTCAGATTCTCGATCTGCTTCTCCTGAGATTAATATTCCAGTAGACTTGAGTTTTTCTTCCGGGGTCTCGTTCACATCAAAGTATAGCGACAGCGCCAGTACCACTGAAGAACTCATTCAAAGGCGTGGAGAACTAGAAAATAAACTTTTAGAAAAATTGAAAACCAGGGGAATCGTCATTTCCAAGAATGATTTTTCGATAGATGGATTTGTTTTTCACGAAGATGATCGGACGGTAGCCGTCGATACTTTTGACTATGAACATCCTATCCTGAGCATTGGGCAAATCACGCTGCCAGACAACAGAGATGTTCATCACGTGGCAATTGCGCTCGAGGGCGGCGAGATAGATCAAAACGACGATACTTTGTTCAACGAAGCAACGTTGACCGTAAACGTAGATAATCAACAAGACTTTTTCCAGCCCGTAGAGGGCATCTTTGACTCCGATTCGCAGTCTCATTCGTTGTCCGATTCGACGTCAGAGTCCACTTCCATGTCCACGTCCGATTCCATGTCCACGTCCGATTCCATGTCCACGTCCGATTCGACGTCCATGTCCGATTCGACGTCCACGTCCGATTCGACGTCCATGTCCGATTCGACGTCCACGTCCGATTCAGTTTCTGAAAGTCGATCCGATTCTAGGTCCGATAGCCCGCCCCCGCAATCTGACTTTTACAGGCCGTCTACAGCCACCATTTCCGTCATTGACACGAGTAATTATAATGCTAGCGGCGGGTTGATGGATAGTACTACCACAAATAATCAGGCGTGTTCTCTCGTGGGCTGGGACGATCTCAAAACATTCAGAGCTATGACCGAAAGCAAATGCAGCCAGGTGTGTGCGAATAGGCACGACTGCATAGCTACGTCTTATGGTTACGCGGGGGACGTCAATCAAAGATGCACTATTTGCACCAGCGGAACACAGACTGCGTCTCTTTCAAACTATAGGTATAGGGCAAAAAGTAATTTTAACCACATCTCGTCGGGAATTACAATTACACAAACTGGCGGATCGAATAGTATACGAGAAAATCTTTTTACAGACAGCAGCGACAATAATTTTAGAACGTTTTCTGGAACTGCTTCATCAAGCCACGACTCGCCACAACCGTTTGCTGAGGCATTCATGCCGGAACACGGCGTCTACCATAACCAGGGAAACGGGTACTGGTTTAACGATGCATACGGCATGCCAATATTGGATAACTACCATGTTACCCCAAGCCACGTCCGCACCGGGTGGAATGACACTTCTATTGATGCCGGCTTCAACACAAATTATAGTAACAGTAAAGGACAAAAAGCCATGCCCGGAATGGACCACGTTTACTTTTACGGTCGCGGCGAGTTAGAAGACAGAAGCGAGCAAGTCACTTACAGCGCTTCGTCCTATACAAAGAATCCTTTCGTAAATAATTATAATCAAATTACCTTTCCCACGCCAACAGTCGTGACGAGCATTATTATTCAATCACACTACCCTAACGATTCCGTCAACAATAATAATTGGCTAAGTTGGGATACTACTACCCACGGCAGAATGTCAGCCGGCGCGATGACACAACGTTCGTCACATTATTACGGCGCTGGGCCAGGCACGTACGACACGCCAAACAACGATTTCTGGAAGCCACCCGGTGGTGGGGGAGGAGGTTGGTTTTTGATTTACGGCGGCATGGATGATAGAATGAACACGAAAGCGCCGCTTCATTACCACCGCGGCGGTGCTAAAAGCTATTATAACAACGAATGTTTGGTAGGGTGGGCAAATAATTATTATAGCAATCTTACAAACGACGGGGGCGGTAATGTTCATTGTGGAATAGACATGTTTAGCCTTCACGTGTACGGAGGAGCCAAACAAAGTAGACACATAACTCAAATGTATGATTATTTTAGCGGGTCGTACTTTGCGAAAGGCCAATACACCATCATGTTTGACATTAAATTAACTGATTGGTATACCAGCTCTGATGGCACCAATATAAGCGATTGGATTGTTCCTGGTAACATGCCCACCATAGTCAACACGTTCTCCGGAAACGGCGTCTCCGGAAATAATTCGGATGATTTTCCCGGCAGCGACGTCTGGGATTCGACATTCGGCGCGATTCGCATCTATCAATCGTTTGACAACATAGTGACTATTGTGAGAGGCGGCCACGGCACAACGTTTAACCAGGTATACCAGAACGGAACTGTTAATTGGCGCACGAGCACGGGAAAGTTTCATGGCGGCGGACAAGCCTACGAAATAAAATACCAATGGAAAAAAGACGGTGGCGGCACGCAAGATCTATTCAAAGATGGGGCTAATTTTACCACAACAAAAGTGGTTTTTCAGATTGATATGATAAACCAAGAACTTAAGCTTTTTGTCGAAGCCGAAGAATTGATTCCGGCCACTTTGCCGCAAACCAAGGTCGTTATTGACAAAGATCCAGATGACGTAAGAACAGCCACTTCGAATCAAGATGATAATTGGACTACTGCTTGGCAAGCCATGAGAAATAACAACGGATTTGGAACTGGGACGCACGGCAACGAGAACGTACTTCATAATTGGGAAAATTATAGATCCTATCGAGACACCCGCTACGATCACTGTCTGACGATGTTTAGCAGGCATTGGACTAATTCCCTCTCGTCGCAAGTCGAGAGCATGGATTACATTAGAATATTTGACAGAATTGTTGATGCAAAGGAATGGACCAAAGATGACGCTGAGTGTTTATTTGAAACGGGCAAGACGTCGTCGTACGTCGGCCATTCATTGCTCCTTGACGGGAAGGGCCAGAGAATGGGTTCGACGACGGGCCAACTATATTCCATTTCTAACCCGCAAGCATTTAAAACTCTTACCTTTATGTCCGCCACCCTAGATCTGAACGGAGCAAACGCAGCATCGTCTAGAATCGCTAGAATTATCATAAACGGAAAACCGTACGTTCCTTGCGAGCAAGGCGACGCTGGTGCCATAGACTGCCGAGATGGTGCAACACCTCACGATTTTAACGGTTCCGGCGTGGAGGTAAACATGTACAATTTGATAGGTCTAGATCCAAGTCTGAAAATAACAAATTTTTCTGAGTTTAACGTACCAGACGAGCTTGATTTCGTCTTTGATTTCCAGGAACAATGGTACCGCGCATTCGTGGGCGTGAATCACAGTGGGGTAGACGAAAACGACGATTCCAAGGACATAGGAAGCGGGCGATCAGAGAATGGCATCGGCGACATTAATATGAATGTATGCAACACGACGACAAGCAGCGGGTCTAGTTTTGGATGTGGACGAGACGACGAGTGCTCGGCTGCCGTGTCTCAGAATTTGATCAATTTCATAAATACTGGTGCTGTGTGCAATCGCGGGGACCCTTTCGCTTTTGGGGCTGGAATGTTATGTTGGAGCATGGGCGGCGGGTCCGCTTGGCGATATACGACTGGTAATGCGTACCATTGTATGACAAATTACAGCAACGGTGGTTCCATGGAATATATGTATGGCTGGCTTGGAGTCCAGTTTCGGAAGGTTACTCAAAGCCTTTCATCTAAAACTGAAACAGAGTCAACTACGGGCGACCATACACCTTCGGGCAGAGGTCATTATGCGCTCGGCGTGGGCCATCCCTTGAATCCACTCAAGGGCGAGATTCGCATGGCGGATAATGTTAGCAGCCACCATTATGCAGAATCGTGGCAATTTCATCCATTTTGGAATGGCCATCCTTTGATTTACAAATTTTCAGAATATAATTCCCGAGTCTATAAATCAACGTATAACCAGACTTCAGATACCGGTGCATCAAACTGGATAAGCATTGGCCCAAACAATAATTCTCACTATAGTGCTGTACGCGGTTGCATGAACGTCAGAAAGTTGCTTGACAATGACGGCAACGAAACTCACGTTACTAGCAACGGTATTAACAAAAGCGCTTTCGGCAATCTGGTACGCACCACCCCTGGCTTCAAAATAGAGACGCGAAGTGCTCAAATACGATACAACTCGTTCGTGTTCAAAGCGTGGAACCCGAGTCATTTTATAGATACGAGCAAAAATTTCAACATCACATTCGAAACGCAGATTGAGAATGTGGGACACGACAATTATGGTGGCGAAGGTAAGCATATTTTTGATGTCTGCGGGGGAAAGGTTTTAGCAGAATGGGCTACTGCGGATGTAAGTTTTGCGTCTCTGGGCATAGCGCTCCGGGGACGTTACACAGATGTTGATCACCCCAATGATGATAACTTCGGTGGCGTGTATCTACACGTCGATACTACTGATCAGATCGGCACTGATGGTAGTCATTACGAACCATTAGCCGTAGGTGAGGATGATAATGGCAATTATTTAGAAACTTGGGATCCATCTGAGGGTTCCAGTGGGAACAAATGGCCGTCGTCGAGTACTCATCCTGGTGAAAACGCAGGAGCCATCTTTAAAATAAATTTGACATACAACGCCATAGCAAAGGAGCTTTCTGGAGATGTACTGATCATGGAAGCAAAAACGTGCGTCTACGGCGAGGAATACAAGCAAGACGTACATCCCAATTGGATGGAGAGCGAGATTGGCGGTGCGACAAATGTCATGTATAAGAAAGAGTTTACAGTATCTTATCAAATTCCCACTTTTACCGTCCCAACTCAAAACTCGGGGCCCCTTGACCAAGTGGGTGGTGCTAAATTGCAGTACCTGCTCATCGGAAATAGACCTAAAAAATTATTCACCCAGAACGAGAATAATTATTACACTGTTCAGCGCGTGAGAAAAATGTCCTTCGTGTCGTGGGATTGATCATGGCCTTGTTCAAAAATTTTTTTTTTTTTGGTGTCCAATAATAACAAGCATGTACTATTGGACCACCGATCCGGATGAATTCGACATCAACAATATGGTACCCATCACGGGTCTTGGACTTGTCGACGTCTCGAGCGAAAACAAAGGAATATTCTTCTATACGGAAACCGTGAGAAACAAACAAAACATTCTCGATACTGTCGACCCGGACTTGTTTCATCCTCGTAACATGGGTCAGCGCGTATATTTTAGGTCGTTCCGAGAAGGTCAAACGCAACACAGTTTCACATATAATGTAAACGTCAGAGATTCTTTCGCACACGCAAACGGAATTTCCGACGAGGCTACAGATGAAGACTTGAAAAATTTATCAAAACAAGTTCAGTCCGAAATTATAGATGCCCTCGAAGAAATTCTTTTCGAGGAATGCGTAGAAAATAATTACGAAGGACACGAATGTCAACCTTTGGGGTCTTCGTTGGTTGACACCGGCGCGTCTGCTGATTTTTACAACCAGGCCGTCTTAACCGTAGAGCGAAATTCCGAGTCGGCATCGGCGTCGGCTTCCGTGGGGTGCATAGATCCCCTCGCAAAACAAGCAATTTTGGATACGTACAAAGGCGCAAGTATTTCCTGCGATCTCGACAGCGAAAGTCTTCCCGAATGCTGCGAATACGACGTCGTCATAGTTGAATCTACGTTAAGTTTTGCCGGCGTAGAATTAGAAAGCCTCGACGAAACTGCTCAAGAAGATATGAAAGAGTCTATCAAATACAGTTTTCATGAAAAAACTGGAATTCCCTTGGATAAAATAACAGTAGAATTAGAATCGGGCTCTATTAAGGCGATCATGGAAGCCGAGACTGACGCAACCGCGACAGATGCCGTCTCTAAGTTGACTACCGATTCCGGCTTGGACGACTTGGGCGGCGCGGTTTTTGAAAACATACCAGACACTGTCAAGGAAGCGCTACCTACTTTGCAAGCTCCAGCTGTAGAAGTAAAATCAACGCAAAAATTCAATTCGGATTCCGAATCTCGCTCGGAATCCGAATCTGCGTCCGAGTCCACGTCAGCGTCAGAGTCCCAATCTAATTCGCAAAGCACGTCCGAGTCAGAATCCCAGTCCGAGTGCTTATCCGAGTCAGAATCTTTGTCAACTTCTCATTCAATATCAAACTCTGAATCCTTTTCCCATTCCGGATGCGCTTCTCAGTCTGGCTCTATATCTGAATCCCAATCTAATTCGCAATCAAATTCAGGATCGCTATCCGATTCCGGATCTTTGTCAGATTCTAATTCTTATTCCCATTCGGGATCTATTTCAAATTCAGATTCTGAATCATATTCGGGTTCAGTATCTCAGTCAGCATCAGAGTCGGATTCTCGCAGTGAATCCGATTTTACTCTCTTTCCAGTGAACATAAAAGTAAGCTTTTTTGGGCAAAAATATTTTGTTTCCGGGGAAGACACGCTTGGAAATAAGTTTAATGCCGATGAAAGCGTGAATACTAATTTTACTATTGTTTTAGGAGATGAAGTATCTTTTACAAAATCATTGGGTTTGTTTCCAATCGCTCTGCAAAAAGATGGGATTCTAATACAAGATTTTGGCTCGGCTACGAAATTTAGTTACAGATTTGATGAACTAGGAGAATACATATATTTCAACACTCAAAATTCCAGCATGTTTGGCCGCATCACCGTCATTGGCGAATTCGAGTCGCCGTCCGAATCCCAATCAATGTCCGAATCCACCTCCCAATCAGAATCGCAATCGCAATCGCAAAGCACGTCTGAGTCCGAGTCCATGTCCGAGTCCGAATCCATGTCCGAGTCCGAATCCATGTCCGAGTCCGAATCCATGTCCGAGTCCGAATCCATGTCCGAGTCCCAATCCACGTCCGAGTCCCAATCCACGTCCGAGTCCCAATCCACGTCCGAGTCCCAATCCACGTCCGAGTCCCAATCCAC
>NYWG01000154.1 GCA_002684915.1 Verrucomicrobiales bacterium
CTGCTGCAACGATTCTCTATGGGAATCTCTGTGCTCTGCCACAGCGTAATCTTAAGCGCCTTTTGGCATATTCGGGTATAGCAAATGCTGGATATCTTCTTATGGGTATAGTTGCTCAATCTGAAGCTGGAACGTCTGCAATTCTTTATTATTTAGCTGGCTATTTATTTGCGCTGATTACGGTATTTCTAATAATTAATTTAATTACTAAAGAGGGGGAAGGGGAGGATATTTCTTGTTTGGAAAACTTAAATAGACGTTCGCCGTTTCTTGCCTGTGCGATGACTTTAGCTGCAATCTCTTTAGCAGGTATACCTCCTTTGGCAGGATTTTTTGGTAAGTTTCTATTGATTAAATCAGTTGCTACTGAGGCATTTGGGAATATCGGTTATTTTGCTTTGCTGGGAGTTGCTGTCTTTGGGGTTGTAGTCTCCATTTACTATTATTTTGGTATCGTTCGATCTATTTTTTGGAGTTGCCAAATTGAAGATACAACTACTGTTTTTGTAGGATTGCCAATTCGTTTTGCACTGGTTTGCTGTTTTGTAGGATTGCTTTATCTTGGGCTACTTCCAAACAAGCCGATGAAGTGGTTTGAATCTGCAGCTGTGGTTGTCAGTAAATCAAAATAGAATGATGAGTCTCTAATAATTCCATATTAAGATCTCAATCAACTCTATTTTCAGATTTGTACAGATAAAAAAGGCACCCATATAAGGGTGCCTGTAAATATTAAAAGATATATTATATTTACATTCCTGAAGCCGCCCCAGCTCCAGCTATGAACATTGCGATTACGGCAACAGCCATAGATCCAAGCATCTTTAAAAAATCTTTCCCAGCTACGTCCCATCTCATAGCAACGTAGATAATCATTGGGATTCCAAGAAAAAGGCTGGCAATTCCCCATCCTATGTTTTCTTTGAAATTATGGATTAATATTCGAATGTTGAATATTACTGCTGCGCAGAAGCCTCCTACCATTAGTATCATTCCTAGTATTGCCATGACGTTAATTTTATTTTGGAAGAAATCAATTGTACATTAAAATAATAATATTATAATTATTGATAACAATTAAGAAACCAAATAAATTTTCGTAATACAGTAATAAATAAATTTCACCGCTTAAAGCCGTGAAACATCTTTGATAGAGAATATTGAAACTCTTCTAAAGATCTGCTGTGCAGGCATCGTAGAAGTCGAGGAACTTATTTTTGTCTTCTGTATCGCGGATGCGCATTGCTGCTCTTGGGTGTTGGTTCAAAATGCCGGTAACCACATATGGGATAAGAGCTCCCCACTCCTTGGTTCTACGTAATGGCATTATGTGGTCTTGTAGTAGTTTGAAAATAGGCCTTAAATCGAATTTTGGATTCTTAAGAAAACCTAGGAGTAGTTCCATTGGGCAGTTACCGGCACCTCTTCCTAGGCCAAGCATGGTGGCATCGATGCGATTTGCGCCCTGAATAATTGCTTCAATAGTATTTGCAAATGCTAGCTGCATATTGTTGTGGGTATGTATTCCAACTTCCTTGCCAGTCGATTTAGCCATTGCGACATATTTTTTCACTAAAGCACGAATTTGTTCGTGATAAAGAGCGCCATAACTATCGACAACTACAACCGTTTCAACTGGTGTCTCAGCCAGTGTTTCCAGAGCTTTGTCTATTTCAGAATCAGCCACAGTACTAATAGCCATTATATTGCAGCAGGTTTCATATCCTTTGTCATGGGCATCCTTGATCATATCTACTGCAGTAGGAATTTGATGTGCATAAGTTGCTACACGGATACAATTGAGCACACTTTGATCAAACGGAAGAATGTCAGTTTTATAATCTGTTTTTCCTGCATCAGCCATGGCAGTAAGTTTAAGGGAACTATCATTATCCTCAACAATACGCCTCATATCGTCTTCATTGCAAAATTTCCAATCACCAAAATCTGCCCTCACAAATTGATCCTTAGAAGCTTTGTATCCCAATTCCATATAGTCTATTCCTGATTTAACACAGGTGTCATAGACTGCCTTAACAAAGTTATCCTCAAATTGGTGGGCGTTAATTAATCCGCCATCTCGGACTGTACAGTCCAATACTTTAATCTCAGGGCGAAATGTTACCCAGGGAGCATTTTCTTTTGGTTCACTCATGATGTTAGTTTTCTTGTCTGTGTTTCGTGGGGAAAGATGATAACGCATCCGTGTCCACAATATCAATCAGGCGAAAAGGGCGGCAAATGTCTTAAAAATAGGGGTAAAAGGAAAGAGCTAAAAACAGAAAAAGTGATTTTTTTAATTCTCTTGTGCCCTTATTTTGCGTAAATGGCATTGATGGGGTGTATGTCGAGTATGTTTGGGGAAATCCCACCAATTCTATCCGGGTGGTAAATGTTGATTCCTACATAAAAGAATAAAGGGAAAATCGGCAACTCTTTGTTAATTAAAATGTCTTCTGCTTTTTGGAAAAGTTCATATCGTTTGGTGGAATTAGTGATCGTGTTTGCTGTTCTAATAATTTGGTCATATTGGCTGTTTTTCCAGCCAGTTCTATTGTTGCCGTTTTGACTCATGAACATATCTAGGAATGTGTTTGGATCATTATAGTCGCCAATCCAGCTGCTTCTAGAAATGTGATAGTCAAGTGCACTTTGTGACGCGAGGTAAACTTTGTTTTCAGCTTGGCGAAGCTTAATTTTTATTCCTAGATTTTCTTTCCACATTCTTTGTAGTTCAACTGCAATATTACGGTTGAGCTCACTTGAGTTAAAAAGATATTCAAAATTACTAGGGAAGCCTTTTCCATCTGGAAAACCGGCTTCGGCGATAAGCTCTTTTGCTAGTTGTATGTCATGATTTTGCCCTGTTGGAGAAATGTATTCGCCTGTTCCTGGTGGGACAAAGTGGTTTGCCATGCGCTCGCCACCTTTAGTGTATTTTTCGACTATCATTCTCTTGTTAATAGATAAGGATAAAGCTTTGCGTACGCGACTATCGTCTAAAGGTTTCTTTGTTGTGTTAAATCTTAGAAAGTAGCTTCCTAAAAAATCGAATTTATGAAATGTAGGCCTAGTGCTAAGTGCATCGATTAGTTCTGATGGAATAAGGCTTTTATCCCAAATCACATCAGCCTGATTTGCCTCAAAAAGGTTTATTGCAGTTGACGGGGATTCGACTGGAAGAAAATCGACTATGTTATTTTTGGTATTTGATGCGTCCCAATAATTTTCATTTTTAATTAGGCGAATACGATCTCGCACATTCCAAAAACCGAGCTTATGCGAGCCACTAACAGGGAGTGGTTTGCTTAAGCACCATTGATCTCCGTATTGTTCGATAGTTTTTTGTGGAACTACGGCTAGTGTCCAGAATGCGCACAACTCGAGGAAGAATGGAGTAGGATTGGTTAATTCTACGCGAATTTTTTTTGCGTCGATTGCTTTTACTCCTAGTTGGCTAATATCTTGAATCTTTCCACTATTTATTGCTTCAGCATTGTTTATGTAAAAAAGCATTCCTGCATAGTCGCTGGCGGTTTGAGGGTCAATAGCACGCCTCCAAGAGTAAACTACATCTTGAGATGTGATTGGCTCTCCAGTGGACCAACGGATGTTTTCTCGAAGGTTGAAAGTGTAAGTGGTGCCGTTATTTGAAACATTCCAGTCTTTTGCTAGTGCAGGCTCTGATTGAGCTGTTACAGAGTTAAAGCGAGTCAGCCCTTCAAACATAGCAGAGACAATCCTGCCATCTGCTTGGCTGGTTATTATCGCAGGGTCTAGGGCTTCAGGGTCGGGGCCATTAATGACTGTGAAGTCTGCTTTATTGTGCTGTTGAAAACAGCCGGAAGTTAATATCAACAGACACAAAAAAAATGTCCCCGTCAAATATGCAGGAACACTTTTTAAAGTCATATTAGACCTTCGCTTATTTGTTTCCTTCGCCTTCTGTCGGTTTAGCCGATTGTTCAGAAGTTACAGGATCTGTGGCGTTTAGAGGTGTAGGTGTTTCGGCTGAGTTCGAAGGTTCCGTAGTAGTTGTGGTATTAGGAATAATTGTGTTGCCGGTGTTGCTGACACTATTAGTGGCGGTAATACTCGGTTGAGTTCCTAATCGTTCACTAATTAAGTTGCTGCTAGAGTTACTGATGACGGCTAATATCATACAAAGGCCAAGGAATAGACTGGCAGAAAATTTGGTAATTCGTGTTAGCACATTCCCTGCGCCTGCTCCCAATGCCATGTCTAGTGCACCTCCACCAAACGCTAAACCTGAACCTGATTCCTTTTTAGGTAATTGAATAAGAATTAGAAAAACCAGAAAGAAGCAGTTTAAGACTAGTATCCATGTTAAAAGAGTAATGAGAATATTCATGATTTAGATTAGTTAAATTGAGTTTTTAATTAGTTCAGAAAAGCTTCGCAAGTCTAGTGATGCGCCGCCAACCAATGCGCCGTCTACATCCTTTTGGCTCATTAATTCTCTGGCATTATCAGGTTTTACGCTGCCTCCGTATTGGATTCGAACTGCGTTTGCTGTTTCGGTGTTAAATATTTCAGATAATAATTTTCGGATGAAAGCATGAACTTCTTGTGCTTGTTCCGAGGTGGCTGTTTTTCCTGTGCCAATAGCCCAAACTGGCTCGTAGGCGATGACAGTGCCGAGCATTTGCTCTTCGGTCAAGCCCTCCAGACTACCTCGAACCTGAGAACTCACAATCTCTTCAGTTTTACCTGTTTCGCGTTCGTCTAGTTGTTCCCCAACACATACGATTGGTTTAAGGCCTGCTTCGTGTGCGGTCTTAGACTTGGCTGCGATCAATTCATTTGATTCCCGCTGATATTCGCGGCGTTCAGAGTGTCCAAGAATGACATATCTTGTAGATAGCTCTTTCAACATTCCGGCGGCAATTTCACCTGTATGAGCTCCATAATTATTTTGACTCATGTTTTGGGCCCCCAGTCGAATATTCGAATCGATGATGGATTTGGATACTTCACTTAATGCAGTGAAGGGTGGGCATATAGCAATATCCACTTCCTTGATATCTTTAAGTTCTCGAACCAATCCGTTGGCTAAATCTATCGACTCATTAACGGTTTTGTTCATCTTCCAGTTGCCTGCGATGATTAGTTTGCGTTCTTTATCCATTCTAAAAATTATTTATCGGAAAGTGCTGCCACCCCTGGAAGCTCCTTGCCTTCAAGAAATTCAAGGCTGGCTCCACCTCCTGTACTCATAAAGGTTACCTGACTACCTAGATCGGCTTTGTTTAATGCTTTAACACTATCACCTCCTCCAATAATGCTTTTCGCACCAGAAGAGGTAGCTTCACAAACGGCACGAGCTACTGAGAATGTTCCTTCCGAAAACCGTTGATCCTCGAAAATACCCATGGGACCATTCCATAAGATGGTTTTTGCTTCTTTGATCACATTACTGAAAAGGTCGATGGATTTAGGTCCGATATCAACACCTTCCATGTCATCGGGTATATTTTGATTATCGTTTACGTGGTGATCTCCAAAAGAAAATTTACCATCAATCTCAATAGGTTTTGCTACAATGTTATCAGTGGGAATTAGAAACTGTACATTGCGTTCTTTTGCTTTATCAAGCGCGGCTTGTGCAACGGTCACTTTATCTCTTTCGACTAGTGATTTTCCAACATTCAGCCCCTTGGCAAGCTTGAAAGTATAGGCCATTGCACCACCTATTAAAATGGTGTCAGCTTTTTCTAGTAATCGATCAATCACCTTTATCTTATCCGATACTTTAGCTCCACCAAGAATCACAACGAATGGTTCTTGTGGTGATTCAAGTTCTTCACCCAGAAACTGTAATTCGCGATTCATTAATAATCCGGCAGCACATTGGCCACCACGAGAAGTTATGACACTAGCAACACCAGCAGTCGAAGCATGGGCTCTGTGGGCAGCTCCGAAAGCGTCATTCAAATAAACATCGGCATGAGCAGCTAGCTGTTTAGAGAAATCTAAATCATTCGCTTCTTCTTCAGCATGATATCGGACATTCTCCAATAAAAGCAGTTCTCCGTTTTCAAGTTTGCTCACTGCTTCGGTTGCAGTGTCTCCGACACATTGATCACAGAACTCAACATTTTTCCCAATGATTTTAGTCAGTTTTTCGGCAACAGGGCGTAGACTTAGAGAAGGCTCTCTTTTTCCTTTAGGACGCCCTAGATGGGCAGTAAGAATAATTTTTGCGCCCTTGTCGATTGCTGCCTTAAGAGTCGGTAGTGTCGCCTGAATGCGAGTGTCATCATTGATAACCATCTTTCCGCCCTGTTCTTCAATGGGAACATTGTAGTCTACGCGAATGAGCAGGCGTTTGCCGTGTAATTCTAAATCGTTAATGGTGAGTTTTGCCATTTATTCCCCAAAAAAGGGCGCGAAATGATACCGACGACATCTTTAGTGTCAACGGTTATGTAGTTGAAAATCCTTATTTTAAGGCTTTTTATTACAAATTAGAGGAACAGAGGCAGATGTTATGTTGTTTTCTGTGTAATGAAGCCAGTAAGTTTTACTTAGTTGTAATATAAAATAGTCTCCGACTTGTTGATTAGATCATAACGAATCAATTGGCAGAGAAATTTCATGTGGATAAAGACAATTTTTATGTCGTAAGATCTACTCTTAGTTGTTCACATTTGTGTAACACGCTTGCCGATTTAAGGTTCTCTATTTAATCTCTTCCCCGATGTCTGGATTGGGGCCAAAAGCCATACTTGCGCTCGAGGATGGGACTGTCTTCGAAGGTCAAGCGTTTGGAGCAACTGCATCTGTTGCGGGAGAGGTGTGCTTTAACACTTCGATGACGGGGTATCAGGAAATTCTTACAGATCCTTCTTACAAGGGGCAGATTGTTACTATGACTTATCCTTTAATTGGTAATTATGGGATTAATGATCAGGATATAGAATCTTATCAAACGCATGCCAGTGGATTTATTATTCGTGAGCTTTCTCCTGTAGTAAGTAATTACCGTTCAGACTATTCGCTTGATGAGTATATGCGTATTAATGCTATTCCTGGAATCCAAGGCATAGATACTCGTGCTTTAACAAAAAAGCTTCGTGTTCGAGGAGCTATGAACGGTTATTTGACTACAAGTCCTGATATTTCTGCAGAAGAAGCTTTAGAAAAAGCTAGGAACTGGCCTGGCTTAATAGGAGTGGACTTTGTGAAAGAGGTAACCCACAAGTCCGCCTTCGAATGGGATAAAAAGGATGAGATTAGTCCTGCATTTCGGTTACCTTATGGTCCGACCGAATTGGATGGGCGTGTTCAGCGAGAGGTTTTGCCTGATGCTGAGATTCCAATCGTTGCTTACGATTTCGGCATTAAATACAATATTTTGAGAATGTTGAGGCAGCACGGTTTCAAGGTAACAGTTTTACCTGCGAATACTCCGTCGGCTGAAGCTTTAAAACATAAACCTGCAGGGATATTTTTATCTAATGGTCCAGGCGATCCGTCGGCGGTGACGTATGCTGTACAGGCAGTTGCTGAATTACTACAAAAAGGATTACCTATTTTTGGTATTTGTTTAGGACACCAAATACTTAGTCTGGCTATGGGGGGTAAGACCAGTAAACTGAAATTTGGTCATCGTGGAGCCAATCAGCCGGTAAAAGATCGGGATACAGGCCGAGTAGAAATCACATCGCAAAATCACGGATTTACTGTTGATTCAGATACATTACCGAATGAAGTAGATGTGAATCGAATAAATCTTAACGATCAAACAGTCGAAGGATTGCGCCACAAAAACAAACCAGTATTTTGCGTTCAATATCATCCTGAAGCATCTCCAGGTCCTCACGATTCAAGTGATCTGTTTAATGAATTTCGACAGATGGTAGAAAAACATTCTTAATTTTTCTAAGCTAGAAACAAAAAAAGCAGGGTTGGGAGACCCTGCTTTAATAATAAATTAAAAAGCTATCTTTCTAAGATGGACTATCTTTTCCCTCTTCAGCCTTTGTTCCATTATCAGGGCTTTCTGGAATAGGATTACTGCTCTCGACTCTAACTTTGAGAGTTGTACTAACATCAGAATGGAGTCGCACTTCAACATTATGGTCACCAATGGAACGAATAGGTTCGTCTATATGAAGTTTTTTTCGTTCGATTTTAACGTCAAATTGTTGTTTAAGCTCCTCAACAATATTTGAAGGAGTAACGGATCCATACATTTTTCCATTATCTCCTGTTTTCGCTTTAATAATGAGCATTAATTGTTTGAAGCCTGCTGCCAGTTCCTTGGCGTCTTTTGCTTCTTGCAATTCTCGTTCCTGTCTTTGTTTTCGAAGTGCTTCTAGGTGGCGTTCGTTGCCTTGTGTAAGAGGAATAGCTAGGCCTTGCGGGAGTAGGTAATTGCGTGCGAAGCCAGTAGCTACATTTACTTGATCAGATTCAGCTCCCAAGCCTTCTACGTTTTTGATTAAAATTACGTTGGTCTTTGCCATGTTTGTTTTTTAATTAATAGTTAGAGTTTAAAATGGAACATCGTCGTCCGATGGGCCGTCTTCAAATGGTGGGACATCTGAAGTTGGAGGTGGTGCGGATGACTGAGGAGTATTTGTGCTTCCTCCAGATTGGCTTCCCCCGACAAAAGAAAATTTTTCAAGAATTACTCCTAGTTTACTACGGTTTTGGCCTGTGTTTTTGTCTTCCCACTGGTCCAGTTTAAGGCGTCCTTCGACTAATATAGGGCGTCCTTTTTGCATATATTGCCCCAGTGTCTCTGCTTGTTTGCCGAACGCGTCAACATCCACAAACGTGGTTTCATCCTGCTGTTGTCCATCAGCGTTCCGCCAAGTACGATTTACAGCTAGCCCCAATTTGGCAACAGCAGTTCCTTTAGGAGTATAGCGTAACTCTGGATCCCTTGTAAGGTTTCCCATGAGTATAACTTTATTAAAACTGGCCATATGGAGATTTTAATGGGGTGTGTTGATTAAAATCAACTATCTTTAGTCTGCTTTGTGATGAAAACTCTGAATATGTCTTTGATTTTTAGTAATCGTTTTTTTAGATCCCCAGTATTCTCTGGAATCCCTTCGAAACCGACTTCAATGTAATAGCCATTTGGGTTCTTCCGATTAGCAACACGGGAAAACTCTTTAAGGCCATCCGCATTGAACTCACCAGCTTTGCCTCCGCTTGAGTCAATTTCAGCAGTGATTAGGCTTTGCAATTCATCAACGGTATTTTCGCGTCCCGTTTCTCTAAGGATGATCGTTCCTTCGTATTTCGTCATCTGTTTCTTCTTTATTTTTTAGGGGAAAGTTCCCCGTTGTAATTATTCATGGCCATTTGTAGGCCTTTATTTATCCAACAATTAAGTTGGTTGTTCGCGGTTTCAATTACCTTTTCTAATTGACCTGTCTCATCTTGGTTAAAGTGGCCTAGTACAAACCCCGAAACTTCTTCTTTGCGGTTAGGGCGTCCGATTCCAATCCTTAGTCTGGGAAAAGATCTGGTTCCTAAGCATTCACTTATAGATTCAAGTCCGCGGTGACCTCCATTGCCTCCGTCGGGTCTCATTCGCAGCGAGCCTAATGGTAAGTCTAAGTCGTCCACTATAACCATAATCCGTGCTGCATTAATTTTATAATATCCCGCCATGGGGGCTACAGTTTTTCCACTTAGGTTCATGTAATTTTGAGGTTTGGTGAGGATGATCTTTTTTTCATTCTGATTACCTTTCGCCAAATGTGTTGTGAATTTTTTATTCACTTCCCAATCAAAACTAAAATGCTTAGCTAAGCGCTCAATTATCACGAACCCGATATTGTGTCGTGTGTTGGCATATTCCTTGCCAGGATTGCCTAACCCCACAATAAGGAAAGTCTTTTCCATAATGGGCCATCTCAAAGAACAAAACGAATCATTTAATTCGTTGTTTGAACAAAATTAATCTTCCTTCTTTTCTACAGAGGAATCTGCTTCAGTACTTGATGGAGATTCAGTAGTATTTTCTTCGGCTTTAGCCGTGATACGTGAAGCGGCTACAGCGACTATTCGGCTTTTAGGGTTGCCTACGGCGGTTACTCCTTCAGGAA
>NYWG01000155.1 GCA_002684915.1 Verrucomicrobiales bacterium
GGCATGTAAGATGCCGCATAGTTAAGTTCTTTATTAATATTCATTACTTGCTACGCTTTACTTCATTTTATAGCTCTCTCTCTATTTTATAGCACGCTCGGCTATCTTATTTCTTAACTACCTACCCCAACGGCATTGCAATACAGGAATGTTTTTGCCATCTACTTCAAAAAATCTACCCGATAAATCCAACCCTTCCAAGCATGGATAGCCCCTAGCGAGACGTGGCTTCGGATTGGAAGTGCCATCACTTTCCTTGTCATCTAGGAATGCACGTTCAATAGCGGAATACAATTGCCTTCTTGTCCATTCGTCTTGATCAGGTTTGATAATCAAGTAATGTCCAGTGGTACCGTAGGCACCATAGGCTGTGCGAAACGAGTAGGCGGGCCGAATCACCAATGCTTTTCGTGTACCATCATCGTTTGGCCACCATACGATATCATCCCATGAATCACCATCGTTGAGCAACAAATCTAGTTTAAGTTCAGAAAACCTATCATCGGTCGATACCATTTTTCGTTGGCGGCTGTCCCATACAAAAAATTCCCCGTTGTTCCAACCATACACTTTGTCCCATAGCATAGGTTTTCGTGGCTTCGGAGCCGCTGCCTTCGCTTTTTTTTGTGCTGGTGCTTGAGGTTGTGTTACCAGCTCACGGACACGTTTGTGTGGGGCAGGACGCGAGGCGAGACTATCTTTGTAATGTTCAAGGCAGTCTCGCACCCCGTTTGCGTATTCCGCATCGCTGTGACCTGGAAACCTGGATTGTAGTGAGCTCGCTTTTCGAAACCCTGTCATTGGGGTACTTGGTGTACTGTAATCGCTTTTGTCAATACAGTTCATCCAATCGTCGAACATTTCGGATACCTTCGCCAAAGGAAACTTCTTCCAAACGTCTTGCGAAGGGAAAACCTGTTTCCTGTACCACGTACCAATCCAATCACTGATACTGTCTTTGTTCCATTTTGGATCATAGAAACCATGCCCGTGCATACCCGACTTATTCAATTGGTCTTCCGTCATGGCTGATCGGGACACCATCACCATGCGGATCTGTCGTTCGGTTGGAAGTTCTTTTTTCCGCATTGCCTTTCTTTGCTTCTTCGCAATTTCCCACTTGTGTTTCTTGAATTTGTCCTTCGCCTCTTTTGGAACCTCGCTCATCAGCTCAATGCATTTGGATCCCAACAGGATGCACTCCCCTGTCTCTTGGTGCGTGACGATGTACGCCTCTTTCAAGTTAGGTTGATGACAGGAGCACGTGTGATACTCCTCACTGGATTGCATTCCAGGCTGGACCTTTGGATTGAATACACCAGACAATAAATGCTCTGGTTCCTTCATGTGGTACTCGATCTTCAATTTCTTTCGTATGTCGCGCATCGTAACAGGGTCTTTCACGTAGACCTTGTTCCAAAACTCTCTATCGGCATCAGGACAGGCCAACAATGCCATGGAACAAGCCGATCGAAGTTGTTTTTTAGACTTGTACACGTGTAACATTGCGCTTTCTACTTTTGTGTTTCTAGCATGCTCAAAGGTTGTTTTGGTAAGAAGTTTTTGACCAGCTTTTTGTGTTTGTTGTTGTGTGTGTTGTTTCAACGCATTTCTTACGTGAAATGTAACTGGTTTTGTTAATTTGGATAACATGTTTTGTTAAAATAAACAATGAATTCGCGGACTTGTGCACTGTTTCTTTTTACCTTTTGTATTTCTAGAGCTCGCTTCGCTTTTGTGCCGTTTGTATGTATATGTATATGTATTTCTAGAGCTCGCTTCGCTTTTCTATGTTTCTATGTGTTAGCTTGCTACGGGCACTAGTGCACTATATGTGCATAGCCAGTCATTTTTTTGTATATATCCATATCCTATTTAAGGCCACAATGCTATACCTTTGCTAAATATTGGCATCTAAGTGTTTTAAATTTTTGTAGGCTTATATAAAAATAGCATCCGTAAAAAACAGTGCACTAACACACAGTTACATATAGAAACATAGCGCAGCGAGCTCAAACACGCAAAATATAAAAAGAAAGACAAACGGAATTCATTGTTTATTTTATTAAAGCGAGCTTACAACTATGAAATCAATTATTTTAAAAGGATCGAACGACAGTGCCTCAATTTGGCGAGTGGAATTTGAAGTTTCGACCTCAGAGAATCCTGTGTATCGATATTTTGGATCAAAGGAAAAAGCTCTCGAGGCACACAAATTATTCAAGCAAAGTGGCAAATTACTGGAGTCGGATGATGGAGTGGAACCTACATGGTCGAGTTTTGACGATCCACTGCCCAACGTGATGAACGAAAGTTTTACGTTCTACGATGCCCGTTTGGGTTTTACCTACGATAAGTCGAAGCAGTCTATTGATCTTATTTTAAACCGTTCTGGGAAGAATCGTACGGATCAAACAGTTCGAGGCACGTCAGAATATTCTCGTCATGGGTCAACTAGGACGATGGCAACTTTTAATTGCAGGAACAGAGATGATTGGATATCAACCGTGTTGGGCAATCATGTGTTGTCAACCAACAATGTTCATATGATTGTTGTTGGCGACTTCCTTACGTGGTCGCATTTACCAA
The DNA here is from genome assembly GCA_002684915.1 of Verrucomicrobiales bacterium. Lineage (GTDB taxonomy): Bacteria > Verrucomicrobiota > Verrucomicrobiia > Limisphaerales > UBA1096 > UBA1096. The sequence goes on from NYWG01000155.1 coordinate 2,590, forward strand.
AGTATACGATGGACGTGAAGTTGGTCGGGTTTTGCGACGATGGCGGGTATGTGGAAGGAGATGACGAGTTCCGTAAGGCTTTGAAAGAGTTGGTACTACCCTGGGAATATGCGTTCGTCTTTGAATTGAAGTGGGTCCGCAGTATTTCTAAAGCGTTAACTTGGTGTGGGGCAAAGAAGAAATGGAAGAAAAAGGATCGCGAGCAGCGTGAGAAAGCTGGTACAATTCCTGTACACAACGGGAAGGAGTTGCTAGGGTTTATTCCTATGCGCGCGTTGAGCACGATGAAAAAAAAGAACCAACAAAAGTTTTGTCGTGATTTGGCTGCTTATGGTGTCGATGGAGTCGAACTGGATTTGTTTTCGTTGACGGGCGAGAAGGTATCTAGTTTGTTGTATGCCTGTAAGGTTCCACATAGTTATCGACCAAATATCAAGCATCGTATTTTAAATGCGGCACAGTTTCACCGCAAATCCGAGTTGTGGACCAATACCGTGACGATGTTTCCAGCAACTATTGGTCAATATTTCAGAGACAAGCTTGATAAGCAAGACTGTGAAATACGTCAATTTTTATTCCGATCGGATGGTTCGCCACTGGATTATTTCTTGTACGGCAAATTTGATTGGTCGTTTGAGAAGTCGCCGTATCAAGTGCAAGTGGAAACTGCTTTGCGTCAGTGGGCAGAGCGTTTTCCAGATCGTATGATAGGGTGGGAACAGCGTTTTCATGTTTGGAAAGTGTTGAAGGATATGTATTATAAGCGCAGTGTTTACGTCTTCTATACACATGAACTTGAAACCCATGGAAGCGAATTTCTTGTAACATTGGAAGAAATGACGAGCAACGGTGTGTTCCATGAAATCGATGCATATGTGCACAACCATGAGAACCACAAGAAGCTTTGTTTTTGTTGGCATTACGACATTATGGGTGAGTTGGTTCATTTGTTGCATGACGGTATATGCAAAGACAAACTGCACATCAAAACGGTGTATGTTGGAGCTCGCAGTGCACGTCTGGATGGTTATTATTTGTTGTATCCAAATGAAGCGGTCCGCCGTCATTATGGTGGAGCCGAGGGTATCGATATGCAGCCATATATTTCGAACGTTCATTACAAAGGTCATTTAGGTACTGGATTTCCCAAAAAAATTGCTAGAACTTTAAGGAATGCAAAACGTGATCGTCCTTGTTTGTTGGTTGGGTTGGAATATTGGCCAGCAGATGGGGTCGCGGCGGTACTGGATCAGTTCAAGAAAACTATACATGGTCGTGTGGATTTGCATTTCTTTGGCTACGAATCGTATCCAAAGTTGACGATGGCACACAAGCGTTTAATTCCATTGTACGAGTGCCTTCAGGGGTGGGAAGCTTTTTCGCAATTGGAACATGTTACTCTTTCTTCGGAGACTGGAGCAAATGAACATATGATTCAAACTGAAGCGGAGTTGGCAGAGTTTATACAGAAGTGGAAGGGGATGACAGGCAGTGCCCGATGGTCGTGGGAATCTGGTTATGGTATTGTTGTCAATTCGAACGCGGAGTTGCTTCGAGCGAAACAAGTATTCAAGGAGATGTTGCCTAGGGACGATAAGAAATATCACGCAGGTGGTCGGGTTCTTGTGAAGCGCACGGGTGTCGTTTCGCATGTGAAAGCGATAACCTTGCATGGTATCAACAGGAATAGCATTGGCAAACATGTGTATCGGGATGCTAAGGTGCGTTTGGAGGGTGGTGATCAGAAACCTACGGCATTGGAGTCCGCTTATGTGATGTTGGCGAATAAGATTGTAACTCCTGTTCCAAATATGATTCTGTTTGGCAAAGTACCAAATTATTTGTTGGAAGCCTGTCAATCGTATTTGGCAAAGAATTTGTTTCTGGTTTGCCATGAAAGTTTGGACGATGAATTGTCGAAGCAAAGCAATTACCAGGTGCATTTATCGAAGGAGCGAGAGACGTGTATGCCTTATTGGATTGAAAAGTTGGAGCGAGAACTGAAGGAAGCTGCAGAAGCAAAGGAAGCGGTTGCATTTGAACAGATCCAATTGGAAAGGGAAGCGAAGAAGCGAAAATTATTTGCGGCGCAAAAAGCTAAAGATCGGGCAAAACAAGCACGAAGATAAGGATAAGTGTTATGGAATCGTTTATTGATAGGGTGGTAGTGGAACAACGGGTTCCTATTGAATCAAGGAGGCAACGATGGGAGTCGTTTTGCGATCGGAATCATTTAACGTCTGAGGTCGGTTGCATTGATACGTATGTTACAAATAATAGTCTTCAAGAGTATGATTTATTACAACAGAAATATACATCGCAAAGTATTTTGGTGTGCCCAAGTTGCAAATCGAAGAACGTGTCGTATGTGAGTAAGCAGATTCGTCGCGCGGATGAATCAGAGACTTATTTTTGTAAATGTTTGGAGTGCAAAAAGCAGTGGAGGTTTAGTTAAGTGTTATGAGCGTACTAAAATTACCTGATGATATTTTAAAATCTATTTTTACTTATTTAGAACCATATCGGTTGATTCGTATACCGTCGGTATTATCTCCTCTTCTACCAGATGTCATGGAGAAGCGTCTATGCCCCATTCCGCTTGTATGCAAACGATTTTATACTACGTATAGTGACCTGGTATGTTTGTTTTGTCGGTTTGGCATGTATACAAAGTTGCGGGTGACCACGATCAAGTGCAATACTTGCGGGCATCTCATCAAAAAAGAAAAGGGTTGCGCAAGTATTTCCGTATTAATAACAAGGCGGAAGCACCGCAAGCACCGCAAGCGCCGAAGGTTACGTCGGTAAGAGTGTTCCATTTCTAATTTCTATGTTGAGGGGTTTTTTATGTGTCAATTGGTGGCAATTATTTTGTGTGATGGGGAACTGTCCGTTGCAATGCAAATATTTGGTGTTGATGAGATCATTATGCCATGGGAGTTGGTTTGCAAATTTGTAATGAACGCAAAAATTCAAAGCAGCGACTTCGCAATAGGTGGTGTGTTGGACGTTGTATTGAAGGATGCATTTGAGCAATGGACCAACAATTTTCCATTCCCCTGCGATAACGTTGGTGTTGTATGCACGCCTGTTGTATTCAAAATGATGTACATTAAAATGTAGGCAGGTATACAATGCTTGTGCCAAGTCGGAATTGGATCTGGTGGTAGCAACATCCTGTGCGATATATAATTTATTGTGTTGTATGCGTGAAAATGGGCGTTGATAAAAAAAAACGTGTTGCGGGTTTACAATAACGACTTTATCTCTTGCGACTGCATAGCCTTTTAGGTAGTTATAGATGACATGGTATGCGGATTGGTATACATTACTACCAAATACACTTTCTGTATGTATAAACTGTATATTCGCAGTGGACCGTTTTACGATATCGTTTTCGGATAGGTCGCGGTAAAAGAGTTTGGCATTGAATTGGAAGTAATTGTTGGTTAGCAAAAAGTTGTTTGCCTGTTCCATATTCCTAATAAATCCTAAAACGAATGCCCTTGGAGCGACAGGTTGTGCGTGATACGAGTCAAAGATTATAAAATTAATGACATAGAAAGAAAACAATACGGCTATGCTTATGAATACAATCCTTGTGCGGGTATTAAGTCTCATTTAAGGTCGATAAATAAAACCAGTATTTATTTAGCTGCTTCCACATTTTATCCTGGTCTGTATGAACTTCTCTTTTTGACTCCATTTCACATTGACTTAATAGGTGCATGGCATATGCTTTTTCTGTTTCCGTCACGTCGGTACTTTTTGAAACATATTTGATGATGATTTTGGTCCATTCTAAGGCTTGTCTATATTTGGTTGTCATAACACTTGTACGCGCTTAAGTGTTATGGAGTTTTTGACAGAAGGCAATCAATGCAATTTTGATATCAATGTGGTCGGACCATACCGTGTTACCCACATGGACCCTGCCCCTGATGAACTACACGAGGGTAAAGTCATTGCACAACAAATAAGGCAACTTGTTCTTGACAGCACCTATGCTATCTGTGGGAAACTATTCAACTACAGGATAAATACTAGCGAGAGTTTGTTACAAAATCTGTACGATTTCTTCCACATCTTATTGTATACAAAGATGCACTTGTACTACAGCCCTCAATATGGGTTCAGCTTCTGGCCAAATCAGTTAGGGTTTGTGTTTTTA
>NYWG01000156.1 GCA_002684915.1 Verrucomicrobiales bacterium
ATGCCAGATGCCAGCAGCAAAAATCGAATACCGTAGCACCCCCCCTACAGTAAGTACAAAGATGAGTCTTGCTCCCTCAAAAAAAGCTCCCTACCTACCTATCTAATATCTCCTACAAGCGGCGATACACATCCCTCTTGTGGGGCGAAAATGAGTTAAAATAAAAATCGATGATGTTCGGCGCTCTTCTTCGCGTAAAATTCGTCCGGTCCGTCCGTTGCTCGACCCTAATCCTGTCGCTGGTGTCGCCCTTGATGATTGTCCTTGGCTTGTCCTATGCTTACACGCTCAGTGACGTGCTGTATAAGGAAGGCGGCGTTTACGACAAAATCCACTACAGCTTCTTTGAGGATGCGAATAAAGGAACGGCGGATGACGACCTTTACAGTGGCAGGAGAGCGTCTGAACCGAACAATAACATCAAAAATTACGACAATGAAACGAACTCCACCAGCAGCAGCGAGAGCGCCGTGGAGGCTGTATCGATGGTGTTCAATGAAATACGCGAAATACTCAAGTCTCCGACGACGGTATTGCCCCTGCAAGATTACTTGGCGCTGTCGGGCTTGGCCAGCGCGGCGCTGGAGGATGTGGAATGGGGAGGGTACAGAGACACTCGGGCCTTCCGCTCGATAGAGAACTTTGTGACCTCCGGCACGATACACGTGTCACCCAAGTCACTGGGCGAGTCCTTCGCGTCGCACGCCGGTATAGGGTCGAGGTGCGTCGCTCACGGCAGCGAGGAGGAGGCCATGGAGAGAATTATGTCCAACACGGGGAACAGGACCATGGCTGGGGTGTTTTTTGATGTCCAGGACGGGGAGATTACCGGCGTGAAGGTCAGGATGAATTATACTAGTGTTCCCAATACCAATTGGTTAGTATTTCGATTCGATTCGTTTCGCCTCGCTTTGCTGTGTGTATGCTTCGTGCTTTTTGCAAAAATATCTAATCCAACAACAACAACAACAACAACAACAACAACAACAACAACAACAACAACAACAACAACAGGGTAACGCGATACTTCTACCGCGGGCTCGATACACGCTACCAGCAATACTACACTAGCGGTTTCCTGTCTCTGCAAACATCGATCTGGTCCTTCCTGACGTCAAACTGCACCACGAGCCCTCCGCCGGCGTCGTCCCTCTACGCGATGCCCATGCCGACGTCGTCCTATGAGCAGAATCCCTTCTACGTTGCCGCCGGCTCTGTCATCGGCATGAGCATAACCCTGGGGCTGATGTACCCTATCAGCAGGGTCGTCAAGAACATCGTCGAGGATAAGGAGAGCGGCCGTCGTGATTTGCTCTTCATACACGGTGTCGGGATGGGAAAGTACTGGCTCTGCAACGTTCTATACGCGACGATTGAGTTCACGTTCATCAGCGTGCTCGTCACCGGCGTTATAACCAGCACTTTCTTGCCCAACAGCGACGGAGGTATCATATTTATATATATATGGCTCGTATGCATGTGCTGCGTGTCAATGTCCATGCTGATATCTTCTCTATTTGCTTCCGCCAAAATCGCGGCGATATTTGCTCCCGTCGCGCTTTTTATGACCCTCGTGCCGCGATGGATATTCTACTCTTCCAACAGGTACGAGAGCCAAAGGAGCAAGGTTTACGCTAGTTTGCTCCCGTGCACTGCCTTCGCTCTTGGGGCTGACATCGTCAGCGACTACGAGTACAGTAACGTTGGGATACGAAAATATAACTATTACGAAGGCGATTACTCATTCGGTACCGTCATTAATATGCTAGCGTTTGACGCCATTTTATACCTCCTCGTCGCCTGGGTCGCCGACAACGTTACAAGCCGTCACGAGTACGGCTACGGCGATGGCAATTTTTTTGTTATGAAGAAGTACGCTATGAAACTAGGCCTTTGGTGCAGCGATGGCATTCAATCCAAAGGTTATCAAAACATTACTAGCACCTCGCCTACGGCGTCTTCCAGCACGTTAGGTAGCATTGAAAGGAACGACGAGTCTGAATCGATGGAGAGGATCAAAATTAGCAACTTGGTGAAAGAGTACGGAAGTTTCAGGGCCGTCGACGGGTTAACGCTTGGATTGGGGGAAGGCGAAATTACGGGACTTTTGGGGCATAATGGTGCTGGCAAAACTACAACAGTATCGATAATAACCGGTCTCAGGCGTCCAACTTCGGGCGACGTATTAATCTACGGGAATAGCGTTTCAAAGTCACTGTCGGAGGCACGCAGTTCATCAATGGGTTTTTGCCCTCAGCACAGCGTGCTGTTCCCGGAGTTGACTGTGGGGGAGCACATTAAATTCTTCAGCATAGTGAAGGGATGCAAGCTGACGGCGGAAGAGGTGAAAAAGTCTGCAAATGAGGTCGGGCTGGGGGATAAAGTCGGGGCGTACCCGTCAATGCTTAGCGGGGGCATGAAAAGGAAGCTTAGTGTTTGTTTGAGCTTGTGCGGAGAACCAAAAGTTCTCATATTGGACGAGCCGACGTCGGGCATGGATCCATACTCACGCAGAGCAACGTGGGAGCTACTTCGTAGACGAAAGTCTGGGCGCGTAACTCTGCTCACTACTCACTTTATGGACGAAGCAGATATTTTATCCGACAGAATAGCCGTTATGAAGGCTGGCAAGCTTCAGACTTGCGGTACGAGCGCTTTTCTAAAGAAGCGCTTCGGAATCGGTTACAACATTACCTTTGTGGCTGAGAGGGAACCTAAGGAAGCGAAGCTCGCAATAATTAATTTCATTAAAGCGCACGTCGATGGCGATCACGAAAAGATAACCGCGACCGTTGCTGGGAAAGAAATAATGGTGAGGGTTCCTTCTGGTTACGAGGGAAATTTTTCCAGGATGTTCCAGCAATTTGAAGAAAAGGGAGGGCTAAAGGAGCGGCTGCAAATCGGCGGCTACGGAATATCGAACTCGAGCTTGGATGAAGTTTTCGTTAAGCTGTCGACTGATGATACCTTTGGCGATGCTGCTTCATCCCAAGAGCTCTCCCCTCCTCGCGGCGCTTCCGCCGACCTCACGACCGCTGACTCAGTCAGCGCCCTCGACTTGACGGACCTGAATGTCGCCGTCCCTGGCAGCATGCGAACAAGCGTGAATGCTGAATCCGATGAGCCTCACTTGCTTGACAGCGGCAAGCCGCTGTCGTTTGCGCGACGAGCCTTGAGCGCTGCTTCCTCTGCCCTGCTCCCGCCGTCAAGGAGAAACAGTTCGAAAGTCGCGGCTGACGAGGACGCTGAACGAGGCATCGAGATCGGCGCCCTTAACGACTACGAAGCGTCCTTCCGTCGTCGTATCGAGGCGGCAGCTGAACAGCCCTTGAAGCAGCCATCCTTCAAAAATCAAGTCGTGATCCTCCTTCAGAAGCGAATAGACGTTCAAAAGAGGGATGTGAAGAGCGCGTTCTACATGCTTGTCCTGCCGGCGTTACTGGTTGGCTTTGTGCTGCTGATTTTGACGCTAGACGCTCCTTTAGCGGGGCCTCCCCTCCCTCTCTCCTCCAACCTTTACACGTACACAAACAGCAGAAAGTTCAAGAAGCCCGCCAGGACCTTAATAACAGCAGGAGGCGGGGCTCACGGGGACCCTTCTATCGCCCGAGCTTCGTACGAAACCTTTGCAGAAAATTCTCGCCAAATAGACAATGATCGAATAGATTGGACGTTCAATACTTCTGTGCGAAACTCTGGGCAAATGTCGAACCACCTCCTTGAGTCTTTCAACGACCACACCCACGAGAAGCGATTCGGAGCCTATGTTTTCAACGACTCCATTCCGATGCAGGTGACGATTAACTGGCCGGTGATCGCTTACAGTATCGAGCGTGCCGATTGGCTCGCTGGTAACAATGACAGTCTCCCCATTGACGGAGACCTTTCTCCCTACTTGGCCATTGCAGGACTGCGGAAAGATGATGAGGGATATTACAGCCAAACGCTGAGCACCCTCCAACTTGAGCAGCAGCTGACGAATCAGGGTGTTAATTTGACTGAGCGCTACAATGCAACAGACCTTTCGACCGATGCAAAGGCTTTCCTTGAGGCGGCGCTGAATGCCAGCACCGACTCTCAGAGTGAGGCCCTAGAATCCTTCCTACTTGCCGAGGTGGACACCTTGGTCGACTCCTTTGTATCTTCCGATGATCAGACCGTCGAAGACATTTTGAAGGACGTCGTTAATATCACAGGGGGCGACGGAAATGACAGAGAAAACAACCCTGGTTACGTAACAATGAAGTTCAAGGGCGCACGCACAAACGCACAGGAGAGGATAGTTTCCGTGACTAACCTGATAGTTTATGTCGGGGGCGGCAAAGGAGGTCACGGCTCTGGGGCGATAGATTTTGACTTGGGAAACGCATCTTTTGTGTTCCCTCGCGATTGGAGGACTCAGGTCGTGAAGCTACTCCCAGCGGAGGCATACAACGAGAGCTCAGTCGTGAATAGCACGCACTCGATCCTCCACAATGCATCTTCGCCGCATGCCGTTCCCTCTTTCCTGAATTCTCTATATCAGCTGATTTACAACGAAGAGTGTACGATGCCGAGTGGCGAAAGCAAGCCAAAGTTCACGGTTTACAGCCACCCACTCCCTCTGACCTCGAGGCAGGTGCTTGAGGTTAAGACGGTCCTGTCGCTCTTTGCGTCCCTCTTCATCCTCATTCCTTACTGCTACATACCGGCCGCGTTCGTGGTGTTTGTGGTTAAGGAGAGAAGTACAAAGTCGAAGCACCTTCAGCTCGTTTCCGGCGTTACTATAGAAGCCTATTGGTTTTCCACCTTCGTCTTTGATGTCGCTCTCTACGTCCTTCTTACGTTCATTATTATGCTGTGTTTTTTTATATACGGCCGAGACTCCGCTGCTGTATTTGTCGGAAGCTCCTCCACCTTCTGGTGCACGCTGGTTGTGACCCTTTTGTACGGTTGCTCTGCCATCCCCTTCAGCTACATTGTCTCTCGTGGCTTTCAAAACCACACCACGGCGCAGATAACGGTCATTGGCATATACTTTTTGACGGGCTTCGTTTTCGTCAACACCTTTTTCATATTGAGGAGGATCGAGTCCACGAAGAACGCTGCTGAATTTCTTGTTCACTGGTTCCGCCTCTTTCCGGCCTTCAACGTCGGAGAGGCCCTTGTCAATCTAAGTTCCAGCTTTTACTGGCGAGAAATTGTCGGCATTAATACTTTTCCTTTCGACGACGACGTTTGCGGCAACTCGATCAAGCATATGGTCATATCCATGTTCTCGTACGCTCTCTCCCATTTTTTGATTGAAAAAACCGTCTATGGGGGTGGAGGGGGCAAGGTTGGGAAGACCCTTCGCAATGCGGGCAGGACGATAACCACTTTCAAGTTGAGACTGAACGGTGTGCGAAATGTGAAAGGTAAATTGCTGCTGAGGGATGGCTTGGATGACGACAACGGCGGGGATGGAGAAGCCATTGGTGCCGAAGAAGATGAAGACGTCGCCAGAGAGAGAGAATTTGTGAATTCCAACTTTGATGAGTTGAAGAAAGATTCCAATTCTGCCATTGTGCTTAAGGATTTGTGGAAGGTCTACCCGCCCCCTTTCGGGGCTGCGTTCTGCGGGCAGCCCAAGCGTGCTGTGCGTGGGCTGACGACTTGTGTAAAGAAGGGAGAGATTTTCGGCCTCCTTGGGGTCAATGGGGCTGGTAAGACTACGACGCTAGGAATACTCACGGGAGAAACGACACTGACTGCGGGAGAAGCTTGGATAACCGGCTTCGACGTTGGTGAGGGGGGCAAGGGACTGTCGGAGGCTCGGAAAAGAATCGGATTTTGTCCCCAGCAAGACCCTCTCTTGGAGCTCATGACCTGCAGGGAAACGCTGAGAATGTTCGCCAAGTTGAGGGGAGTGAGCGGGGGCGAGGTTGCGTACATCATCGACAAGTTGATGTGCGCCTTGGGGCTCGGGTCTCATAGTGACAAGGTTGCCGGAGCCCTTAGCGGCGGAAATAAGCGAAAGCTGAGCTTGGCGGTCGCACTCGTGGGGGACCCTAATGTTCTTTTCATTGACGAAGCTAGCAGCGGGATGGACCCCGTGGCTCGAAGGAACATGTGGGACTTGCTGAGCCACCTTTCAAGCAGCCGGAGCATCGTCCTTACTACACACTCCATGGAGGAGGCCGAAGCATTGTGCGGAAATATTGCCATAATGGTTTCCGGCCGTATGCGCTGCCTTGGTAGTCCCCAGCACTTGAAAACTAGGTTCGTGGATGGCCTCAACATCGACGTGAGCTGCAACTTTGATGCAACCTTGGAAGACGTCAGGCGCGCCCAGGCGCACATGGAGGCGTCCCTGCCGGCGATGACATTGTACGAAAAGCACGGTCGCTTCCTCAGGTATAGCTTGAGCTTTGTTGACGCTGGTGGGAGGGACAAGCTGGGCGGCCTGGCTCGATGCTTTTCTGTTCTGCAGGAGGCGAAGGAGGACAAGCAGCTCTCAGTGCGTGATTACGCCATCAATCAGTACAGCTTAGAGAGCGTTTTCATTGGCTTGGCAAAGGTTGGAGACGGCAGAGTTGTTGGTGGCGGAGGGGAGGGACTCATAAGCGAGTGCTAGGCGGTAATATATAATCCATTTTTTTCGCCCTGAGTTGATGATTATTTTTACTGTAGTGGAAAAAATAACCGTACTATTGATTTTACGGACTTAGAGAAACGTAATCAAAGAAGCGGCGACAATAAGCACTGAATAATTATAATACACAGTGCGTACCGTCGCGTTTCTTCGCGTAGCGTCAACGCTGCTTTCTAAAAACG
>NYWG01000157.1 GCA_002684915.1 Verrucomicrobiales bacterium
GTTGGCTCCTAGAGTCGCGAAGTACACGCGGTCAGTGAGTTTCTGTTCAGCTTCGATGTCATCCTCTACTGAACGAGGCTTGATCTGTGCTTGTTCAAGGTCATTGGCCAAGCACCAATCGTTGTGGATCTTGCGCATTTCGTCTTTGAAGTCGAAAAGCAGGAATTGTCTTCTGTTCATGTTCAAACTCCTAAAGGGTTGGTATCAAATAGAATGATTATTAGGAAAGGTAATGACGTGCCAATTAGCCACGCCATTACGTTGAGTGAGATGGATTTGAGATGGCTCATGCGGCTCTCCTTGAGGGTGAATTCACAAATACCAACCGACAGGCGGCTGCGGTCACGCAGACGCTAGCCTGTGGATATGTGTGTTAGAAATGAGGGTGTGTGATGCGTTTTTCGGGGTGTGTGATAAAAACGTGTGTTGAGTTTTTTGAGTGTTAAGTGATAAGTATCAAGGACTTATCAAAATGTGTGATTGTGTGACGCCTTTTTTTTGAGTTCATTTCTAAGACACTTTTATTTTTAAGGTAGTACTTGTTTCTAAATAGGGTCTGAAATGACTGCACACACTGCACACATTGCTGTGTTTGATGTGTAAGTGGTTGATTGTTAAGTGTTAAGTGTGAAAGAAAGAATGCACACATTTTTGTCACACACTTGGTAAATGCCGTCACACATGCCAAAACTCGACACACATGACGTGGTGGGCGCTTGATCGTGAACATTTGGCACTAGAGCAGGAACAAGATGTAAGTGAACAGCCAGAAAGTGGCCATTGTTGTCGTAGCGCAGAGGATAAGCCATGGATAAGCGCACCAATGTGGTTGTTTAGTGCTACGTCCGTACTCATTCGTGCCGAGAACGCGCCGGTAAAGACGTTGCTTGAGCTCTTGGCGGTTGTCCATGAACGGTGAACGATTGGCACTTGCGAAGACATAAGCGTTAATTGCCAAGTGACAAGTGATAATGAGCGACCAGCACACTATGTTGAGGCCAAATACGGTGTGGATAGTTACCATGATGATTGTTCCTTGTAAGTTGTTGATTGATAAGGGTAAAGCGCCCACTAGAGGGTAGGCGCGATGTAGAAAGTCTGGAAGTAGAAGAAGCGATCCGATGTCTTTCCTGGCACAACAGCCGTGACTGTCTCGCCAAGGGTTGATTGAATGTAGTCTCCGAACGCTTCGGTGTTGTCCATTTCGCGGAGTCGATTGTTCCAAGCGGGGTTAGTGACAACGTAAGTGCGACGCTTGCCGGTCTCTCGGATGCATTTGAAATTGTCCATGGTCAGTCTCCTTAGAAGATCTCAGGGTGCTCTTCGACGAGCTCGATGAATTCGATGTTCATGAGGGTCTCGGTAGCTTCGGTCAGGTCGCCAAGCATCAAGCAGGCTGCGCCGAGGAGGATGGTGTCTGCGTTCTTGCCGATGAATTCTGCGGTGTCTATACCGGTGTCCACGATCTTGTTGACTGTGCTGTTGTTGGTGAACTCTCGGTTGAAGCGGTTGCGGATTGAGTCGAACGAATAAGTTGCCATGTGTTGGTTACTCCGTTGTGTGTGAATGAGCGATAACTGAGTTATCACAAATGAAACCGACAACCGACGACGTAGGAGGAGGTAGAGTCCCACTGACAAGGTTCACTGGTTAGATGTCAAAACAAGGTTCCAATGTTGGAATCGGGGAGAGGGGTGGCGCTGTGAGCGAGGGGGGGAGATGATGTCTCAGTGATTCTGAAACCAGGATTAATAAAAAATTTTCAAAAAAATTAATGGATTGAAGTATTAGTAAATATTAGTTAATGTGCCTTCCTATGGCCAAGACCTATGTTTGCACCAACTGCAAGCAGCGAAAGGGCGAGTCAGAGTACGAATATAAAACCAATCGCGGGGGCAAAACTGAATCTAGGATGCGTAAGTGCATTGAATGCACTAAAACGCAGCGCGGGTTCGTAACCGACCGTAAGACTTACTTTAGTAAGATCTGCTCTGCTCAGAAGTACATGCATACATCTGGTAAACGCGCTCCCAAAGGACTTGAGTGGGCTATCAACGCCGATGACTTGCTTGCCCTATTTGATGCTCAAGAAGGTAAATGCAGTTATTCAGGTGTCCTGATGACTACGTTCCGTGACGGGACGGGCTCCCACGACTTAAACGCATCGATAGATCGCAAAGACCCCGAGCAGGGGTACACCAAAGACAACATTCATCTCGTCTGCTACCGAGCAAACTTGATGAAACACACCCTAAATGAGCCCATGTTTTTCTGGTGGGTTCAAAATATCTACGAACAGCGCATTTGCAAAGAAACATTAGAATAGCTAATATGCGCTAATGACAAGTAACCTAGAAGTGTTGTGTCTAGAAGGTCTTGAAGGGGCGCTAATTGGCTACCAAGTCAATGGGTCTTCTGGGTCTCCAACGCTCGTTTACGACTACGACACGTCTCTCAAGCTTCTACAGGAACTCGGGTATGAGCCGAACGAGATATTAAGTTTTTTAGAAGACATAAAACATATTGATTTTGTAACGCCGCCCGTTTTTGTGCGACTCGATGAGCAAGCAAAGCTGAATTTAATGCGAGGTGACCGATATTACTTCGACGACGGTAACCGCACTATCCACTGAGGAAATGTCGCAGGCCGAATTCGAGTCCCATATGCCTTATATGGGCCTTCAAGCCGGTGAATTGACAATTCAGCAGGAAAAATTGGTGCAATTTATCTGTAGTGGCATGTCAACTGCCGCTGCTGGGCGAGCCGCTGGCTATACGACGCCACAGGCTGCGTGGGCGGCTGCAAAAACGACCAATGTTAAGAAGGCAATTGACTACTTTCGCCAAGAAATGCTCGAAGAGGTCAAATTTGGCGTGAGTGAAGCGCATTCGATGTACATGAATGCCTACGTTTCCTCTGCAAATGCTACCGAAATGAAGAACACCGTGGACAGCATGGTGAGATTGCACGGTTTGGCAAAGGAAGCTCAACAAACAACACAGGTCAATGTGCAAATAAACGGGGCCAAGCAGCTAGAACGCCTCAGTGACGACGAACTGCTCAAGATAGCTGGTAAAGATGTTAAGTATTTAGAGCCAACCACCAATGACGGATGAAGCAGCAAGAACAACATGTGAGCGTTGCAAAAAATCTGTACCCGTCACCTTAATGGGTCTAGATGATCTCTGTGTGTACTGCCAAGCAGACGAGCAGGACAGCCTACCCAACCCAAATACTTACTCATCATCAGTACCAGCACCTAAAACCCCAGAAGAGTTAGCCCGAGAGGAGCTCGCGCTCAGAATACTGACGCGCAAACGGATGCTGCCCTTCGTAGAGCGGTTCAACCCTGATTATCAAGCGGGGTGGGTCCATAAAGACATATGTAAGCGGCTAGAAAAATTTTCGCGGGATGTTGTGGAGAAGAAATCGCCACGGCTAATGCTGTTCATGCCGCCTCGACACGGTAAATCGACCCTTGCCAGCGTGGCATTTCCCGCTTGGCACTTGGGACGTAACCCTGATCACGAGTTCATTAGCTGTTCGTACTCGGGCTCCTTGGCAATGGGCTTTTCACGCAAGGTACGTAACCTTTTGCGCGAACCGTCCTACAAGAGCGCGTTCAAGACACGCCTAGATCCAGAGTCACAGAGTGCGGAGGCATGGTTAACGACCGGTGGTGGCGGTTTTGTCGCTGCTGGTGTGGGTGGTGGTATCACGGGTAAGGGAGCACACATCCTTGTTATCGATGATCCTGTCAAGAATAGGGAAGACGCTGAGTCTCAGAACAACCGCGACGCTAACTGGGATTGGTATACTTCTACTGCCTATACTCGCCTCGCTCCTGGTGGCGGGGTCTTGGTTATCCTCACCCGTTGGCATGACGACGACCTCGCGGGTCGGCTGCTGCGAATGGGAGCAGATGGTGGTGATGAATGGGAAGTCGTTCGTTATCCAGCTATCGCAGAAGTCGATGAAGAATTCAGAGCAGTCGGTGAGCCCCTCCACCAAGAGCGGTACAACACCGAGTCTTTAGATCGAATCCGCAAAGCAGTTGGCCCTAGAGATTGGTCAGCTCTATATCAGCAGAATCCCGTAGCGGATGAGGGTGATTACTTCACCCGCGACATGATCAATTACTACGAACCCGAGCACATCGATGAAGATCGAATGAAGTTCTATGCCGCTTGGGACTTGGCCATTGGCAAGAATGATCGTAACGATTATTCCGTCGGCATGGTCGTAGGGGTAGATGAATATGACCAGTTGTTCGTTATGGACGTGGTCAGAGGACGCTTTGATGGCTTCGAGATTGTTGAGCGCATTCTAGATTTATACGTTCAATGGAAGCCGACCATGGTGGGTATTGAGAAGGGACACATCGAGATGGCACTCGGACCCTTCTTGGAGAAACGCATCCGCGAGCGCGGTCTTTACGAGATGTATGTCAAAGACCTCAAGACCGGACGCAGAGATAAAGAAGCCAGAGCGCGTGCGATACAGGGACGTATGCAGCAAGGCATGGTGTTCTTCCCAAAGGATGCGGTGTTCACCGCCCCTCTGGTCGCAGAACTCCTCAGATTCCCCAATGGTACGCATGACGACCAAGTCGATGCTTTGGCATGGCTCGGTCTCATGATGACAGAGTTTTCTTCGTTTCAAGCACCAGTTGTCCACGAGCCCTCATGGCGGGACAAGCTTGCGCATTTCACTGGGGGTGAAACCAAATATAAATCGGCGATGAGTGCTTAGAGATGGCGAAACAATCAAAGATATCATCGGAAAAGGAGCATCAAACTGCTTCATCCCAATGGGACCGATATGTCCGAGCTCGTGATAACGGGCATCTGGACTATATAGAGTTGGCTAAGAAGTGTGATGCTTTCTATCGAGGTGACCAGTGGGCAATGGAAGACATTGCCACTCTGGATTCCGAGGGCAGACCGGCTCTGACAATTAACACGATACTCCCCACGGTTAACACTGTGCTGGGAGAGCAGAGCTCACGTCGAGCTGACGTGAAGTTCAAACCCCGCAAAGGCGGCGACGAAGAAGTTGCGAACACTTTGACCAAGGTGTTCATGCAGGTTTCTGATAACAACAAGCTCGATTGGGTTGAGCAGCAGGTCTTCAGTGATGGTCTGATTCTCGATGGCCGTGGCTATTTTGATGTACGGGTGGACTTCAGCGACAGCGTTGAAGGCGAGATCCGCATCACTGCTAAAGACCCGCTCGATATTCTGATTGACCCCGATGCGAAGGAGTACGACCCGAAGTCTTGGAACGAGGTGTTCGAGACTAAGTGGATGACTCTCGATGACATCGAGGAGATGTATGGGAAGGACAAGGCTGAAGCCTTGAGATTTATCGCTGAGAACGGTAACAGTTTTGGCCGTGACTCAGTGGAGTACGAGGAGACCCGATACGGCGACATTGATACCCGTGAGGATTTTCTTGGGGCTCAGATTCCTGGGGAGGATGAGTACCGCAATGTGAAAGCGTTGCGCGTCATCGAGCGGCAGCACCGTAAATTAAGTCGTTGTGAGTACTACGTTGATCCCTTAACTGGAGACCAGCGACTAGTGCCAGAGGCGTGGGGCGACCGCAAAGCTAAGAAGTTTGCTAAGGACCACAACCTATCGATTATTAGCAAAATGATGAAGAAGGTGCGGTGGACCGTGACCTGTGACCAAGTGGTACTCCACGATGATTGGTCACCCTATGACGACTTCACCGTCGTTCCTTATTTCGCCTACTTCAGGCGCGGCAAGCCGTTTGGCATGGTGAGAAACCTGCTGTCTCCGCAGGAGCAGTTGAACAAGATCGCCAGCCAAGAGCTTCATATTGTTAACACTACCGCTAATAGTGGCTGGTTGGTTGAGGCTGGCTCGCTGGTAGGCATGAACTCTGATGATCTTGAAGAGCATGGAGCCGAGACCGGTCTGGTGCTGGAGTATGCACGCGGCACTACACCGCCTGTAAAAATCCAGCCCAACCAGATACCCACGGGCCTTGATCGCATTAGCCAGAAGGCAGCGAGCAATATCAAGGCGATCTCGGGGATCAACGACTCGATGCTGGGTACAGACTCTGCGGAGGTGTCGGGCATTGCGATCCAAGCCAAGCAGAATCGCGGCACGATCATGATTCAAGTGCCTCTCGATAACTTGGGTAAGACGCGGCAGTACCTAGCGGAGAAGACGCTCAACCTTATACAGCGTTTCTACACCGAAGAGCGGTTGATTCAGATCACTAATGAAGAAGATCCGATGAAGCCCCGCGAGCCAATGGTCGTCAATCAAATGACGCCAGAGGGCAGGATCGTCAACGACCTGACGCTGGGCGAGTACGACGTTGTGATCTCTACCGCACCAGCCCGTGACAGCTTCGATGAGATGCAGTTCGCTGAAGCGATCAGCTTGCGTAGTGCGGGGGTCGCTATCCCTGACGACGCCATCATCGAGTACTCACATCTATCTAAGAAGGCAGAGCTTGCCAAGCGCATCCGCATGATTACTGGGGTCGAGCAGAGCCCAGAGCAGATGGAGATGAGCGCCATGCAGCAGCAACTGGCTATGCAGGAGCTCCAGCTTGGCATCGAGAAGATTGGTGCAGAGATTCAGAAGCTTCAGTCAGAGGCTGCGGTCAACATGGCCGAGGTTCAGGACACTGCTGAGATTGCACCGCAGCTCAAGATGATGGAGCTGCAATCCGAGATGCGTCAGAAGGAGATGGAGCTGCAACTGCGCAGAGAGCTCGCTGACCTGACCAACCAAACCCGCGTGAGTAACCAAGAGACTTCTGCGGCTACCCGAATTGCCACGACGGCAATGCAACAGACCAACAAGACAAACCAAGGATAACTTATGGCTGAAGAACAGGAAGACAAACTGGAATTTGAGACGATGCCAGGAGCAGACAAGCTCGAAGAGCGAGACGAGGATTTTAGTCTCAACTTCGGACTTGACGACGAGGGCAACGCTACGGAAGAGCCACAAGAAGAGGTGGCCGAGGACACTGTTGAAGAGACGGTAGCTGAAACAGAAGAGGATGTTTCACATGAAACACCTGAAGAAGAAACTACCGCCGAGGCTAATGAGGAGCCTGAGGAGGAAGTCGAGGAGGAGGTTGCCGAGCTCGAAGAGGAGCCCGAACCCGAGCCTGCCCCGAAACAGAAAGGGCAGACTGTACCTAAGTCTCGTATGGACGAGGTAATTAAAGAGCGCAATGAACTCCGTCGTGAGATGGAGGCGCTGAAAGAAGCGCAGAAGCCGCCACCTCCAGCAGCTCCCGCCTATGATTTCGAGGGCAAAGAGAAGCTGTATCAGGACGCCATCCTCGATGGTGAGTCTGAGAAAGCCAAAGCTATCCGAGCTGAGATTAACGAGGCTACGCGTGCGCAACTTAGCGCGGAACTCACGCAGGAAGTTGAGCGCACGGTAAATCGTAAGAACGAGGAAAGTGCTCTTCAGATTGCAGCCGACAAGCTGCAACAAGACTTCCCAATGTTTAATCAGGACTCGTCTGATTACGACGAGGCGATGACCCAAGAGGTTATTGACCTTCGAGATGCCTTCATTACGCAGGGTGTGCGACCGGTCGATGCGCTGGCCAAAGCTTCTGATTATGTCATCAAGACCAACAACATCGCGGTCCCAGAGGTCGAAGAGTCTACGGGGCTAGCGGGTAAGACCGCGCCACCTAAGAAGGGCGTCGATGAGGTTGCTACGCAGCGCAAGAAAAAAGCGCAGGTGGCCCAGAAGCTGGATGCCGCTGCCAAACAGCCGCCAGAACTTCCTGGAGAAAGTTCCAGCAACCATGGCGAGAAGGCGCTCGATATAAGCAATTTATCGGAGGAGGAGTTTAACGCTCTACCAGAAGCAACATTGAAAAGGCTTCGCGGCGACATTTTGTGAGGTGAGTTATGGCGAGTAAGAAAGACCCACGTTTAGCTAGAGCAGGAGTCAGCGGCTACAACAAGCCGAAGAGGACTCCTAATCACCCGAAGAAGTCTCACGTTGTTGTTGCTAAAGAAGGCGACAAGGTAAAGACCATTCGCTTTGGTGAGCAGGGCGCGAAGACCGCCGGTAAGCCGAAGAAAGGTGAGAGCGAAGCCATGAAGAAAAAGCGGAAGTCTTTTAAGTCTCGGCACGGAAAGAATATCGCCAAAGGCAAGATGTCGGCGGCGTATTGGGCAAACAAGGTGAAATGGTAGGAACTATCTATGAAGGCTATAGCAGTAGTTACAGCAGTATTTTTCGCAATGTGCAGTTCAGCAGCCACCGTCATTACTTATGACGACGGTTCAACTTATACCCTAAGCGGCAGGCAGGAAGTCTATGTTTCCGTGCCGACCAGTGAGATGTTCAAGCGGCGGGAATACAAGAATGGCAATCAGTATTTTGTCGTTCAAATCCCGTGGCCACAACGTGACTACGTTGATACGCCCACTGACGGGTTAGACCCAGGATCTCATGAGTGGTGTTTGGCATTTATCCCTTGGTCTGAGGGTCTGACATTTAGTCAGCAGACTTGGGACAGATATTGCGACACCAACAACAACGGCGTTTATGACCAATCTGATAAACCTTGGGAGGGCTAGTTATGCCTAAAGTAGCTGGGAAGAAGTATCCATACACTAAAGCGGGTAAAGCCGCTGCAAAGAAAGCCGCCGCTAAAAAGAAGAAGAAAAAGAAGAAAGGGGGCTAACCATGGCTAAACGTGGACTCTATGCCAATATCCATGCCAAGAGGAAACGTGGGGAAAAGATGCGGAAAAAAGGGGCTAAAGGAGCTCCTAGCGAAAAGGATTTCAAAAAAGCCGCAAAGACCGCTAAGAAGAGAAAGGCTAAGAAAAAGTCGTAGTGGGGGCGCTATGTACAAATGGTCGTATGGAGATGTGGTTATAAATATCCTTGCTTATACGCAGGGTTCTTATCCATCCAAAGACGTAATGTCGATGGCCGATGCTATTTGGAAAAAGCAAGCTGGACCCAAGATGACCTTAATACCAATGGAAACCCCCTCTCTCGGCGGGGTTGCTACCAACGCGTTTGACTTTGACATTCCCGAAGACGAATCGGAGGAAGAAGCCGAAGAGTAAGGTATTAGTAGTTTGACTTATGGCTTTAGCGTAGCTAATATCATAATACCATTCTTGTATCAGCAAGTAATCTGATCGTGCCGTACACGTTAAAACCGTAATCGTCTGCCAAGACGTTAATTAGGCCGAGTCGCACTCGTAAACCCGCGCAATCGTTGGTCTGCACGCAAAGGACACTAGGGCTATTTTTTTAACTAAGCACAGTTTAGGAGGCCATCATGGCTTTAACTAACTTTGCCAGCCTGACTTCTGAGCAACTAACCGCGTGGAGTCGGGATTTCTGGCGACAAGCTCGTAATATGAGCTTCATCAATCAGTTCGCAGGAACTGGTTCAAATGCAATGGTTCAGCGTATTACTGAACTTACTCGTTCTGAGAAAGGCACGCGTGCCGTCATCACTCTGCTCGCAGATATGACCGGAGACGGTGTCACGGGTGACTACACTCTGGAAGGTAACGAAGAGGCGCTCCGAGCGTACGACATCGTTATCCAGCTCGACCAACTGCGTTTCGCAAACCGAATCGCCGGTCGTATGGCTGACCAGAAGTCCGTAGTTAACTTCCGTGAGACTTCTCGTGACGCACTGGCTTATGCCATGGCTGACCGTATGGACCAGCTTGCGTTCTTGACTCTGTCAGGTCTGGCTTATACCAACAAGACCAATGGAGCCACTCGTGCTACCAGCGGTACTTCTGGTCTTGAGCTGGTTGATCTGGAATTTGCGGGTGATGTAACTACGCCTACCGCTGCTCGTCACCTTCGTCTGAATGGCGCTAACCTTGCTGCGGCTGACACTACTGCTGTCACTGCTACCGACAAGATCGGTTACAAGGCCATCGTCGAGCTGAAGGCATACGCAAAAGACAACTACATTCGTGGTCTGCGCGGTGCTGGAAACGAAGAGACTTTCCACTTGTTCGTAACTCCCCAGCAGATGGCTAACCTGAAGCTCGATTCCGACTTCCTGGCTAACGTCCGTAACGCTGGTGTGCGCGGCACAGCTAACAGCTTGTTTGCTGGCAGCAGCAGCCTGATGGTTGATGGTGTGATGGTTCATGAGTTCCGTCACGTATTCAACACGGCTGGTGCAACTGCTGGTACTTCAGCTAATGCTGGCGACGCTGGTTACAAGTGGGGTGCTGATGCAGACGTAGATGGAGCTCGCGCTCTGTTCTGCGGTGCTCAAGCACTTGCTATGGCTGACATCGGCCTGCCAGAGATCGTCGAAGACACGTTCGACTATGGCAACCAAGCTGGTATCTCCATCGGCAAGATCTTCGGACTGAAGAAGCCTAAGTTCAACAGCGACTACAACGGTACTGTTGAAGACTTCGGCGTCATTTGTCTGGATACGGCGCAATAAGAGAACACCCCTTGAGGTTCTCTCATGTTCCCTCTCCCCTTCGGGGGAGGGGGCTTTTTAGGATAACGGACTATGCGAATTAGAGCTCCACAGGATTTACGAGTTACTACTCTCAACGGCGCGATGGTGTTTTTCCAAGCGGGTGTAGAGAAAGAAGTTGGAAATGAAGTTGGCTCCATTGCACTCAGTATGGGTGCGCAGCAGGTAGGAGACGACGTACCGCCGGTAGCAGTGGCGGTAGAGACAGAGGATATGAATCCGCTCGACGAGGTGGTTGCTGCAATTGAGCAGCTCGTTTCGGAGGGAGCGGTGGAAGATTTTAAAGCTAACGGAGAGCCTAAAGCGGCTTCAATTAATCGTGTTTGCGGGAAAACTATCCCCCCAGAACTGAGAGAAGAAGCTTGGGACCAAGTATTTAACGGCTAAGAAAGGTAACCCAGTATGAGTGTCACGGTTCAATCAGTACTTGATCGAGTTCAAATAACTCTTCAAGACACCACTGGAGTGAGATGGCCAGCCGCAAGTGAACTTATCTTGTGGGTCAACGATGCACAGCGCGAAATCGCGTTATTTAAACCTGATGCATCAGCTACTAATGAAACCATCACGCTCGTTGATGGCACAAAGCAAACGATACCCTCTACAGGTAACCGCCTTCTAAGTGTTGTTAGAAATATGTCTGACACCGCACTGAATAACGGTGTTGGCAAGCGTTCCATCCGAATTGTGGAGCGAGAGGTGTTGGATGCACAGACACCGGATTGGCATGACCCAACAGTATCGGGTGATGCAGCTCACGGATCTACCGTGAAGCACTTTGTTTATGACGAAGCTGATCCGCGAAATTTCTATGTGTATCCAGGAGTATCTGGAAGCACACATATTGAGATTGTTTACTCAGCAAACCCAGCCACAGTAACTGATTCGGATGACCTCGCGGTCCCTGATATTTTTGCTAACGCAGTTTACAACTACGTTCTATACAACTGTTACATGAAGGATGCTGAGTACACCGGTAACAACCAGCGAGCTGGCAACCACTACCAGTTATTTATGGCTTCGGTCACGGGTAAGTCTCAGTTGGATCAAATTACGAACCCGAACGCAAACGCTAGTACAAATGCAGCTAATGTTGCGGTGGCGTAAGTTATGTCTACTTTTGAATCGTTACTACCAGACGTTCTTCCAAGTGTTTATGGCTGTTCTGACCCCGTAGCTATTTCAGCTATTCGGTCAGCCGCCATTGATTTCTGCGTCAAGTCAGAGGCGTACCAGCAAGAGCTGGACCCTGTAACGACTGTCGCAAAGATCTTTGAATATGACTTAGAGCCCCCCAAAAACTCCGTCGTCCACAAGATACTGTGGGCAATACATGACGGGGAAAAGCTGGAGCCCCTAAGCACAGGGCTGTTGGAGCGACGGCTTCCTGATTGGCGTGATAAAGCTAATGCAGGGATACCGAAGTATTTCGTCCAACAGAGCCAAAGTATTTTTTACCTCGCCCCTATGCCAGCTACTACGAAAGTAGAGTCGGTCATTTTGCGAGCAGTGCTGAAGCCTACGGCTACTGCTACTGAGCTCGATGACGAGGTAGTTAACAACTACAAAGATGCCATTGTGAATGGCGCTTTGTTTCGGTTGCTGCGAACTCCAGCCAAAGGTTGGACAGATTACAACGCAGCCCAAATGTATGGAGCTCTTTACGCCGAAGGCGTGAGGGAAGCGGAGAACGAAGCGAGAGCTGCGAATACACCTATAGCACGGAGCGTTAAATATGGCGGCTACCACACCAGCCCAACAAGGCGTAGATACACTCAGTATCGGTGATATCCGAGAAGAGTGGTGGTGGATTAGACCTGCAATAGAGGAGCTGTTGGCCGAGAACCCGACGCTTTCTTACATCCCAGAGGATGTATATGCAGAAGTCAAAGCCGAGAGGGCAATGCTGTTTATTGCTGAAGGCGCGTTCGCAGTAACGAGAAGCAAAATCGACCCATTTAGTGGGGAAAAGACTTTGCTGATATGGATTAAGTGGAGCCGCCCCAAGAAAGCTCCAGCCTTGTTTAGGCATATGGAGGGGATGCGGCAGGTTGCAGAGGCCACAGATCATACGTGGATCGAGGCCAGAACCAAATCCGAGCGTTATGGCAATGCCTTGGCGCGAAGGGGATGGGAGTTAGACGATTTAGTTTATAGGAAGCCGGTAAATGTCGGGACCAGATAAACAGGATTACAAACCCACAGAAGCTGAAAAGGCGTCTGCATCGGTTGCACTTGCAAACTACAACCGGTTCAAACAGATGTATGAGCCTCAGTTGTTGGCTATGCGAGATAAGGCAGCAAAAAGCGATCCTTCTCAGATTCTGAGAGCACGCGCTGGTGCTGACACTATGCAAGCATTGACGAAACCCAACTATCGAGCAGCTCAATCGGCTGATTATGCCTCTGATCTTAGCAAGGCTTATCAAGGGCAGATGGGGGTGGCGAGCACTAGCGGGAAGAAAATCCAAAACACGATGGGCAGTAATGTACTCGGTGTTGCTAGGAAACAAGAAGCTGATGCCACTACTGGCATGTCGAAGCTTTCTCGCATCAACACAAGCGAAGCTCTCAATCGAGCCAAAAACAATCAGAAGGTTGCGCAAGCGAAAGTTGACGCTGGTGCGCAGTTAGGTACGGCGATATTTGTGCAGGGTTTGGAAAATCGCGAATCGGGCGGTTCGTTTTTTACACCAAAAGATAAGGATGGGAATGACATCAAGTCTCTTGGTGATCGTTGGGATAATTTCTGGGGTTAATTTATGCCTTATGGATCTGGCCTTGGTGGCCTAACACAACAACAGATCGACACTTTGGCATCGCAAGGTTATGACGTTTCCAATATGGGAGGCGGTGCTGGTGCTGGCGGCGATTACGTAGCTAGCCTGCCTGCGGTAGAAGATCCCGCAGCGGCCTACGCAAAGATTACTCGCGGCGAGTATAACGACTTCATGACTAACTACAGTCAGTTTGAAGAAGACCTGTTAAACCGCGCTATGACTGATACGAGCTTGATTGATCAAGCCCGAGAAGATTCATCGATGGCTGGTGATATCAGTAAAGGTGTAGCAGCGCGTAACGCTTCTCGCTATGGGAATAGTCTGACACCTGCTCAACAAAGAGCTCTTACGAGGAGCATTGATAGAGGCACGGCTTTGGGGTCGGTGCAGTCATTGTCTAACGCTCGTATTGCACAGAACGAAGCTAACACCGCTTTGATGTCTGACCTGATAAACATCGGGCAGGGTCTTAATCGCACTAGCCAGAACCAATTAGGTAATGCGGCACAGGACCAAAAGGCCCGAGAGATGGCTTATGACAACGCCAGATCAGCACATAAAGCTAATACATACAGCACTTTAGGTTCATTGGGCGCGATGGCTATTTTTGCCATGGCGTTCTAGGGGGTAAGCAGTGGCCGTACCATCACTTGGCAGTCTCAGCCCATTACTGAACTATGTTCAGGGGCGGCGTAATGCAAGAGATCTTCGAGAATATCGCGATGAGACTTTGGATCTCCGTGAGCGACAGCTCGAAGAGATGGAGAGAAGGGCTCGGGAGAGTGAACGTCTTACTGGCGAGCAGCTAGACATTACTCAACAAAGAGCTGATGCCTTAGATACCCAAGTTGGTATTCAACAAGATGCCGCTGATAGGGTTGGGGAGGCTTACGATAATCGCAGCAACTTGAGCGCAATGATGCAGTTTATTGAGCCAGGAATGACTGTAGACAATGCTGGCTCTAGTATAAGGATTACGGATCAAGCCTTCGAGGACTTAGTTAACAGCGCACCGCAATTGTTCACTGCCGCGCTATCAAGATCACCCCAAGCTAGAGGTTTGAGAGATCCTGATGGCAATCCTTATGAGCAAGTCCCAAATTTTAAAAGGTTACCGGATGGCAGCTTTGCCATTGAAGTTGCAAATCAGAGCACCAGTGGCCCCTTAACGGTTGGCGGCTCCACTGACAACGCCGCACAGCTACAACCTATCCCAGCTTCACGCGTGAAGGCATATGTTGAAAGTGCGCTACCCGAAATGTTGGCAAACGGGGGTTATGACTCCCCGCAGGTTAGAGCAGTATTAACAGACAGAGTCGCCCAAGCTTCTATGGCGCGGCAAGAAGTCGCGCAAAATATTGGCGACATGACGGGCCAGTTAGGTGCTAGCGGAGCCCAAGGCGCGGTACAGCAAGGCAGAGAGATTCTTAACGACATAGATAACTGGTCAGAAGATGAGTTGAGAAGTTTCTTAGTAGATGAGATGGGCCAAACTCCAGAAGAAGTGGAGGCAAAGTACCCAGCACTCTCTGAGGAACCTCAGGCAAATGAAGGCGAGGATCGTACTGGGTTGTCTAGAGACTTGGTCAAATTGCTTGAAGCTAGAGATAGAGCAGGCAATGAGACGACTATTCGCCCAGGACAATCAGGAATTGCTCGTGTAGCGGCGGCAGCAAATGCAAAGCGAAATACCCCCGAACAGCGGGAACAAGACATCAAAGATTATGAAGCGGGGCTCGAAGCTGAAATTGCAGCTTTAGAAGCTAGAGGTCCGAATAATCCACGATCTCGCGGAGCGTTTAACGCAAAAATAGAGGCGAAACGCAGAGACTTAGCCTTCTTAAATGAAACAGCCGTAACGCCCGACACCGATCTAGGTGGGATTGATCCACCCGACAGGACGTTGACTTTAAACAACATGCGCGAAGAAATTCAGAACGGTTGGAAACCAACTGAAGCGCAGGTCAACCAGACAGCAGATTTCCTTCGCCAGAATGGCGTCCAGCAGCTTTCCGACATTCCTAATATTGCGGATCGACGACAAGCCACGATGATAGCGGCTGTCCTTGCCACTGCCGACTCAAGCATGAAGCTTGATCAACAGATGGCCACGCTTAATGGCATGTTAAATCTCCTGCAAAGGGGAGACATGGAATATGGAGTGGACGATGTAATCGATAATGACCGCATGTTCCGACAGCTCAGTCTGGATTTCTCGAAGTTTAACGCTGCCCAAATTAAGGATTTCAATGACTTGGTTGCAGGCGGGGCAGCGGATATTGAGAAGATGTACGAGCTTACTGCCGATAGAGAAATTAAATGGAATGACGCGCGAATCATGGCTCCCGTGGCTAAATATCGGAATGTTTATGAAAACTCGATTGATGGTTCGGCCCAGCAGTTACAGGCCGGTCGCGTCATGGACGAGCTATTTGCTCACGTTATGAAGAAATATGCTTTGTCAGAGACCAGAGGTTTCTTCCAGAAAATGGGAGACATCTTTAAGCGAGATCCTGACAACCAAGTTTCTATCGACAACATCGCAGATCGGATAGTAGTGGATACTAAAGGGGAAACTTTTGGCTTCATCGACACCATTGATGGTGCAGGTAAGGTTGAAGGCAACATACCGATTAGTGCTATGTATGAAATCTTTGGCCGTCAATACACTGACTATGTTTTGAAGAAAGCTCGAACTCGACCCCCCGTGGAGTAAGGATGGCCGCGAGAGATGAATATCTCCAAGGACTTCTAGCAGATCGGGTACTAAGCCAGGACAGGCGAGACCAGCGAAACGAAGCGTTATTGCAGGATACTGCTGCCCCGCTACCAGACACCAGTGATATGCCTCCAGGACAATCGTCCTTTGTCGCTGGACTGCGTTCGGGTGCAAACTCTTTCGCGTCTAATCTCCAATATTTTTCGGCACTCGGTAACACGCTCCTCGGTAGAGAAGAAGCTGCTGCACTCGATGTAGAGCAGGCACGCGCCCGTGAGGGTATGGCAGCAAATGCTGTTCAAGGCTTTGAGACGTTCGAGGAATTCACAGATGCGCCAACCTTTGGCGGTTTTATCGATCAAGTTGGATTAGGTCTGGGCCAAGTCACACCTTATGCCGCAGAGACAATTGCCACTGTATTAGTGGGTGCGGCCACAGGCGGTTTAGGCTATGCGGCAGCGGCTGGTAAGACTGCTGCAAAAGCAGGGTTATCCGAAGGCACTTCGCTTGTTGCCAAGAAACTGGTGAAAGATCTAGTTACGAAACAGGCTCGTGGCGAACAACTCGATATGTTCGAGGAAGCAGCCGGTAATGCTGTTTGGGACGCGTTCAAGAAAGGTGCTGGCAGAGGAGCCCTAGCTGGCCAAATAGGTGGTACTTACCCGTTAAACACAGGTGAAAGCTTTGGCGAGTTCGATGACGCTGGAGTTGATCTCACCGCAGATAGAGCTCTGCAATCACTTCTTGTCGGAGCAGGTTCAACAGCTATTGAAGTAGCGGGAGAGAGGCTTGTATTTGGCAAGCTGGCTGACCTTGCAAAAAGTAAAGCTGGTCCCGATGAGAGCAGTATCCTCAATTTATTTGCAAAAAATATAGGCCGTGGGGCGGGTATAGGCGCGGCAAGCGAAGGTGCTACAGAGCTCGCCCAGGAAGGTTTATTGGTTGGTCAGCGTTTAGCCGTCGATGAAGATTACTCGATGGACGACGCAACCATGCGGTTAGGTCAGGCGGCGTTCTTAGGAACGATTGCCGGTACAGCCATGGGTGGCGGCGGTGGAGCTTTAGCCACGACACCTGAAGCTGCGACCAGAGTCTTCGATAAAGCGCGAGAGCTTTCGCGTCAGGGCCGAAGTCAACAGGTAGACGAAGATATGATGATCGAGCAATACGGCTCGCTCAATTCTGTCTTTACTACCCCTGAGTCACAGGCTGATCTGAATGCCCAGTTCGATGCCATGCAGGATGACCAATATGGCAAAGAAGCTGTGTGGGTTGCGGGAGAAAACTTCGTAGGCCCAGATGCACCCGAACAAGGGCAGGTAACCCGTAACGATCAGCAGCTTTACTACGCCCATATAAAAGGGCGGGGTACGATCTTTTCGCCCAATGCCGACATCGTGAATGATGTTGTCACCAGTAATGGGTCTGATCCATCGATAGCCAAGGCGTTGGGGTACA
>NYWG01000158.1 GCA_002684915.1 Verrucomicrobiales bacterium
ATTTTTAAATTATCAGCTACGACTCTCTATGTTATAGATTATATTGACTAGCAGCCGCTTTGATAGTGGGTTTAATTAACCACTACTCTAGGTCTTTTATAATTTTACCGATCAGATTTCCGGCGTAATTGCGTGTTCTTGGATCGGCGTTTGGATCAATTTTGGGTAGCTTGGATATCGTGTCTTTATGATGGGCGGCTTTGTCGTCAAGATAATCAATTGCATTGAGTGATAGCATTGATATTGATATACCGTTCACTTCCGGATTAGCGTAATTTATTAGCAAGTCTGCAGCTATTTTCGCTTCTTTTTTATTGCCAAATTTACCAAGAGCTTCAGCCGCAATAATCCTTACGCTTGGTGACGCGTCTTCTAACGCATTGAGTAAAACCTTGCGGCCTTTTCGAAGTCCATTTTTACCGCGAATAAGGTATCCAATCGCGCCCCAGTATCGAACAGCGCTATCTTTACTTTTCATTAGTCTTGGCAGCTTTTCCGTGTTCTTTTTGCCCATTCGAGTAGCAATATTAGCGGCTTGGAAAATCTCATCTAAATCATATCGGGTAGAATCGTGGCCCATTTCATAGGGCGAGTCTTTTTTTGATCGAGAATGAACTTCTGCTTCTGGAAGGAATCCGATATCTCGAACATCTTTTACCCATCTAACATGAGCTTTGCGCATTCGTTTAATGACATCGACGTGTTTCTTTGATTTTGCAAGATTGTTTATTTCGTCCCGGTCATTATTTAAGTCGTATAATTCTTCCGCTGGTTTGGTTTGCCAAAACTTAGATTGAGTATCGGTAAGTTTGCCGGATTGGTACATCTCATTCCAAATTCGAGTGGTAGGCGTTTTAAACATATATGAAATGAACTGACCGTAAATTTTGTGAGGCATATAATTACGAATATATACATATCTTCCATCAAACACTGTGCGAACCATATCATATCGTTCATCCATTCGGCCTCGAAACCCGTAGCTAAATTCAGGTGCTTTATCTATATGTTTTCCCATGAATGCATGCCCCTGAAAATGAGAAGGGGGTTTAATTCCGGCTATGCTCAATACTGTAGGGGCAAGGTCGATGAATCCAATTAGACGATCACTTGTTCCGCCTGCTTTGTATCCTGTTGGAGCGAGGTGTTTGTACTTTTCAGGAACATGTACAATGAACGGGACATTTAGCCCGGAAAAGTATGGCCACCTTTTATTACGTGGCATGCCCGATCCATGGTCTCCGTAATATATAATAATAGTATCTTCTTCGAGTCCGGCGTCACTTACCTCCTTAAGTGACTTGCCGACAAGTCTATCCATCATTGTTATGCGATCATAGTATTGGGCCCAGTCCTTACGAACTTCTGGGGTGTCAGGATGGTAGGCAGGGATACGGGCTTTAGCTGGATCGTGTATTTTGTTTGATGGTGAAATTCTGTTTCTAATCTGACTCTCATGGCTAATGGTCAGATTGAATATTGCAAAGAAAGGTTTGCCTTCGGGTCGGTTCTTCCAGTGGGCATTTTTGCTGCTTTCATGCCAAACTTCTCCGTCCTCTCTTAGATTGTAGTCTTTTTTTGAATTGTTTGTGCAATAATATCCCTGTTCACGCAGGTAGGCTGGGTACATTTTGAAGTTTTTTGGAAGGTGAGTCATGCTGCGCATATGTTCAGATCCAGTTGCTGGAGGGTATATACCTGAAATAATCGTCGTCCTTGCTGGAGCGCAAACTGGCGCGGTTGAACTTGCTTTGGTATAGCGAATACCTTGTTTTGATAAACGATCCAGATTCGGAGTTGTGGCATAAGAGTCACCGTAGCATCCTAGGTGTGGTCCGTTGTCTTCGCTAGTGATCCATAGAATATTTGGCAGATTCTTTGCTGCTTGAACATGTATAAGACCCGTGAAAGCAAATGCTGCTAGTGTGATAAAAATATGGAAGAATCGAATCGCAGTGAACATGAAACGGATTGAAGCACCAACCCTCGTTGCTGGCAACATTCCAGTCATTGAGGTTGAATTTTCATGTAGCGCTTATTTGTTTGGGTGGGTATTTTTTTGTTGCCATGCGTCATCATTCCCAAAAATTAAGTGATAGTTTTATGACTCGTCGAGAATATCTATCTCGATCTGGTATAGGTATGGGAGGTTTGGCGTTAGGGACAATGTTTTCAGGCAAGCCCAATATATTGGGTAATTCGTCTCTTGCGGTTAAAGGTGCGCATTTTCGCCCAAAAGCAAAAAGGGTCATTCATATATTTCTAAATGGTGGACCTTCTCATGTTGATACTTTTGATCCAAAACCTGTGCTTGAGAAGTATGCTGGAAAACTGTTGCCTATGAAGAACCTCCGAACTGAGCGAAGGACAGGGGCAGCATTTCCAAGTCCTTTTAAGTTTAAGCGCTATGGTCAGAGTGGAATTGAAGTTAGTGAGCTTTTCCCTAATACCGCCAAGTGTATTGATGATATTGCGGTCATTCGTTCCATGCATGCCGATATTCCAAATCATGAGCCATCGTTGATGTTAATGAATTGTGGTGAGGCGCGATTGATTAGGCCGAGCGTGGGTTCGTGGGTTACATATGGCTTAGGTAGTGAAAATCAAAACCTTCCAGGCTTTATTTCTATGTGCCCTGGATACCCAATCCAAGAATCTCAAAACTGGCAGTCTGGCTTTTTGCCTGGAATTTATCAAGGCACCCATATTAACACTCGACATACGTCAGTTGAAAAACTTATTGAGCATATCAAGAATCGAAAACTCTCTCTCGAGGAACAACGTCGACAGTTGGATTTCATCCAATTACTTAATCAAAGACACGCGGCAAAACGTCAAAAAGATGCGCAACTAGAGGCTAGGATACAGTCTTTTGAACTGGCGTACAGGATGCAAATGGAGGCCGCTGACGCCTTCGATATCAATCGAGAGCCTAAGCATATTCGTGAATCTTATGGCAAAGGAACACAGGCTCGGCAACTTCTGATTGCTCGAAGATTGGTAGAGCGCGGAGTTAGGTTTGTTCAAGTTTGGCATGGAAGTGGTCAACCGTGGGATAATCATGATGATATTGAAGTTGGTCACCGACGTCTTGCCGGGCAATGTGATCAAGCGATCGGGGCTTTGTTGCAGGACTTAAAGCAGCGCGGCTTGCTTGAGGAGACTCTAGTTTTGTGGGGCGGTGAATTTGGTCGTACCCCAACTGTTGAGTTGCCCACGCCAGGAGCTAACGCGGGCAAAATAAATGGCCGGGACCATAACCATCATGGCTTTACGATGTGGATGGCTGGTGGTGGGGCAAAAGGGGGTACTGTCTACGGTGCAACTGATGAATTTGGATTTAGGGCGGAGAAGGATAGAATGCATGTACATGACTTACATGCAACTATGTTGGCAATGCTTGGTTTTAACCATGAGAAGTTCACTTACCGTCACGCTGGTCGAGATTTTCGTTTAACCGATGTGCACGGCAAGGTTGTGCATGATTTGATTGCTTAAAGTTATATTTTTTTCTGTTTGCGTTTGACTCGATTTGCCAATCTGGCTTTGTCAACAACTGCTAATTTATGTAATCCAGAGGCTACCTTTTCGTGCTCGTCGAAAGCTTCAAGTTTAAAGTGAAATTTGCTTTCTTCAGCTCGAAGCACTTGTGCTATGCAAGTTACTTTATTTCCGGTAGGCGTTGCAGCTAGGTGATCGATGTCTACAGTCATGCCTACAGTGCTTTCTGTATGCTCAAGGTATGGAAGGATGGCTTTCCTAGCTGAATGTTCCATAAACCATATGAGCCAAGGGGTTGATAATACAGAAGGCATGCCCTCTGTCGCAAAATCGATTGCATGCTTATCTTCCGCTACAAATTGTATCTCTGCTTTTTCTCCAATTCGTGGTCTGGATTTCATTTAATCTAATTAATTTAAAATTAACCTTTGGATATTAATACTTTAGATTATGTGTTTGTCCAAGTGTCTTATTTGAAAGTTATATCCATTGATATGAAAAATCTTCTTTTCAAAACGCTGTCGTAACGCTTGGATTACCTCTGTTCTGTCGATAGACTGAAAACTAAATGGGTTAAGTGTTTGTAGCCGGGTCGAGATGGATATTAATTGTTCATTTGGGTGAATGTTCACCAGCGATTCGGCGTGCTGATGAAAATATATACATTATTCAATTTTTTGGTTTTGTGGTGCATGCAGTGCCGCGATTTTCCTTTTAACTTCCAATTTTTTGAGGAGGTAACGTTATCACAATGAAAACGCTATCTTCCATTATTTATTCGGTTACAGGCACAGGAGCTTCCAGTCGCAGAAATATTAGCCAGTTGATGAAGTTAATCATCATCGTGATGGTTTTTATTTTAATTTCGAGTGCCGCCTTTCACTTGTTAATGAAAGCCGAGGGGAGGGTTGAGAGTTACCATTGGTTTGATGGGTTTTACTGGACAATGGTTACTATGAGTACCCTTGGATATGGTGAGATCACTTTTCAAGAATGGCCAGGAAAGCTCTTTTCTATTGCTGTAATGCTGTTTGGGATGTTGTCCATGTTGGTAATTCTTCCTTTTGCTTTTATTCGCTTTGCATATGAACCTTGGATTGAAGCTCAAAATGAGGCTAGGACTCCAAGGAGGCTTGGGGCCGATATTCGGGATCATGTTATTATTACAAACTTTGATGCTGTGTCGCGGGCTCTAATTCATAAGTTGGAACAATACAACATTACTTACGTTCTTCTAGTTCGAGACAAGAATGAAGCATTGAGTTTGCATGATGAGGGTTTTTCTGTGGCAGTTGGGGAACTGGATGATCCTGAATTTTATAGTAATGTTCGAGTTGATCAATGTTCAATGGTAGTCGCTACTGGTAAAGATGAAGCCAATGCCAATATTGCTTTTACTGTTCGTGAGTTGGTCGACAATCGTGTAAGAGTGGTAACGTTAGCTAAGTCAGAGGCTTCTGTGGATATACTTGAATTAGCCGGAAGCTCTAATGTAATTCGCTTAGGTGAATTGCTTGGCCAATTTCTTGCTCGTCGTACTATTGCTAATGACGCAATGGCTCATGTAATTGGTCACTTCGATGAATTGCTAATTGCTGAGGCGATGGTTATGGGGACACCACTTGTTGGCAAGACGTTGTCAGAGTGTAATTTTCGCGAGATGACCAATACCAGTGTTGTCGGTGTTTGGGAGAGAGGTGAGTATAAGGGGGCTGGGCCTGATACTAAGGTTAATGAAAGTACTGTGCTTGTTTTGGCTGGGTCAAAAGACATGATTCAGCACTACAATGAGATATTCTGTATTTATCAAAAAGAGGAATCTCATATTGTGA
Organism: Verrucomicrobiales bacterium; assembly: GCA_002684915.1. GTDB lineage: Bacteria > Verrucomicrobiota > Verrucomicrobiia > Limisphaerales > UBA1096 > UBA1096. The sequence continues at coordinate 5,334 of NYWG01000158.1, forward strand.
TTTTAGGAGGAGGGCGCGTAGGTCGAGCCACTGCTCGCGCTTTGGCTAAAAGGGGCTTAAAGTATGTGATAATTGAAGAGCTTCCGGATCGAATTCGTAATGAAAAATACTATGTGCAAGGTAGTGCGGCCCGCATAGAAGTACTTGAAAAAGCAAATATAGCTGATGCTTCAGCTGTGATTGTAACAACGGGGAATGACGATACTAATATTTACCTTACTATATATTGCCGCAAATTATTTCCAGAGGTTCAAATTATAAGTCGTGCTAATCGCGAACGTAACATCAGTACTCTGCATCGTGCTGGCGCGGATTTTGTTGCCTCTTATGCATCTATGGGCGCTAACATTATATTCAATCTTCTTAAGCATAGTGATATCCTTATGCTAGCTGAAGGGTTGAATGTTTTTAGGATTGAGCTGCCTAGGCACCTTGAAGGCAAGACATTGGTTGAGTCTGAAATTAGGCAGCGCACTGGGTGTAGTGTGATTGCAATACAAAGAGAAGTTAAAGGTAAAGACTCTCACATGGTGCATTTTTCACCTTCGGAAATTCTTAAAAGTGACGATGAGCTGGTTCTTATTGGTACTATTGAATCTGAGGAGGTTTTTTTGAAAACCTATATTAATCCTTCCTGAGTATAGCTTGATTGACTTCATTTAGTATTTTTTCAATTTCATTAAATGAATTTTTAGTTGGTCGATTAATACAGCTATGAGGATTACGGATCCGTAAATTACTTTTTGCATATGTGATTCTATGCCGGTGAGATTCATTCCGTTGTTGATTACTGCAATAATAAAGGCGCCAATTAAAGTTCCAAATATTCTTCCTTGTCCGCCTGCTAAGCTTGTCCCTCCAACAACAACAGCCGCAATCACTTTTAGTTCCACAAGATCTCCTGATTTAGGGTCTCCGGTAATATGAAGAGAAGCTTCCATTACGCCACCAAGGCCAGCGAGTACGCCTGTTAGGGTGTATACGAATACTAGCACCCATTTTACTGGAACGCCGGACAATCGTGCAGCTTCTGGGTTTCCGCCAACTGCATAGATATATCGGCCAATAGAGGTTCTATTCATTAAAATATGTGCTAAAAAGAAAAGGGTTAACATGAGGATAACGCTGTTTGGTAAACCAAAAAAGGTGCGGCCACGTCCTAGCCAGCCGAAAGCTTCGTTTGCAATTGGAATAGGCGCAGATTCTGAAAAGATAAACGCTAATCCTTTAGCAATAAACATGATGCCTAATGTGGCAATAAATGCTGGTATTCTAAAAATTGTAACTAATCCGCCGGTAAGCATTCCGATGATACCGCACACAAGTGCTCCTGCTATAGCGCCAAGCCAAAGGTGCCACATCGCTGGGCTATCACCACCAAGTGATTGAATTGCTAAAGCTGTAATTACTCCTGAAAGTGCAATTAAGCTACCAACAGACAAATCGATTCCTGCTGTAATAATTATCATTGTCATCCCTATTGCAATGATGGCAACGACAGAAATTTGCTTCATAACATTTAGCAAATTTTCACGTTTTAAAAAGTTCGGCCAATTATAACTATTTGGTTGAAAGATTATTGTTTGTGATAAGTTTGGGAATGTCTCGCTAATCTTTCCTATGTTTGAACCCGCAAAGCTGGCCATGTGCTTGTCTGCGGCAATTCCGTGAAGTTTTGATCCGCTTGTCCCAAAATTAATAAGGGCCTTACGCGCATCTGCCGGTTGGCCAACTATTGTTTGATGTACGTTGATTCCGTATTGTATTAATTTTTTTGTTAAAATTTCAGCAAACTTTTTCCCTTCACTGCCTTGTCTTGCAAGTACAATGATATTGTTGTTTTCAGTAAGATCCTTTTTTATGACTTTTGCTAAGAGCTCTGCAGAAGTTGTGCTTGCAGGTGACTGCTCTTCTATTGTGACATAACTAAACAAGAAACATAGTCCTACAAGAACTATGAGAGTTCCATAATCGAAAAGGAATTGAATATAATTAAAATTCTTCATGCAGATGTTGGTTTGCTTTTTGTTGCGAGTCTCATTACATCCTCCTGTGTAGCATTGCTTGGGTTTTGGATTTCTCCTGTAATGTGGCCTTCATTCATAACAAGTACTCTGTCGCTCATTCCGAGAATTTCAGGTAGTTCTGAGCTTATCATTAAAATTGCTTTTCCTTTTTTAGTGAGTTGGTTGATCAGTTGATATATTTCATATTTAGCTCCAACATCAATGCCACGGGTTGGTTCATCAAATATAATCACCTCTGCATTGCGTTGTAGCCATTTTGAAAGGACAACTTTTTGCTGGTTGCCACCTGAAAGGGTGTTTGCAATCTGTTCAGTGCTCGTGATTTTCATTTTGATTTGATCCACGTAAAAAGAAAGTGCTTCGGATTCATCTTTTTTTCGTATGAAACTCCACGAGCAGAATTGAAGAAGGTTTGGTAAGCTGAAGTTTTCGCGTATTGTTTGGGTAAGGATAAGCCCTTGAGATTTACGGTCCTCAGTTAAAAGGCATATATTTTGCTGGATAGCGTCTCTAGGATTTTTGATAGATAACAATTTTCCGTCTAGCTCAATGTCACCGCTGTCTTTTGTTTCTGCACCAAATAGTAGTCGGGCAGTTTCTGTCCGTCCGGCCCCAACTAGGCCCGTGAGGCCAACAACTTCACCGGATTTGATTTCAAAAGAAACCTTTTGCACTCTTTTTCCTTGGCTTAATTCGCTTACTTTGAGCCTTGTTTCACCAATGTTTGTGTTTCGTTTTGGGAATTCATTTTTAATGCTTCGGCCAACCATTAGTTCGATAACTTTATTTCTGGAGATCTCTTTGGTTTTGAGAGTATCGATGTATTGGCCGTCACGAAGGAAGGTGATTCGGTCGGAAATTTTGAAAATTTCATCAAGTCGATGACTAATATAAATAATTCCAATCCCTTGAGATTTTAGTTCTTTTATGACTTTGAATAGCCCTTTAGTTTCCCTAGGTGATAGTGCTGCGCTGGGTTCGTCCATTACTATGATTCGGGCGTCTTGTGCCAATGTTTTCGCGATCTCAACGATTTGTTGATGTGCTACAGATAGGGCGTTGCATTCAGTGTCGATTGGTATTTTTATACCAATGCGGTCGAACAGTTTTTTTGCTATAATCTCTTCCTTTGTTTTCTGGATTAAGCTGATGAATTTAGGCTCTTGCCCTAGGAAGATGTTTTCACGTACGGATAGAAACGGAATGAGGTTGAATTCCTGATATATTATTCCTATTCCGGATGCTTGAGATGCCTGAGGTGTACTGACATTAGCTGGTTGGTTGTTTATTTCAATTACTCCTTCGTCAGGCTGGTGGGCTCCTCCTAGGATTTTAATTAGCGTGCTTTTTCCTGCGCCGTTTTCTCCGAGTAATGCTAGGACTTCCCCGTGGTACAACGTTAGGTCCACACCTTTTAGTGCCTTGACACCAGGAAACGATTTCCGAATGCCGCGCATCCTAAGGAGTGGGATTTTGGATGCCGCGTCCGTGTTGGGCATGATAGGCCTACTTAAGCTCTGGATCTTTATCTGCAGAGTTTTTGTTGTATAAAGTTGCTGGGATTAATGTTTCTTTTTCAAATTCTTCGCCTGCAAGATATTTGATAATATTTTGTACGATTTGACGGCCCATTTTGTCAGGATGCTGTATAGGGTCAGCGAAAACCTTGCCATCCTTAATGGCCTGTTTGCCATCTAGTTGTCCATCAAAACCGATTATTTTTATTTGATTCTGTTTTTCTGCTTCCTCTATGGCAGTGTATGCTCCGAGCGCAGATGGGTCATTGATAGCAAAAACTGCTGCTAAATCATCATGTGCTTGCAGCGCATCAGCGGTGGATTGATAGCCTTCAGTGCGAGCGCCGTTTCCATCTAGCTCAGCGACAATTTCTATTTTTTCGGAAGGGTTTTGCTCGTTGTGAGTTTTTATAACTTCTTTAAATCCGTTTACGCGAAGAACACAGGAATTGGCCTTCTTGAAATCAAGAATAAGAACTTTTCCTCCGTTTCCCCCTAGTGCGTTAATCATTGCCGTTCCTGCAAGTTTTCCTCCTTGAAAGTTATCAGTGCCAACATGCCCAGAAATAATAGCACCCTCGGCCGCGCATTTTGCGTCTACTGTGAATACGGGTATTCCTTTTTCGTTAGCAGCTTTTACTGCTGGACCTATCGATAGGCGGTCGCAAGGTACTAAAATAATTGCAGTAACCTCCTGTGAGATAAAATCATCAAATTGATCAGACTGTTTTTTTACATCCATGTCAGGGTCAACCATAACTGTTTCGTAACCATTCTTTTCCGCTTCGGATTTTATATTATCGCCGATGACTTTAAAGAAGGGGTTGGAAAGCGTAAGAGGGGTGTATGCGATAACGCCTTTTTTCTTCGTTTCTGTAGAAGGACTGCAGCCTGTAAATACAAACAATAAAGCAGTTAATCCAAGGAATTGTATGATTTGTTTCATTCTGAGTATAAATTTAATAGCGTTAGAGTTGAATAGGTTAAAAGGAGCTTAGTTTCAAGCAAGTTTCACTGTTCACTAGCATGAATAATCCCAGCTTGGCAGTTAAGTTAAGGATCGTTAAGTTCTTTTTATGCTTTTGCATTCCAAGTTGATTCATCCAGACATAAATGGAGTGCTTGGCCAAGCTGGTCATCACTCAAAGGTATTGATTTGCGATGGTAATTACCCTGCTTCGTCTAAGATGGGGCCGGATGCTGAATTGGTGTCACTTAATCTTTCTCCAGGATTGGTTACATGTGCTCAAGTTTTTAGTGCTCTTGTAACAGCTATTCCGCTGGATGCAGTGAACACAATGGGAATACCTGATGATGATCCTTATGCGAAACACGGCCCTCCACCGGTTTGGTCTGAGTACAAGAATATACTAAAGGATGCTAAACTTGATCTTGAATTAGAGCCTATACAAAAATGGGATTTTTATGATTCTGTTATGTCTGATGACCATGTTCTAACCATTCAAACGGCGGATCAAGCGCTATGGGCAAATATACTTTTAACTATAGGCTGTCGTGTGAATTGAATGGATTGAGTTTTTGTTATGTTTGGCTGATTGTTCTAATATTATTGAGCTAAGTTCTGTTGCAACGATTTAGTTGTGCTTCATATTCAGATGTTTTTTTCGTCTCTCGTCATAATTTCCATATTGTGCTAATTATTTGTGCGTTGAAACAGATTGCTCAATATCAGGATGGAAGGCTGGAAATGCAGGAAGTACCATGTCCTGTGGCTCCTCCTGGTGGTGTTTTGGTGAGGACAACTCATTCGGTGATTTCGATTGGCACTGAAAAAATGAAGGTTGAGCAGGCTAAAATGAATCTTCTTCAAAAGGCCAAAGCAAGACCAGATCAGGTGCGTAAGGTGCTTGAAACAGCTCGAAATTTAGGATGGAAGTCTGCATATGAAAAAGTGCGTAATCGGCTTTCCTCTCCAACACCTTTAGGTTACAGCGCCGCCGGAATTGTTGAGGCCGTAGATGAGGGGAATTCTCGGTTTAGTGTGGGTGATCGGGTGGCTTGTGGAGGTGCGGAATGTGCTTTTCATGCTGAGTATATCGCGGTGCCTGATCTTCTCGTTGCCAAGGTTCCTGACGAAGTTCCATTGTGGCAAGCTGCATACACCACACTTATTTCTATTGCGTTACATAGTGTTCGCCAAACAGAACCGCGTTTGGGTGACCGTGTCTTAGTTATGGGGCAAGGGCTTGTTGGTTTGTTGGTAACTGGATTGCTAAAAGCTAATGGTGCACGTGTGATGGCTGTCGATCTTGATGAGTCCAGGCGATCTTTTAGTGAATCGATGGGTGCTGAGAGGGTTGTGATTTCCTCTAGCCAGGATCTTCAAAACGAAGTACGTGAATGGACTGATGGTGTTGGTGTTGATGCGACTATTGTTTGTGTGGGCACAGATAGTAATGCTCCGATTGAGCAGTGTGCCGAGGCGTTACGTGACCGTGGTCGTTTGGTTGATGTTGGAATTACAAAGATCGAACTTCCATGGCGTATATTTTCCAGTAAAGAAATTGATGTTCGCTTTTCAAGATCCTATGGACCGGGGCGATATGATCCTGCCTACGAATGGGGAGGGTCTGACTATCCGATAGGTTATGTGCGATGGACAGAACAACGAAACTTTCAAGCTGGACTCCACTTGCTGAAGAGCGGTGATTTGAATTTAGAGGGGATTACTACAAGAAAGATTAAGTTCACTGAATTTGAGCCTGTATATAAGGCTTTGGGCGATGGAACTTCAGGTGATATTGGTGTGGTAATGGAGTATGACAAGTCTGATAACTTATTTAAGCAAGTTGGGTCTGATGATAAGTCTGAATTTAAAAGCGAATCAACAAACCGCCTAATTGAACCAGTTGATCAAATTGATGTAGTGGGGGCAGGTAACTTTGTAAGAACGATGCTTTTGCCAGCATTGAAAGGGAAGGTGCCTTTCGGTTCGATAGTTAACAATACTGCTCTTAGTGCAAATCACGTTCGAGATAAATTCGGATTTGCGGATGCTTCATCTGATTTCGAAGTAGTGCTTAATAAACCTGGAGGTGCTATATTAATAGGTACACGTAATCATTTACATGCGCCTATGGTAATATCTGCATTGAAGTCGAAAAGGCATGTGTTTGTGGAGAAACCGTTGTGTCTCACTCCTCAGGAGTTGGCTGAGATTGATGAAACTATTAAAACCTATTCAACCAGTGTACAGGTTGGTTTTAATCGCAGATTTGCACCTGCTTCGGTTGAGCTTAAGAGAAGGCTTGATCGGTCACCTGGGCCAAAATCTGCTAGTTTTCGTGTCTTTGCAGGCAAGTTGGATCCTGACCATTGGTTTGCAAATATTAATGAAAGTGGGGGCAGGGTGGTTGGAGAATCGTGCCATTTTTTAGATTACTTTTGTTTTTTGTTTGGCTCGAAGCCTGTAAGTGTTACGGCTCAGACCACGTGGCCTACAGAAGGAGCAATTCAAGTTCCTGATAGCATTTCAGCACAGGTGGAATTTGCTGATGGGTCTTGTGGTCAGTTGTTATATTCTGCTGAGGGTTCAGTTATTTACCCAAAGGAGAGACTTACTGTGTATGGAGCTGGTATAGTTGCTGACATTACTAACTTTCAGTCACTTGAAGTTAATGAAGGCAGGAAGAAATCCAATTTTAAATATGGTTCAAAAGGTCACCCAGAACAGATGGAGGCATGGTTGTCTTTCCTTTTGGGAAAGAAAGATCATCCATTGCCTTATTCTGAGGCTAGGCAAAGTATGCAATTAACATTTTCTGTATTACAGTCAATTCGCGAATCGCGATCAGTGGAGTTATAATCATGATTTTGGAGACAGTGTTTCGAGCGCTAAACTCGGCCGAGGCACAGTTGATTAGATCGCAACTTGAAGCGGCTAATTTCAACGTTTTTGTTGCCGACGAAACCAGTGCATTGTCTATGGAGGGATATGTGCTCGGTGCTGGAGGGATACGGATCCAAGTGCCTGATAGCGAGAGGGAAGATGCTAGTGAATTTCTCAGATCATGCGGTTACCCTGTTGAATGAAATTAATCCAAAAGAAAAAGCTCGAAAAATTACAGGGGCAATTACCAAAAGGCGTGTTGCGCTTGGATGAGCAAACACGATTGAGTCATTCTGGTGATAAATGGTTTGCTTCTAATCCTCCTGATGCTGTGGCATTCCCTAAGAATGCAAAGACAGTGTCGGAGATTTTAAAATATGCGAATAAACATAATATTCCATTAACAGCGAGAGGCGCGGGTTATGGTTATGTTGGTAGCTGTGTTCCGGCTCGAGGTGGAATTGCATTAAGTTTAAAAAAGATTAATCGGATAAAAGAAGTTAGTGATAAAAATTTTGTTGCTGTAGTGCAGCCCGGCGTGGTGACTGCACAATTACAGTCAGAAGTTGAGTTGAAAGGGCTTTATTATCCTCCGGATCCTGCAAGTCGCAACGATTGCACTATAGGTGGAAATATCGCAACGAACGCTGGCGGCCCGCGTTGTCTTAAATATGGAGTAACCAGAGATTATGTAATTGGTTTAGAGGTTGTATTGTCAGATGGTGCAATAGTAAGGCTTGGAAGTAGTTGTCATAAAAATAAAACTGGATTTGATTTAGCTAGGTTTTTTGTAGGTTCAGAAGGCATGCTGGGTATTGTTACCGAGGCTACGCTTAAGCTTTTGCCAAAGCCTCCTTTCAAAGGCTGTTTGAGTATTGGATTTCGATCAATGAAACAGGCGACAAAGGTGATTCAAAAAATTTTTAAATCTGGTTTTTTGCCGTCTGCGTTGGAAGTGGCAGATTCATTTACTCTGGATGCGGCTAGAGAACGAACTAACAGTAGGATGTTTGATGGGTGCAATGCTCACATAATTGTAGAGATCGATGGTCAGGAGAAGTCAGTGAGGAGTGAGCTTCGTGACTTAAAAAAGATAATTGAAAAGTTCTCGCCTTTATTTATTCGGAAAGGATTAGGTGATTTAGGGGTTGAAAAATTTTGGGCTTTGCGTCGTGAGTTTTCATATTCCTTAAGAGATACTGGTTTGACCAAGTTAAACAATGATATTGCTGTTCCGAGAGGCATGCTTGAGCCGCTTTTTGAATTCACAGCTCGGCTACAAAAAAAGCATGGTATTCAAGTAGCCTGTTTTGGGCATGCTGGTGATGGTAATATACATGTTAATTTAATGATGGATGAGAATGATCCCAAGCAAGTAAGAAGAAGCGATGCGGCTCTGGATGAGTTGTTTAAGCAGGTTCTTGCGTGGGGTGGTGTTGTTACTGGTGAGCATGGAATTGGTTTAGCTAAATTACCTTGGTGGAATCAGGCTGCCTCCTTGGAGGTTCGAAATTTGCATGCCGCTTTCAAAAAAGCTGTTGATCCAAAAGGGATACTTAATCCCGGTAAATTTGTTTAACTACAATGTTTGACCGTTTTACTCATGAACGAAAATGGGTAGGAAAAGGTTGTTTCTTTGTAGCTGGGATAGATGAAGTGGGGCGCGGTCCTTTGGCGGGGCCATTAGTTGCGTCTGCAGCCATGTTTTCGCATGAAGTTATTATGGGTGGTTTGCCTGCCTCTTTATGCGATGTCAATGACTCCAAAAAACTAAGTGAAAAAAAACGAGAACAATTGTTTGATATTTTAAACGAGTTCGATGGGGTTAGATTTGGCGTAGCTATCATTGAGCCAGAAGAAATTGATCGCATCAATATATTGCAGGCTACGCATAAGGCGATGAAGGAATCATTAATCTCCCTTGGCCATAAGCCGGATCATTTGTTGGTTGATGGCCGTCCTGTTCCTTCACTCGGAAAAGCGCAAAGCGCAATAGTTAAGGGAGACTCGCTAAGTTATTCGATCGGCGCTGCAAGCATTTTTGCTAAAGTAACTAGAGATAGAATGATGGGCAAATTTGACCTTGAGTTTCCAGGCTATGGATTTTCTTCGAATAAAGGATATGGAACTAAAGAACATCTTAACGCTCTTTCTGATTTGGGGCCTTGCCCTATACATCGGCTCAGCTTTGCGCCCATTAGAAAAGATCCTCAAGATGAGTTGAATTTGTTTTCTGAATAAAACAAAATATTTATCTGTCTTAATGAATTTAAGCCATAATCTTATTTTTTAAAAAATATATCGTAAGATTTAAATATTATGCCTGAGTTGCCGGAAGTAGAGGTATTGCGTTGCCACTTGGATTCATTGTTGGCTAATAAGAAATTAGTTAGTATCGATGTCTTGAAGTTAAGGGTTGTTCGACCTGAACGGCCAAAGTTACTTCAAGAAATAATTGTTGGCTGCACTATTAAGGGAGTAGGAAGAAAGGGGAAGTTTTTGTGGCTTCAATTACAGAGAGGGCAGTCTGAATCAACTTTTCCTTTAATTATACATCTTGGAATGACGGGCAGGTTGTTTATTCAGCAGTCCAATAAATCACTTCCCAAGCATACTGCTGTAGTCTTTAAACTAAATAGTGAATATTTGGTTTTTAAAGATCCTAGATCTTTTGGGCGAGTAACCGTTGATGAGGATTGTTTGGAAAATTTAGGGTTAGATGCCTTGTCTAGTGACTTTACGGAAGAGATGCTTGCTTCAGTTATTCAGAACACAAGCCAATCTGTAAAGGCTCGTTTAATGAATCAAAAACATATTGCGGGACTTGGTAATATTTATTCATGTGAAGTGCTTCATAAATCCAAAATTTCACCATTTATTAAAGGTTCATCGCTTTGCCTTGCTAAGGTGAAGGAATTACGAAAAGCAATTAATATGATTCTTCATAATCAGATTAATTTTGGTTTGAGTTTAAAATTGGATTTTGAGGGGGAATTTAAAAATGATGGGTTGTTTTATTATGGGACCAAATCAGGTCGAGATTATCAATTGAAGGATCCGTTCAGGGTTTATGGTAGAGAAGGGGAGCCTTGTCGGGATTGTGGGGGTATTATTATCCGAAGCTGCCAGTCTAATCGGAGTACATATTATTGCCCTGATTGCCAATTGATTGACGAAACTTAATATCGCGTGATTTTATCTGGATCCTCGAGAGACCTGGGTGGATTCAAAATGATGGCAGAAATAACACCTTGTCTTGCGGCATTTATGTCATTTGCTATTTCTCTGGCAATATTAGAATTATAAATTGGAGATTTGTATACGGGAGATCGATTAATGACTTTAGCTTCTTCAATCTGATCGTCAATTGGCTGATCGATGAAAACTGCTTCCAAGTCAGAATCCGAATTAACTATCTCACTCTCATTGTCTAATACGGGTGGTAGATTATCATAATAATTCCCCTGTAAACGGGGAGTATTGTATTCAGCTTCGTCATTAATGCTTTCTAGCTCAGCCTCTTCGACCATTTTTTCCAGCTTATCCATCCATCCGCCACTTCCTTGAGAAGGCGTATCGACTACTGGCGGATCATTTAGGTTTGATCTTTTTTCAGCATCTTTTTGTTTTTTTACCCAAGCTGTAAAAGCGTAAACCAAACCTATTGCAAGAGGGCCGATTAATTCGAGTATTTCCGCTGCCAGCAGGATCGGAATTTCCTGTTGAGAGCTGAACAAGTTTGAGATGATGCTTTGCAAACTGATTATTATTGGTCGTCCTTAGATGATTCGTCTCCGCCAGCAATCTTAGAGCGCATATCTGTGTCAGCGGCTAGATTCTTCATTCGATAGTAATCCATAATTCCAAGGTTTCCATCACGAAAAGCTTCAGCCATTGCAAGTGGCACCTGAGCCTCAGCTTCAACAACCTTAGCCTTCATTTCTTCTACACGCGCCACCATTTCCTGCTCTGAAGCTACAGCTGCTGCGCGGCGTACTTCGGCCTGAGCTTGCGCTACGAGTTTATTAGACTCTGCTTGTTCCGCTTGAAGTTTAGCTCCGACATTTTCTCCAACATCAACATCTGCTATATCAATAGAAAGAATTTCGAAGGCGGTGTTGCTGTCGAGGCCCTTGGCTAAAACATTCTTCGATATACGATCAGGATTCTCAAGTACGTCTTTATAACTCTGCTCAGAGCCTATGGAGGAAACGATCCCCTCACCAACACGAGCGACAATAGTGTCTTCTGTTGCTCCACCTACAAAGCTAGCAAGATTGGTTCTAACAGTTACTCGCCCACGAGCTTTAATGACGATCCCATCTTTAGCTACTGCATCTATACTTCGTTTTGACCCTTCAGCTGGCGGGCAGTCAATTACCTGCGGATTAACAGAAGTGTGTACAGCTTCAACCACGTTCTTGCTTGTTCCTTTTGTGGCAAGATCAATTGCACATGCATGGTCAAATGTAAGATCAATGTTTGCTTTTTGAGCATTAATAATTGC
>NYWG01000159.1 GCA_002684915.1 Verrucomicrobiales bacterium
GCTCGAGTCAACTGTGGCTCTGAGTGGGCCGGAGTCAGGCCTCTCAGAGTCATGAGTCCGGACACTGGGCAGGATTTCCCACTCCTAGCTCGGTGTGTCGGAGTGTCTGCGGAGGTGGCGCCCGCATGACACAATGCAACAACCCCGATCTTCCAGACTTATTGTTGCCGCCACAGCCGCCTTATGGATTCTGTTTTATAGCGGAGTCTCAGCCCTGCCTCCCGGGTCTCAAGTGGACCTACTGACCGCCTTCCGGATAGGGGACAACCCTACTGTGAAGACTGTCAGTGGCTTCTGTGGGACCCGGGAGGGTGAGACCACGCCGGACACCGCCTACCACCTCACCAAGAAGGCGGTTATCTCAGTCCCCACAGCCACTGTCTTTCCGGACGGATTCCCCCACGACTTCTCCATCTTGACCACCTTCAAGACCACTTCTTATTCGCGGGGCCAGCTGTTTACAATCTACAGCGCTGATGGGAGTCTTATCCTATCAGTTAAAATTGCCCGCAGACTGGTCTTCATATACAAAGGGGACAACGGGGGCAAAAAAAGAAAGACTGAGATTCAAACTTCGAGTCTTACCTGATAAGTGGCACCGGCTCGGGATCAGCATCAAGGGCAACTCTGCTACTGCTATTTTGAACTGCAAGAACCAGGACACGAAAGAGATCACACGGAAGAAGAACCAAGAACTGAAAACTGACGGAATCATTCTCTTTGGACAGGAAATTGACGATAAAGAATTTTTCGATGGTGAGATACAGCAGCTGATGATCGTATCCAACCCAGAAGCAGCCTACAACCTGTGCACCGAGTACCTCCCAGACTGCGGTACTGCCCTGCCCTCTATAGTGCAAGGTGACGACTTCAAGGCGAGCTACATTGGTATAAATGAAGACGACATTCTGGACCGCGAGGGCCTCTCCCCCCAGCAGTACCTGGAGTTCACTGAGCGACTGCGGGACCCACTCAATGGAGCTGTTGAGGAACCAATCCAGCTAGTGGAACCAGCTGTCAATACTGGACCACTAGATCAAGGTCCCAGAGGAGAGGTGGGAGAAGTAGGACCTCCTGGCCCTCCAGGGCTCAAGGGTGAATCTGGAAGGGATGGTTTGGACGGAACAGATGGAGTTCAAGGGTCTCCAGGGAATGTCCTCATCATTCCGACTAACTTGGGATCAACAAAAGGGCCAGATAATCAACTACAGTCCATAATCTCTCAAGCCATGCAAAATCTTATGGGGCCTCCAGGACCAATGGGTTTAACTGGATTGCCTGGACCTCCAGGAATGCCAGGAGAGCCAGGACTGAAAGGAGAGGAGGGAGAAATGGGGGAGAGAGGACCAAGAGGACCTAGAGGACAGGTTGGACCACCAGGCATGGAAGGGAAAAGAGGGAGACCTGGAAGAGATGGGGAGAGAGGATTGTCAGGGCCTACTGGATCAAAGGGTGAACCTGGTATTCAGGGACTTCCAGGGATTCCAGGCCAGAAAGGAGACCGAGGTTATAAAGGAGATGCTGGCCCAAAGGGTAACGAAGGTTCTAGGGGTATGATGGGAGAAGATGGACCACCTGGTCTTGCTGGAGTTCCTGGGGAAATGGGTCCCAGAGGATTCCCTGGACCAAGAGGGTTCAATGGACTTCCAGGACCACCAGGCATTCCTGGATCTGAGGGATCTCCTGGCCCTAAAGGTAATGAAGGACCCACTGGACCTCCTGGACCCCCTGGGGTTACTGGTAATAAGGGGCCTGTTGGACCACCTGGCCCAGTGGGACCTTTGGGTCCTCCCGGTCAAGCAGGACCAAGAGGAAAGCCTGGTCTCCCTGGTTTACCAGGAGCCGATGGATTGCCAGGCAATAATGGACATCCGGGTAAACCAGGAGGAAAGGGGGATAAGGGGCCTCAGGGCCACACAGGGCCTATAGGATTTCCTGGATCGAGAGGAGTCAAAGGAGATATGGGGGAGAGGGGTCAAACTGGGGATAAAGGAGAAAAGGGAGAAATTGGCTTGGAGGGTCAGAAGGGAGATATGGGACCAAAGGGGGATAGAGGTATTCCAGGACCAACAGGCAAGCAGGGGGCAGAAGGACCGCAAGGTCCAAAAGGAACTGAAGGACCACCTGGAGAAGCTGGAGCAATAGGACCACCTGGAGAAAAGGGTAAAATAGGTCCCCCTGGCTTTGCTGGATATCCTGGTGGACCTGGCGATAAAGGAGACAAGGGAACCCAAGGAAGAGATGGAGCTCCAGGCAGTAAGGGAGAGAGAGGAAAAGATGGCTTACAAGGAGAAAGAGGACAGACTGGTCCAAGAGGTTTCCGAGGAAGAGTTGGGAGACGAGGAAGTGTAGGGCTAACAGGACCAAAGGGAGACACTGGACAACCAGGATCTCCTGGCCCAATGGGAGAACCTGGAATAGCTGGTCCTGAAGGTCCTCGAGGAACAACTGGAGAGCCTGGACTTCCGGGCATTCCTGGTAAAGATGGAATAACTGGACCTCCTGGAGAAAGAGGACCACCTGGTGAACATGGCCCCACTGGACCGACTGGGGCCCCAGGAGTTGCTGGGCCACCCGGCCCCACAGGAGAGTCAGGTCCTGTTGGTGAGCCAGGAGTTCCTGGCACACCTGGAGTCCCTGGAGAATCAGGAAGACCTGGTGAATCAGGGAAAGAAGGACCTCCTGGCCCTCCCGGTCCTCAAGGAAGACCTGGACTGACTGGACCATCTGGGTTACCGGGATTTCCTGGAGAGCGTGGTCTTCCTGGTTTGCCAGGAATGCCAGGGCTCAAAGGAGAAGCGGGTCCACCAGGCCCCTTCGGACCTCAAGGTGACAAGGGCTCCAATGGTATGCCAGGATCCGAAGGACCCCAGGGAGTTGAAGGAAGACAAGGACCTCCTGGCCCAGCTGGAAAGCCTGGTGAAAAAGGAGAAATTGGAATTCCAGGATTTCCTGGTCCTACTGGAAGGGATGGATTGCCTGGAATTAGAGGTTTACCAGGGGTTCCGGGCCCCCAGGGAGATCCTGGAGAGGATGGTGTGAAGGGTGAAATGGGTCCACCTGGTTCAAAAGGTTACAAGGGAGCCAAAGGAGACATTGGACCTCTAGGTGGCCCTGGTCCACGAGGACAAAGAGGAGAAATCGGCCCAATCGGACCCCCTGGAGATAAAGGACCACCTGGAATAATGGGAAGAAGGGGTCCTAAAGGAGAAGATGGACCACCAGGAGTGAATGGACCTCCAGGAGCCACAGGAGCCCAAGGTCCTCCTGGGATACCTGGTGGTAAAGGAGAAGTAGGAGACCCTGGAAAGAAAGGACCACCGGGTCCTGCGGGTCAGCCTGGTGAGGCTGGTCTGCAAGGGACTAAAGGAGGGGATGGAAGGCCTGGTGCTCCGGGACCTGAGGGACCTCAAGGAGATAAAGGAGATCCTGGACCTAATGGCCTACCTGGTCCTCCTGGAGCAGATGGAAAACATGGAAATCGTGGACAACCTGGACCAAAAGGAGAAGAAGGTAAACCTGGAAACCAAGGAGGTCCAGGAGCTAGAGGACCACCTGGAGTTGAAGGACCTAAAGGTAATCCTGGTGCACCCGGTTTTCCTGGTCCTCCTGGAGAACAAGGACCACATGGGATAAAAGGGGAGCCTGGCAATCCTGGAGAGCATGGAAAGGAAGGTGACAGAGGTGTGCAAGGAAATGTTGGACCACCTGGCCAGCCTGGTCTACAGGGACCTCCTGGAAAATCAGGCATAGCTGGACCACCTGGGAAACAAGGAAATGCGGGTCAGCCTGGAATTAAAGGAGATGTTGGACCCCTGGGTCCACCTGGACTTCAAGGAGCTCCTGGGGATCAGGGAACACCTGGTCCTGAAGGACCACCTGGTTTGAGAGGCAACCCAGGACCTGCTGGAGAGGTTGGTGTGCCTGGTGTTCCAGGCAAACCTGGTTCACCAGGCAGAACTGGAGCGCTAGGACCCAAGGGTCTCAAGGGTTCTCGGGGAAGAAGAGGACAGAAAGGACACAGAGGTGAAATGGGATTACCAGGCAGGAAGGGAGATCAAGGAGAGAAAGGTGAAATTGGAACAAAGGGACCGCCAGGGCTGCCTGGAGCTAAAGGAGAGTCTGGACCTATCGGACCTATAGGTATGAAAGGAGCAGAAGGTCCCCCAGGCTTGCCAGGACTGGAGGGCCCACCCGGACCCAAGGGAACTAGCGGGGTAACTGGACCAAAGGGTGACCATGGTCCCTCAGGACCCCCTGGCCCAGCAGGGCCTCCTGGAGAGCTGCCCCTGCTACCACCAGACATCCTTTTCCAACGGGACCAACCCAAAGCCTACCGGAGGAACAAAAGAGAGGTTGACAGCAACCAGGCCAAGTCTCGCCCTCAGAAGGACAGTGACGTGGACCTGATCACCGTCTACACCGACATCTACAACATGAGGATAGAACTGGAGAAGATGAAGAAACCTATTGGAACTCGTGACAGCCCTGCCAGAACTTGTTTGGACCTGCACTATGGACGACCACAAATGGAGGACGGATACTACTGGATAGACCCCAACCTGGGCATGACCGAGGACGCCGTCCGGGTGTTCTGCAACATGACCGCTGGGGGGGAGACTTGCGTCTCGCCCGATGTGCATGCCAGCAGAATGCCCAACATTCCCTGGAGAAAAAGTCAAGAAGGATGGTACTCCACTCTGAGAGGGGGGTTCAAAATCAGTTATGATTCCCTGGGCCCTGTACAGCTCACATTCCTGAGGCTCATGAGCAGCGAGGCCCACCAAAACTTCACCTACACTTGTATAAACTCTGCGGCCTGGTACGACTCGAGCTACAGCAACTACAACAATGCCATCAAGCTGTTAGGTGAAAATGACCAAGAGTTCTCGGCGAAAAACAACAAGCCAAATGTTGTTTTGGATGGTTGCAAATCCAAAAAAGCAGAATCTAAAACGGTGTTTGAGGTCAGAACTCAGAAACTGGGACAGCTGCCCTTGGTAGACTTTTACCCAGTCGACTACGGAAAGCCTCACCAAGCCTTCGGGTTTGAAGTTGGACCTGTTTGCTTTAAATGATAAAAATTCTTATTAGAATAGCACCTTCAGATCTCATGTTCTTTGAGAGAATTCTATTTTTATATTGGAACAAAACTTATGAATGTACGAGGTAATTTAGTTTTAAGGATATCTTGCCATGAGTTTCATCTGTGAATATAAACTTTTGTGATCTTAGATTTAAGGGTGTAGTATGTAAGGCTTTCTCTTGAAGAAAAATATCTTTTATTTTTCTATGTCAAAGAGCAATCTATATGAGTTCAATTTTAGATTTAAGGTTAATTTAAGTAACTTGCCACGACGAATAGTAAAATAGTTATTAGTGTATCACGTGTTTCGCTCCACAGGGAATCCAAGTATTTCTAGCTAGTCAGAACAGTGACGGGATTGCTACAATTGTTATTTTTATATTTTTGTATAAAAATGTTGTACAAGATTTTGTAATTGTTATGCATATAAATAAATAAACTCTCCTATAATTAAAAAA
>NYWG01000160.1 GCA_002684915.1 Verrucomicrobiales bacterium
CTTCGACGTCTGCTACTGTGACAATAAATGTGAGTAAAAATGATGTGATTGAGATACAAGAATCGCAAGCAGTGATTGCGTTATATTCCATAACTTTTGTTCAACAATAAAAAAATAATTTTATATGTAAGTGTATATGATAAACGTTTTGTCATATTTAGTTATAACATTTTTGTTTTTGATTGCAATTGCAACTATTGTTGCTTTTGCTCTACGAAGTAGCGCCAAAGACGACAATATGACGTGCAACGACGGAAGCGCCGGCTACATGGACATGACTGACCAAAACATTGGAGACAGGAATATAGCAATTGCAATGTGGCAAAAGGCAAGTAATGGCGAACAAAAAAATTGCCGGAATTCATATGAAATTGATAAATCTATAAGAGGAAAAGACGATTGTAATAAGGCTTATGTAGTAAAGAATGTTATAGATCAAACAGAGAAAGAAACTCAAGACCCCCCCTTTTGGAGGCTGATTAGTCCGTGTGAATGGGGTTTGAGACCAGCCGATTCGGCTGGGATCGATACATAATAATATATTATCAATAGTAAAAATGAAAATTTCATTGTTGGTTTTTTTTAGGTCAATTTTGGGGCTTAAATTTTATGAGCCCCCAAAATCTCAACCTCCTTATTGGGCAGATCCAAGAATTCATATGTTTGGAAACGACAATTGGTTTCACGCTAACGTTGCGCCAATTTTTACGACTGCCTTAGATCAATGCGTGTACAAGGACAGTTTAAGATCGCACATATGCAAAAAATATTTACTCCCGTGTCTACCCGCTTCAAACGCAACAATACTAGATATTGGTTGCGGCGCGGGGCTCTCAACTGAAGCCTTGGCCAATTCATTCAAAAGTTGTCGGGTGATTGGGATCGACACGAGTGCGGAGATGCTCAAAGTGGCTTCGAGACGCAAGCAATCCAGTAATATTCAATACGAATTAGGTAACGGTCATTACTACGAGTTGGAACAAATAGACGTGTCGTTTATATCTTTTATGTTTCACGAAGTTCCGCAACAAGCACGCATATCCATGTTACAACGCCTATCGCATTCCGTACAGACCGTTGTCGTTCTTGACATATGCCAGGACTATACACCTTCAAAGCAAATGCTTTTTGGTGAGCCATATCTGTACGATTATTTAGAAAATATTGATTTTGACATAAAAAAAAAGTTTTAAACATGTTTTAAAGTACGTTGTAGTCCCAAAACACGCGACTCTGTGGATTGCCACGAATCAAGATTCAGCCTGGATTCAACGGCTCCAAACTTAAATTAGTTTTCTAAAAATTAAAATTTAAATCTCCAAAAAAAAAATAAGTCGAATAATTTCAAATTTGAAGTGTTCTGCGAGCGAGGAAGATGAGCCAAAATCAGGTAGATGACGGCAATAATTATGTCAAAGAGATCGAATTTGTTGCGCTTTCCTCTAAAGAAATTAGATCTATGGCAGTCGTGAACATCACGGAAACAATGCTGTACGAACGCGGCCTGCCAAGGATGAATTCTGTTTTAGACATGCGCATGGGATCAAGTGATAGGAGGTACGTTTGTGGAACTTGTAAACACGCCGTGCCGTTGTGTCCCGGGCATTGCGGGAAAATTGAAATGGCAGCTCCAGTTTATAATCCGGTTTTTATTGAGATCACGTTGCGCGTGCTTCGGTGCGCTTGTTTTTTTTGTTCCGGTTTGCTGATAGAAGATTTAAAAATCCCATCAAACACGTTCAAGGCGCGTCGCCGACTGGCTACGATTTCCCAAGAAAGTCGATTGAAAAAAATTTGTCCTCACTGCGGCGGACCACAGCCGAATTATTCTCGAGTTGGATTGGGTATCAAAAAAGATTTTAATTTGCACAAAAACATTGATTCAATATTTGAGAGCGAAGAAGAAAAATCATTTGCAATGCAAAGTTTTTACCCATCTGATGCTTTGAGCATTTTGCGAAATATAAAATTAGAAGATTTATACAAACTTGGATTTTCGAAAGGCCCGAATGCGTCAAAACCTGAAAATTTTATCATTGAAGTATTATTGTGTCCATCAACGGTCATGCGTCCTTCAATTGCATGCACCGAAAGTTCCAGGACACGTGGTCACGATGATTTAACCCTGAAACTACAGGACATTGTAAAGACAAACAGTCTGTTGCAGTCTGAAATAAGTAGCGAGAAAAGGACACCACAGTTTGAAAAATTGCTGGAACAAATGCAAATCCATTTATCGGTGTATCTTTTAAACGACACTAAACACGCCAAAAAACCCGGTGGTGGCATCAGAAGCACAACAATTCGTTCCATTTCTACAAGATTGAAAGGAAAACGAGGTCGGATCCGCGGTAATCTGTGCGGAAAACGTGTTGATTTTTCGAGCAGATCTGTTGTATCGCCAGATGCATGCATAGATTTAGATCAAATCGGTGTTCCAGGGTTTGTGGCTGAAAAGCAATCAATTCCCGAAAAGGTAACGAATCACAACATGTCGTGGTTAAAGAAAATAGTGTCTGAAAAAAAATGCAATTCTATCCTACGCAACGGTCGCGAAACCAAAATCAAATATTTAGAAGAAGAAAACTTGATGAAGGAAGTGCAAAGATTGCAGATAGGCGATGTTGTAGAGCGACATTTAATCAACAACGATGTAGTCCTGTTCAATAGACAACCTTCTCTGCACGCCTTTTCACTTATGGCGCATCGGGTCAAATTATTTCCCCATCAGAAAACTTTTAGACTTAACGTGCAAGCTACAACGCCGTACAACGCAGATTTTGACGGGGACGAAATGAATATGCATACGTTGCAGACGATTGAAGCCCGGGCGGAAGCTGCAGAATTGATGTCTATATCAAAAAATCTTATCAGTCCGCAGGCGTCCAAGCCGATTTTGGGTCTGATTCAAGACGTGTTGCTCGGGTCGTGGATGTTGACGTCCAAGAGCTTTTTCGTCAATCATTCAGATGCTATGCAAATCGTTTCGTCTATTTCGGGAAACCAGTGGCTACATTTTTCCAAACTCGTTCCTGCTGTTCTAAAACCACAAATTCTATATTCTGGAAAACAACTCATCAGTCTTTTGCTACCGGACAATTTGTTTGTTGGTCCAAAAAAAAATAAGTCTGCTGCCGCCGGCGGCGTCGATAACGCGCAGAACTGGCTGGATGATCACATAGTCTTGGTAAAGAACGGCGTGCATTTATGCGGAAGATTGGATAAAGCTTTGCTCGGCGCAACGAGCGGTGGGTTCATCGATATCTTAGCTCGAGATTTCAAGGATTATTGCAACACGTTTATTTCCGAAATGCAGAGACTTTCGTTGAAAGCTTTACAGTTGGTTGGCTTTACCTGCAGTTATGAAGACACCAAAATTTCTCACGAATGTTTTGATACGGTCTCGAACATCCTTAGCAACTATTTTAAGCAATCAAGCAAAAAAAACAAAGAAGACAACATAATAAATTCTTTATCCACGGCTGTCGACAAGAGCGCATTGAATGCGATATCTTTTTTGCGAAACAAGGCGCAAAGCACCTCGGTTGCAAATGGGCTCTTAGATATGGTTGATTCTGGCAGCAAGGGCTCGCAAATCAATGTTTCTCAAATATCTGGATGCGTTGGTATGCAAATGGTTTCCGGTCAGAGAATATTTTCCACGGGAAACCCCGAAGGAAGAACAATTCCATGTTTTGAAAAGGGCGAGCATTCGCCGGAAGCGCACGGATTTGTCACAAATCCGTACAATAAAGGCATTGTCCCCTCTGAATTTTTTTTTCATTTGATGGGCGGCAGGGAAGGACTTGTCGACACCGCTGTAAAAACTGCGCAAACTGGATACATTAGCAGGCGAGTCTCAAAAATGATTGAGTCTGCGCAAGCTAATTATTTTGGTCAAATTACGTTGCATTCTGGAGAAATATTACAGCCTAGTTATTATGGAGACAATTTTTCGGCTGAAAAAATAGAATCGGTATATTGTCCCGTGCTGCAAGAGGTAAAGTTATGGGAAACCAAGAAACATTTATTTACAAACGAGCAAAACTTCCGAGCAGCTATACTTTTGACGCTCAAAATAAAAAAAAACATGATGAAGTATACGGATGTTTTAGACGCTCGAATTGAAGTACCCGTCAACCTTCAACGTGTTATAAATTCCAAAATGTTCACGCCTTCAGAAAACATGGATTGGATGGAAGAACTCGATGCCCTGCAAGACAAGTGCAATAGCTGCCTGGATCTTGTAAAATTACACATGTTGAGCGTGTGTGGCGATCGGATGGACGCAGGACTTTTTGAAGTCGTCAGACACAAAATCTTCAAAGCGAGGGTTAGTGCTGGTTACATGCCAGGAACTGTCGCAGCGCAATCGCTGTCGCAACCAATCATGCAGATGACCCTCAACACGTTTCACTCGGCTGGCAAGGGTTGTCACTTGGTGACGGCTGGCGTGCCAAGACTCAGAGAAATCTTGGATGGCTCCGTCAACATTTCTACGCCTAGCATGCGCATCAGATTGAAACACCCTATTAACAAATCTTATTCCGCGGTCAAGCGCATTTCCGACTCGTTTATTCACAAACCTCTGTCAAAATACGTACACAAGGTCTGTGAATTTTTGACGTTAGATTCTCTCTCAGATTACATGTCCGTAACGCAACGATTTTTGTTCAAATATATGATTGCAGAAAATTCATCGTACGACAAAAACCTAGCTGGCTTCTCTTTCAACATTGAAAAAAAAGAAAAAATAAGTCCAAGGCAAGTTTCCGCTGCCATAAGGAAATATTTTGACAACGACAACTTCACCGTGATTCCTTCAGCATTTGTTTGCGAGGAATGGACTGTTTTTGTTGTAATACAAGATTTAGAATCGCTGCTCAAGAGCAAGACGGCGTTAACTACAGATCAAAAACACAAATTTATTCACGAAATCTGCAAATCTGTGCTTGAAAACGTGTCCATATCTGGCAATGCCTCATTTTCTCAAACTCACGTTGAACAAATACAAATCGCTGACAAGAACACTGGCGTGATTACAAGTGAATATGCTATTTTTACCGCAGGGTCAAATTTTAGATACGTATCGCAATTAAAGAATATAAACCACAATTACACGTTGTCGAATAACATCTGGGAATCATACCACAAATATGGCATAGAAAGCGTGCAAAATATTCTTTTCAGAGAATGTACTAAAGTTCTTGGCGACGGTGTATCGTGTCGTCATCTCATGCTAGTCATCAATGCCATGACTTTTGACGGTTACATCAATTCAATAAATCGACACGGCATGGGTAGAACAAGAGCGACGCCGATCCAAAGGGCTTCCTTCGAAGAAGCCCTCGACGTTTTAATTGAAGCGTGTACCTTTGGCACAAAGACTAAGGTAGCCGGGATCACAGAATGCGTGGTTATGGGTGCGCCGAGTACCGTCGGGTCCGGACTCAGCCAGTTCTACCCAGAAAAAACTGCGTTTGTCAACAAAAACCAAAATCTGCCATTTGTAGGAAGAAGACTGCCAAAGGCAAAACCAAAGGCAAAGCCGCGCCCTGTTTCTATTTTGGACGAGCCTTGGCAAGCTTCCCTGAATTTTGAAAACTTACTTGCGAAGTTCCCAAACATCAAAAAAGGAGAAACAATAAAACTTGTGATAAGGGGAAACGTCGTTCAAGATGGTCGATTCTCATTTAGTATCTTGCCGAATGATCACGACGATGCCTCTGAAATTATATACCATTGCAGCTTCAGAGATTCTACGCAAAGAAAAAGATTTGTTTTGAACGACAAGAGACAGGATGACTGGGGAAAGGAAATAGTGTCGGCAGTCAAATTCGATACGAAAAAACCACTCAACATAATAGTTTGTCTTTCTGAAAAAATTATTTCGATTCGTTTACAAAAGTTATTTTTGAATTTTACTCAGAGGCGCAACATTCTAGACTGCGGCGATGATTTATTTTTGCAGTTTGAATCTCACGACGACTACGGAAATCCCATGAGCTGGACAATCAATTCCGTCACGTTTGAAAAAAAATGCGACGCACGCATATCTCAACCATGCCCACCACCCGTGCCCAAATCTACGCCAACCTCTACGCCAAACTCGACGCCGCCATCAACACCAAGTTCTACGCCACGCTCTACACCAAACTGCACACCTCCGTCAACACCAAACTCTTCGCCACCATCAACACCAAACTCTTCGCCACCGGCATCAAGATTTGGCACGCCCACGTCTTCAACCACCAGCTCAGCGCAAAACTTTTTCGATGATGTCGACGTGCCGGACATGGCGTATACGTCAAAAACAGAATTCGGCGACTTCTTTTTTGACAAAAAAAATTATCATCCAAGCTCTCCAAAAATTCAATACTACCCGTCTTCTCCAGGATAAGTATTATGTTCATAAAACTTATATAAATTTCAATTGTCCATCATGAAATATAAATTTTCAAACCCTCCATTTATTATCTCAGTCGACTTTGTAACTCGCACTTACAGCATTTCTTCTCAAACTTACAACCATTCGCACGCACTAACTAGATTTGATCTAACCATTCAAAAGAAACAAATTCACACCATTTTAGAATTGATGAGAGAAAACGAGGAACAGTGGCCAAACATTTTAGACATTGTAAAGGGAGAGATTGATGTACCCCAGATAGCGAAACAAGCTGAAGATATTTTAGATAAACAAAGCTATCAACAATATTCTGCACCAGTTCGTACTCACGATCTAATCAGCATGGTTTCTATGATACTTTGCGACATTTCTATCATGAAAAAAAAAATCCCACGCATCGCAAATCAAGCAGATTATATCTATCTTCACAGCAGCGTATGCAACTGGCATTGTTTGCCCCAAAATATGAGCGATGCTTCGTTTTTATCTATCAAAGATGTCTATAATAATTGGAGAAATAATCCTAATTATTTTCGAGAATACGTTGTCGAAGCAACCTGGTGTCTATCTCAAAAAAAAGAAATCAAACAGCATAGATTTGACATATTGCGCCTGCTTTTTGAAAATTTACGCAATGATGAAATCATGCCAGGAATAGAAAATCATATCATAAAAAGTTATACGAGAAGTTTTTTGGGCTATGGAAGTTTAAACCATAGCCAATCCTGGCATTACGTGCAACCACCCGTTCCCCTAAGTTCTGAAATCACTTGTCAGCAATTACAATCATTACTCAAGCATGCCCCTTTAATTACTGTAGAATTACTGCAGATGCGAAATATGTGCTCACCGGAACATGTTCATTTATTTCATCAAAAAAATTTGTTGGACGACGCTCTAACAAATTTGAAAAAAAATAATTATGAATTGGGCAGCGACGATCCCTTCAGAAGAATTAATGTTGCCCACATCATTTGTCTACACGAGATGTTTCCAAAACTGTGGAACGAAAACATGAACATTGAAGACATAAAAAAATGGAGCTTACGTGGGCAGCATTGGATTGATCCACCTTCCCGTATGCACAAGCAGCGCGCAGAGTGGGAAAATCTTGTTGTTGCAAAAAAAACTTTACATTCTTGACGATAATAATAAGGCTTGCGATTGCCGCCAGGGCGTTTTTGAAGACATAATTACTTTTAAGACAATAAAAGGAATGGCGCGTTTTAAACTTGAGCCTGAAGAGCAAAAACTGGCAGCTTGCATGACACCAATCGCTCCACAAAAATATAAGGAACCTTTAACGGCCGAAACTGTCAATTCTTTAAACAAAAGTCCAGAAGAGGAAGATTTTTTTGAAGAATTGGAAGAATTGGACGAATCGGAAGAATCGGAAGAATTGGAAGAAACCGTGGTTTCGAAAAAGAGAGCGCTCGATACGTGTCCTGCTCTTACGATTGCATCGGATCCTAGGACTTGGATATCGTTTGAAGTTAACAACAAGGGGTATGGCTGGGGCAAGGTATTCGTGACAGGACATGTGCGGCAGACCAAGCTTAACAATAGGAAGAAAGGTGCTCGAGGAAAACCTAACAAAAATTTTGACAACGTGCAGTGGTGCATACCAGTTTGTTACGAAACCGAAGATTTTAAAGAGGAAATTTGGTTGCCAGAAGATCTTGAAAATATTAGAAACGTAGAGACGGGTGCTAAAAGATCAAAATATTAGCTCGCGTTTTTCATTCCTAGCGACTTGGCCACAAAATTATGCAACCACCCGATGCCGTAATCGGTTCCCTCGGGGTGGAATTGAACGCCCTTCCACCCGAAAGAGGGCCAGGACATGGATAAGACATGCAAATTCGCGTCGTCTTCGTTATCTCGAACAAAAGGTTCGGGCGCCTCTGTAACGTAATCGTGGTAATTTAAATATATTTCTTTGGGATTAGAATATTGGCTCACATTTTTTATGTGGTGTTCGCTAGTATGCACGGTTCCATAAAAAAATCGAACAAGAAGATGCATGCCGTAGCAAATCCCCAGAACGCTTATTTTCTTATTGGCATGCTTCATCATGTATTCTAGCGCTTTTTCGAGCACAGAGCACGCAAAATAAGAATTTCTATCAAAATGTCTAGGGTTATTAATACGATAATCGCTTCCCGACAAAACTATTAGGTTAACGGAATCAAAGCATAATTTGTCGTAATTACGTTGATTAACAATAAGCAAATTTCCGTGTTGCCTCAACAAACTAATAAGCTTATTAGTCATAGAGTTTTTATTAGAAAAATAGGGTGCGTTAAAATCTCTGTTGTCGACCAGCCAAATATTACTCATTTGTTATCTTTATTATTATTTTTTGCGTTTATTTCTTGCAAGCTTTTTCGAAGCTCTTGTCTCTGTTGTGCATTTACTCCAAACAAATCTGCAAGCAGACAATGACTCTCATCGGGAGTTATATTTCCTTTTTCAAGCTGCATTTTTAATTTGATGACTTGCATCATCCTTCCCCGTTCTTCGCCCTTTGTTTCTCTGGCAGTAAACGTGTGAAAAATTGCAGGATATTTTTTAATGAACTTTTCTACGTTGTCGCCACCGTGCACAACAATCATAGTGCGCACCACCTCGTCTGTAAGTTTAGGATTTGCCTTTCTTATGTCGTCGGCGCGTTCTGCAATGATGCTCGCCATCTGACCGACCGCTTCGGCCGGGATGCCACCGTGGCGAGTGGCGCCCGGGGCATCGGGCAACGGAACTTCTATTATTGTTGCGCCTTCCTCTTTTGCTTTTTGTTTCATTTCATGTTTTTTGGCAAAAGCGGCACTCATTTGTATCGAATCATTTTTAGATTTGTCTACTGACAATGGAATATCTGCCATAGTTTTATAGACTTATTTTTTAAATAAATGCTGTGTTAACGCGTTATTAGAAAATAACTCTATAATTTTTTTTTATTACACTTAAATAATATCTCGTGTTTATGAAAATTGAAAACCGTTACAATATTTTGGAAAAAATAGGATCCGGGGGATTTTCAAAAGTTTTTTCCGGTAAAGACTCCATCACTGGAAATGATATTGCTATCAAGGTAGATTCGTCAAATATTAGAAGCGGAAAAAGAAAACGAGAATTAGTGATATACGAAGCTGACGTGTTGTCTTGGATACACCGCAACGGTGTCATCCGCGGCATACCTAAATTACATTGGAGTGGTTACATTCAATCTAAAAATAATAACAAATACCCCGCCATCATTATAGATAAACTAGGAGATGATTTAGAACGCGTGTTGCAACATCGCACATTGTCGATCATTGAGACTAGCCACCTCGGATTAGGATTGCTTAATATTTTACAAAATATTCATAATCGCGGAATTCTTCACAGAGATTTAAAGCCTGCAAACATCATGCTCGGTCATTCTGACGCTGATATTTATATTGCAGATTTTGGTCTTGCAAAAAAATATTTGGACAAAACTGGCTCGCATATTCCGTATTGCGATAACAAAACTGGAATAACCGGCACCATTAGATATTGTTCTACGTATTCGCACTATGGCATAGAGAGCAGTCGAAGAGACGATATGCAATCATTTTTATTTATTCTTGTGTACATGCTCAAAGGAAAACTTCCATGGCAATCAGAAAAAAACAAGAAAAAAAATGTCGCAAAAGTCAAAAATCAAAATTTCTTTGAAGATACGTTATGCAAGGATTGTCCCAGGCAAATACAAATGATAGCAAAACACATATCGCAACTAGAGTTTGACGAAAAACCAAATTATGGATTAATAAAACGCTTATTGACGGAACTGATTACTTAGATGACCAATGTTTCAGACCCAACAACTTCATGTCCTGATTGTAACCCCTGTATTTAAAATTGACATGACCTCCTAAATAATCTCCTTCAATCACTCTATAATTATAGTTGTTGTCAATTTTGTGCACGCCACTATTAGTATGTTTTATTTTAGAAAATCTTTTTAAAACAGTCACGACAGCTCTATTGAGCATCGGTGGTCCCGCAAAGCCCGCCTCGCGACCTATACCGCCCCTCACGGGTTTATCTCGTAGGATAGCTTCGACGGCCAGATCTAATGCCTCTGAAATGAATGGATGATTTGGAACGCAGATTATCAACCATTGGTGAAAATCATTTTTTCTTCCTACGCCAGTCAAGTACTGGTCATCACTTTTTAACAATTTAATAAGACTGATTTTTGGCGTAGTGTCGCAATCTGCATACACGCCGCCTTCATTTTTCATTAGCAAAAGCCTGAATAAATCTGCACGCATAGCTCCTTTTTTGGGATATCTATTTTTTATTGTGTCAAACGCTTTTACAACATCTAAACTTCCGTGTTTGTAGACATAGTCCTGCAAGGCATCGTCGTCGTAATATTTGTGCGCAAATTCTGGATTCTTGTTCACCCATTCTTTTACGGCGCGTGACATTCGCGCTGGGACTCGACGTGTTTTATGCGTTTGATGAATTACAAACGGAATTTTGTAGCCCGTTTTCTGAATTTTGGCTTTTGTGTAACTAGGCACCAACTCAAAATCTTGATTACTTTGAATTTCTGACAAATTTATTGCCGACACTTCCCCAGAATCGCTCTTTGAATATAAAAATCCACTTATGGACATCATTATGAATAACGCAACAAATATACATGCTATTAGCAGTAGCATCTTTAAATAATGAAAACAAAAAAAATTATATATTACGGTCCTTGAATTGTTGCAGTCGGCCCCCCCGAACTCGGTGGGTTCGTAAATCCTATCGCTATCGGTATGCCTTGCAAAGTAGGCATCAGAAATCCCAACGCAAAGCCCAGCCAGGACACAACGCTACGCCCAACTCCCTCTCTCGAGATTCTGTACTGCACACGTATGGCGCCCCACAAACCAAAACCAACGAGCAGGAAATACCCAATAATCAACAAAATCATCACAAATAAAGATGCAATACTGTCCCACCACCACGGTCGTACTGTATAATTTGCTTGGTAAGTGACCACCACGCCGTTACAATCAGTCACGGACAAGTAAAATGTTTTACCCCCCGACGCAACGTTTTTTATCAAAACTGTTGACTTCGTCAAACCTGTCGAGGCCGTGCACGTGGTTGAATTTTCAAAAGATGGATTTAGTGACGCGGTGTCTAGTTTTGGAAGAACTTTGTCGAACCTGTCAACATACACCACCTCTACCTTCTCAAAGTCTGCGTCTTCTTGTTGGTTTTTGGTAAATAGAACGCTTATGTCTTGAGTGCCCCTCTTTTGGCTTATTTGAAAATGGAAACCCATGTGTTGTTAGGGAAAATTATTTTTTTACGTACAAATCATTTATACAGCAGCAATTTTCTTGTAGCAATTGTTTCATATTTGGCACGTTTTTTTTTATTTTAGTGGCTGTATTTTTTGTGCACCTATTATATCTTCCAATTTCAATATAAGGGGTTTTTTCTAAATATAGCACTATTGGCAGCCTAAAACTTTTAGCTTGCATTTTTTTTCCTCTCGACAAAAGCGCTTTTCTCATAATACTATACATGATTTTATGCCCAAAAATCCAAGAAGAAATACACAACCAAAGATCTAAACACAACGAATAAATAATTTTTTCATTATCTTTCAATTTACAAAAACTAGATCCTAAAAATTTAACCTGCTGCCACATCGTCACTAAATTTACTCCAAAGTAATTTATTTCAAAAGAAGTGATGCCGTGCCGAATCACCTGCTTGCAATTTATTTCTTTCCAACAATCGCATGTTTTTTTCCCACACGTCGCGCATATTTTTGCATATAACGCGCTTATTTTCATGCACTCGGTTTTTAAATATTTAGAAACTTCTAATAAATTATGACACAAGCCCGGGTCGTTGCACGCCACCAAGCACAGAGCAAAGTTTTTAAGATCTTTGTCTAACCTCATCGCAAGCGTCTTCTCGTCACCCTTTCCCATCTTTCGTTGACAGATAAGATAGTCTTAGAAAATAAATTTTCTAAAATGCGCAGACCACCCACATTAAAGTGAACGGCATTATTATTATTTATCAACAAACGTAATCGCATCAATAGAGTATTTATTTTTTCCCTTGTGTTGTCTAGTCCAGCGGAATCCAACATAATATTATACAAATCTTCAATGCCGGGCATAAAATCAATTATTTGTTTCGCAATCAATTCCTCCGTATGATGACTTGCGCAAAAATCCACAAGCTGGTCCATTAAACTACACAATTCACCAAATATAACGTTTAGGAAATGGTCGTTTTCGTTAGGATCAGGTCTCGCGGCATCGAGCGCACCCCGGTAGTTGCACAATTTTGCCAAGCGGTGTGCTTCTATGTCGTTGAAAGGATCTCTGGTGATCGGATTTTGAACTTTTCCAGAAACTAAAACGTAGTTCAATAAATTTTTTGCATCAAACGAATATTTATGGCCAGCTTCCGTCACCACGCTAAAAATTGGCGCGCAATCACATATTAGCTCCATGGTTATTGGGTCGCGGTCGTTTCTAGATTTATTTTTAAGGGCCGAATCAATCCGTCTGATGCTTTTTTGTAGCTTGTTAATTTTTTTATGTCGACCCCGAGTTCGGATCCCAGAAAAAATACTTGGAAATTTCTGCGACATTTTTATTTGCGTGATAAAATCTTCTTCAAAAGTTTCCATCAAATCTCTCTTATAGTTGGTTTACAAAAAATTTTTTTTTTATTTTGAAATAGAAATGTCGGGTTGGAAAGAAGTAAATTTAAAAAATCGCATCATAACTTACATATTCATGATTATTATCCTATATTCAATTATTTGTGGACTCGTTTTAACGGTACCCGATGAATATATTTCGTGTAGTATAAATCAACCAACGAACCCCATAAATACGAACGACTTAATTTTGAAAAATGTGCCGTGTGGATACAAATATGAATGGTCTTTGGCTGATCCAAATACTATCGAATTTACACAAATAACTGTTAATTGTGATGTGCCGGGTGAAATAGTACAAAGGAACAGTGATACGGGAGTTTGTGAATGTGCTGAAAACCCAAATCAATTTACCGAATATAGAACGGTTAACAAAGTACCCAACGTATATTGCCCGTGTGGATACGTTCCTTCCGACGCTTACGTACATGGTACGCCAAGGGATGCAAATGATCCAGATGAACTAGAGTTTAGAGTCGATTGCATGAAAGATACTAGCCCTCAAGGTAATTGTCCCGCTGGCCAGGAATTCGACGGACTTGCTAGATTTCTCAACTCTGGATATGAGGACGCAACAGGAAAAACTATTCACCCTGATCAATTACAGGACATCAACTCAAATTACAAGGGCCAAGACTACGGAGATACTGAATGCGGTTGTAAAGACATGGAAATCGTTGGATGCATGGATTCATACGCTGCTAATTATGATATTGATGCTACAATACAATGTCCTACAAATGCTGATGGTAATAATTGCTGTTACTATCGCGATGCTGAAGACCTCTTTGGTCCAGATGATTGCAGTGATTGCGAATATGCGTGCAGGGATACAATAGTAGGGTGCACTGTTGATAGTTATGACAATTTTAACGAATTGGCTAACACCCCATGCACTCTCGACGACGAGGATAACCCGAATTGCTGCTTCAATTCCGACTATACCAAAGTGGGGTGCACGGATCCAGCATTTGCAAATTATGATGCGTCAGCAACCGTATCATGCACCAACTGCTGCTACAATCCCCCGCCCGCTGAAAATTCTGAGGTGGGATGTATGATGAAAAACGCTGAAAATTATGATAAAGCAGGGGTTGAGTCAGGCACTATAACAATAGCATGCGATAATTGTTGCTACGGGTGTACAACACAGTTTTCGACCGTTGACGACCCGGACAACCCGGGGGCGTCGTTGGAATATAGTAACTATTGCCCTGATTGTCATGTTGATTGTGGAGATCCATATGATGATGATCCAGATAAACCCGACTGCGTGAGTTGCTGTGTGCCATATATTCTTGGTTGTACGGAGCGTTTTACTATTGTGTACGACGACGACGCGGAAGACGGGTACTACGCAGTAGAGAACATAAATTACAACCCAGAAGCGACGTATAATGACGGGAGCTGCGAGAAAAGGGTGTATGGATGCATGGACGAATCTGCTATCAACTACGACGCAAATGCAAATACACCTAATCCGCTTAACCCAGATAGAACTTTCACTTTAGTGACGCCGATAGACGGCGTCGCTCAAGGAACAGTACAAGGAGATTGCCAATACAAAGGCTGCAGAAACGCCGATTCCGCACAGATAAGTGTCCAAGATGCGGGCACTACAAATCCCTCGGAAAGAAACGGCCCCGCTGACAAGTATTACTATTGGGATAAGTATAATGTAGATTGTAATGATGAAATAGATGGCGATGATTACACTTGTTGCGTAGAGTCAATACCAGGTTGTGTAGATCCTGCTGCGGATACGATTAGCGACGTCTATCCCCGTGCAGATGACAATCCCAATAAGTACAACCCCAATAGAAATCAAGATTGCAGCAACAATTTCGTGTATGACCATGACAACAACGCGTCAACGGCAAAAGTTAGATTTCCTGCCGGTGACGCAGTTCAAAATGGGTGTTGCGAATATAGGGGCTGTCTGGCGGAATTTCAATATTTGCTCAAAAGTGACAATGGAGAATATAAGA